>NZ_CP013435.1:3000000-3331737 GCF_001718795.1 Burkholderia latens | reverse complement strand
CTCGCGCTCCAGCAGTGCGGAACAGTGTTGCCAGAAATCGTTCATCAAGTAGCTGTCGTTTTTTGCATGCACAGCGCGGCTCGCCGGCGCCCTTGTCGCGGTTGCGCCACAAGGCCCGAAGCGGTCGTGCGAGCGTGCCTCGGACGCCTGCGTCACAGTGTGGGAGAGGCAGGCGGATGCCGAAGCGGCGTGCGGGATTCTTGGAGATAAGGCGAGATTCTACCGCCAAACGCGGCCACAGCGCGACTTATCCACAGGCCCGGATTGTGGGTCGCGGGGCCGGATCGGTGCGGGCCGGCACAGGCGGACGACTCGTAAAGTATTGACCGTCAAGAGAAAAACGGTTTAAATAGCGGGTTCCGCGAAAACCAATCCTGTATTCCCGGCGATTGCGTTCGCCCGAATGCCTCCGGTTAAGGGCACGCGGTCCCCTGAATTTCGACATTCTCGAACAAGTGAGAACATCATGAAACGTACTTACCAACCGTCCGTGACGCGCCGCAAGCGCAACCATGGCTTCCGTGTCCGCATGAAGACGGCAGGTGGCCGCAAGGTCATCAACGCTCGCCGCGCGAAGGGCCGCAAGCGCCTCGCCATCTAAGGCAGGTTGCGCGCTGTGTCCGCCGTCCGCAGCTCTGCGGAAGGTGCCGTCGAGCCGGGTGCGAATCCGTCGCAGACGAAAGCCGCCTTCCCGAAAGCTGCGCGACTTCTGAAAACGGATGAATTTTCATCCGTTTTTCGTTTGCGCCCCTGGCGGCGCTCCGCGCACTTCGTGATCTACGGCAAGCCGACCGGCCAGCCTGCCCGTCTGGGGCTCGTCGTCGGAAAGAAGTATGCGCCGCGAGCGGTAACCCGTAACCTCGTGAAGCGGCTGGCGCGCGACGCGTTTCGCCTGCGCCGCGCCGAATTCGCCGGTTACGACCTGCTGCTGCGGCAGCACACGCGCTTCGACAAGAAGGCGCTGCCGAGCGCGGCCTCCGCCCCGCTCGCGGCGATGTGCGCGGCGGAAATTCGCGAGCTGCTCGACAGGGCGGCCCGGGAGATCGCGCGCCGTGCGTCGAAGCCCGCGTCCGAGTGACGCATCCGTCCGCGGTGCGGCGTGCGCGCCCGCCCGGCCGGTTTTGACGCGGCGTCGAACGGCGCCGCCCAAGGTATGGAAACGGTATTGATCGCGTTGCTGCGCTTCTACAAGGTTGCCGTGAGCCCGATGCTCGGCAACCGGTGCCGTTTTTATCCTTCCTGTTCGGATTACGCGCGCGAGGCAATCCAGTATCATGGCGCCGCGCGCGGCACGTATCTCGCCGTCAGGCGCGTGTGCCGATGCCACCCGTTTTCCGCGGGCGGCGTCGACCTCGTCCCGCCGCCCAACTCCGACACTCGCGCTCGCGGCGAAGCCGACGCGCGGTCCCATCGACTCTGAGACAACGCATGGATATCAAACGCACCGTCCTATGGGTGATCTTCTTCATGTCAGCTGTCATGCTGTACGACAACTGGCAGCGCGACCATGGACGCCCGTCGATGTTCTTCCCGAGCGCCACGCATACGGCTCCGGCCGCTGCCGGCGGCGCATCGGGCACGGGCGCGACGACGACCGCCGGTGACGCACCGGCCGCCGCGGCGGGCGCCGCACCGTCGACGACGGCACCGGCCGCGCAGGCGCAGCTCGTGAAGTTCTCGACCGACGTGTATGACGGCGAAATCGACACGCGCGGCGGCACGCTCGCGAAGCTGACGCTGAAGAAGCAGGGTGACGGCAAGCAGCCGGATCTGTACATCACGCTGTTCGACCACACGGCCGGCCATACGTATCTCGCGCGCACGGGCCTGCTCGGCGGCGACTTCCCGAACCACAACGACGTCTACACGCAGGTCAATGCGGGCCCGACGTCGCTGACGGGCGACCAGAACACGCTGAAGCTGTCGTTCGAATCGCCGGTGAAGGGCGGCGTGAAGGTGATCAAGACCTACACGTTCACGCGCGGCAGCTACGTGATCGGCGTCGACACCAAGATCGACAATGTCGGCACCGCACCGGTCACGCCGACGGTCTACATGGAGCTGGTGCGCGACAACACGGCCGTCGAAACGCCGATGTTCTCGCATACGTTCCTCGGGCCGGCGGTCTACACCGACGCGAAGCACTTCCAGAAGATCAACTTCAGCGACCTCGACAAGAACAAGGCCGACTTCGTGAACTCCGCCGATAACGGCTGGGTCGCGATGGTGCAGCACTACTTCGCGTCGGCGTGGATTCCGCAACAGGGCGCAAAGCGCGACATCTACGCTGAAAAGATCGATCCGACGCTGTACCGCGTCGGCGTGAAGCAGCCGGTGGCCGCGATCGCGCCGGGGCAGTCGGCCGACGTTCAGGCGCGCCTGTTCGCGGGTCCGGAAGAAGAGCGCATGCTCGAAGGCATCGCGCCGGGCCTGGAGCTCGTGAAGGACTACGGCTGGGTGACGATCATCGCAAAGCCGCTGTTCTGGCTGCTCGAGAAGATCCACGGCGTGGTCGGCAACTGGGGCTGGGCGATCGTGTTGCTGACGGTGCTGATCAAGGCCGTGTTCTTCCCGCTGTCGGCGGCAAGCTACAAGTCGATGGCGCGCATGAAGGAAATCACGCCGCGCATGCAGGCGCTGCGCGAACGTTTCAAGAGCGATCCGCAGAAGATGAACGCCGCGCTGATGGAGTTGTACAAGACCGAGAAGGTCAATCCGTTCGGCGGCTGCCTGCCGGTCGTGATCCAGATCCCGGTGTTCATCTCGCTGTACTGGGTGCTGCTGGCGTCGGTCGAAATGCGTGGCGCGCCGTGGATTCTGTGGATTCACGACCTGTCGCAGCGCGATCCGTTCTTCATCCTGCCGGTGCTGATGGCCGTGTCGATGTTCGTGCAGACGAGTCTGAACCCGACGCCGCCGGACCCGGTTCAGGCAAAGATGATGAAGTTCATGCCGATCGCGTTCTCGGTGATGTTCTTCTTCTTCCCGGCCGGTCTCGTGCTGTACTACGTCGTGAACAACGTGCTGTCGATCGCGCAGCAGTACTACATCACGCGCAAGCTCGGCGGCGTCAAGAAGCCTGCCTGATGCGCACGCACGCGGGCGGGAGCCGCCCGCGATGCACGCAAAAAAGCCGCATGGTGCAATCCATGCGGCTTTTTTGTTTCCGGTGGCCGGCACCGGGGCGACGACGGCGTTCGTGCGTCCGTTCGACCGCGGCCGTCAGGCCTTCTTCGCTTCAATTTTCGGTTCGACGTGGTAGAACTGTTCGATCAGCTCCTGCACGAGGTAGCGTTGATGCGGCGGCAGCGCCTCGATCTTCGACGCGAGTTCGATAGTCTCGGGGGTGGGCGGATAGCGCTCGTCGCGCGGAAGCGGTTGCGGCGTAGGATGCTCGATCACGCTCGGCGACGGCCCGTAGTGCAACCAGTGCAGTTCGACGCGCAACCAGCTCGCGAGCGTTTCGAGTTTGTCCGGCGTCGGAATCGTGCGGCCCGTCAGCCATTTGTGCGCGGTTTGCGGCGAAACCGGGTGCTCGCCGCGGTGACGCAGATTGAACCGGTTCGCGAGTTCCGTCGCGCCGGTGACCTTCTCCGGGCTGCGCCGCAAGGCGAATTTCAGGCGTTCGGAGAACGCCGCTTTTTCTTCGGGTGTCGGCATGGGGGTGATTGTGCAATTCCACCGCGGCGTATCAGACAACCGTATAGGCGAAAGATATCTCATTCGGACGAATCCCAAGCGGGCTGCAGGCATGAGATGAAATCGCGGCCCCTGCGTCGGCCCGTTCCGACGGGCGTACACGTCCGAAATAGACGCGATCGGCTCGCCCTCGCGTGATACTCGACTTAGCTCCGCCGGGATAAATTCGGGCGAGTTCGAAACTGACGGGGTGACCCGTCGCGTGCAGGCCGGCGCGCTACAATGCCGGCGTTCCGATGCCCGCGGTGTTGTGCGGGCGCACCATTCATCGACTGACCACCCGACCCATCCGATTCCCATGCTCGCTACCGATTCCGATCCGATCGTCGCCATTGCCACCGCTGCCGGCCGGGGTGGCATCGGCGTCGTGCGCGTGTCGTTCGGGCGCGGCGGCGAGGCGGCCGCACAGCCGCTGATCGACGCGTTGTGCGGGCAGCGGCTCGCGCCGCGTCATGCGAGCTACGTGCCGTTTCTTGATGAGCACGGCGCCCCGCTCGACCGCGGGATCGCGCTGTATTTCCCTGCGCCGCATTCGTATACCGGCGAGCACGTGCTGGAACTGCAGGGGCATGGCGGGCCGATCGTGATGCAGTTGCTGCTGCAGCGCTGCCTGGATGCGGGGCGCGGCTTCGGGTTGCGGCTTGCGGAGCCGGGCGAGTTCACGCGGCGTGCGTTTCTTAACGACAAGCTCGACCTCGCGCAGGCCGAGGCGGTGGCCGACCTGATCGAGGCGAGCACCGAGGCGGCGGCGCGCTCGGCAGGCCGCTCGCTGGACGGCGCGTTCTCGCGGCAGATCCATGCGCTCGTCGAGGACGTGATCACGTTGCGGATGCTGGTCGAGGCGACGCTCGATTTCCCCGAAGAAGAGATCGACTTCCTGGAAGCGGCCGATGCGCGCGGCAAGCTCGCGACGATTCGCGAGCAACTCGCGCATGTGCTTGGCGATGCGCGGCAAGGTGCGCTGCTGCGCGAAGGGCTGTCGGTGGTGCTGGCGGGGCAGCCGAACGTAGGCAAGTCGTCGCTGCTGAATGCGCTCGCCGGCGCGGAGCTGGCGATCGTCACGCCGATCGCGGGGACGACGCGCGACAAGGTCGCGCAGACGATCCAGGTCGAAGGGATTCCGCTGCACATCATCGACACGGCCGGCCTGCGCGAGACGGAGGACGAAGTGGAGCGGATCGGGATTGCGCGCACGTGGAGCGAGATCGAGCGCGCGGACGTCGTGCTGCATCTGCTCGATTCGCGCACCGGAATGACGGCGGACGACGAGGCGATCGCGGCGCGGTTTCCCGGCGGCGTGCCGGTGGTGCGCGTGCTGAACAAGACGGATCTGACCGGCGTGCCGGCTTGCGTCGAGCATCCGGCGGCCGAAGGTGATCTGACGGAAGTGCATCTGTCGGCGAAGCGCGGCGACGGGATCGACATGCTGCGTGCGGAACTGTTGCGAATCGCGGGATGGCAGGCGGGGGCGGAGGGCGTTTATCTCGCGCGCGAGCGGCACTTGATCGCGCTGCGCGCGGCCCAGGATCATCTCGCGCAAGCGGCCGATCATGCGGAGCAACGCGCACAGTCGCTCGATTTGTTCGCGGAGGAATTGCGGCTCGCGCAGGAGCAATTCAATGCGATTACCGGCGAGTTTACTTCCGACGATCTGCTCGGGGTGATTTTCAGCAGGTTTTGTATCGGGAAATGAGCGTCGGCGCTCCCGCTGGCGATGTCTTGTACGAAGCCGCGATCGGTTCGGAAGCGAAACGATCCGCCGTCGCATATGCCGATGGGCCGCCCTTGGCCATCGCCGCGGTGAATCTCTCCTTCATTTTCGGCGTTCTGCGGTATCGTTCCGCGCGCGTCAGCAGCCTCCGTGTGACTGGAACCGGATGTCGCGGCATCAATCCCAATGCCGATGATGATGGTAATACCCGTCACCGTAATACCCGCCCCCATCCGGCACCACGATACAGCCGCTCAGCAACACGGCCACGCCGGCAATCAGCAAAAGGGTTTTCTTCATCGCGTTCACCTGCTCGGGGTTCAATATGGAACCCAGCATAGCGAGCGCGATCCGCACCGGCTGTAAGCGATCGTTTCGCTGCGCGGTAATCCGTAACGGCGGATTATTCCGGTCACAATGACCGTAACAACTCGGCAATGCGCAGATGTTTTCAGGCCGCGACGATGCAGTTGCGTCCCGCACCCTTCGCGCGATACAGCGCGGCATCGGCGGCTTCGATCAGCGCATCGGGCGTCGACAGTTCATCGGCCGACACCGTCGCGCAGCCGACGCTGACGCTCACGCGGGCCGCCGGCGATGAAGGCATCGCGAGATCGAGCCGCAACACGGCGTCGCGCACTTCTTCGGCGACGACGCGCGCGCCGCGCGCGCCGGTGTTCGGCAGCACGATCGCAAACTCCTCGCCGCCATAGCGCGCGACGATGTCCGCAGGCCGTCGCACCGCACCGGCCAGCGCACTCGCGACCGCGATCAGGCACGCATCGCCCTTTACGTGACCGAACGCGTCGTTGTAGGCCTTGAAGTGGTCGACGTCGACCATCAGCAGCGACAGCGGCTCGCCCTGACGCCGCGCCTGCAGGAACAGCGTGTGAAAGTGATCGTTGAAGTGACTACGGTTGAACGCGCCGGTCAGCCCGTCGCGCGCGGAAGAACGCACCAGCATCGCATGCGCGTCGAACAACTGCCGATACAGCTTCGTCACTTCCCACGCAAGCACGCACACCAGCACCCCCGGCGTGAACATGCTGAACACGCGCGCCAGATACCAGCCGACCGTGAAGCGGTTGGTGGTGAGCACGTTCAGTGTCGTGTCGGTGAGACACGCAAGCACCGCGATCGCGAGCCACAAATCGAGCGTCGTGCGCAGCCGGCCCGCGGCCAGCACCGCCGCCAGCGCGAGCGCATTGAGAATCCACACGACGAGCGCAATCCCGTTGACGGGCAGCATGGCCGCATCGGCCGGCGGATGGAACGCGGGTGGCAACGCAACGTTCAGCGCAAACACGCACAGCAGCGCCGCCGCGGCAGCTGGGCCGCCGACCAGCACGATCGCCCACCAGCGCGTTTGCGCAGCACTGGCGGGTGCCCGCGTGAGCCGTTCGCGCGCGAACAGCGCGGCCATCACGAAGCACGGAAAGCCGGCATGCCAGAACACCCACATCCACGCGGCGCTCTGCGGCCGCGCGCCAAGCAGGCCGTGCGGCGCGAACACGCCGGGAAAGGTGAGCAGCTGCAGCGCCACGGCGAGCGCCGTGAACGCATAGGCGCCGCCGAGTGCACCAAGCACGGGCTGGCGCGTGACGGTGAACTGCGCGCCGAGGAAGAACGCCGCGATGCTCGCGGTGGTGAACACGGTCAGCGCGCACATCGGCATGAACGGTTCGACGGCCGGCAGCGCCACGTTCGCGTGCGGCACGGCGATGCCGAGGGCGAGCACGATGACGAGCGCCGTCAGCGCGCCGAACCACAGCTGACGGCGCGTCGTGTGCTGGATCAGGATGCCTTCCATCGATTCCCCCGACGCTCTCGTGCGGAAACGCCCGGTCTTGGCGCCGGGCAGCATGCATCCGGCCGCCACGCGACCGTGCGGCCCGATCCTATCCTGTTATCGAATGTCGCTCAAATGCTCAGACCAGGACCGAAGTTGCCGGCAACCCAGCGCGTGACGGCGTCGACGTCCGCGTAGTCCTGTTCCGGCAGGCCGTCGAGCATCGACAGCACTTCGTTGCTCGCGCCGGCGTCGCGCGCGGCGTCGACGATCGCATCCTTGTTCGCCGGATAGCGGACCGCAGCAAGCACGTCGGCGATCTGCAGGTCGATCGCTTCGCCGGGGACATCGTGGGCAGGGAGGATAGGTTTGTCGTTCACGTCGGCGTCTCGCTGGTTGAGCGGGAATCGGTTCGGAGCGGAAGGCGGTTGCAGCGCGCGGCGGCACGTCCGTGCGCGGGTCGCGGGTACGGTGGTCGGCTCCGTCAATGGCCGCGCCGGACCCGACGCCACGGATGCTTCCAGTCGATATGCGGGGCGTTTTCGTCGCGCGGATGCTGCCGCCGATGTTCCTGCCACAGTTCGTCGGAGAACAGTGCGGCCACGATCACGAGTGGCAGTACGAGGAAGATGCCGAGTATCACTTGCTCGATCACGATAGCCTCCTTGCGGTGGCGGGAACCCTTGCTCCCATTCTAGGCTCTGAACTCCGCCCGCGTTCAAACTTCTTGCGACGCATCCGCGGTGCACACGCGGGCCTCGAAAACGACAGAAAAAGGACACGAACATGCAACTCCAGAACGATACGCATACGCTTGCATTGCGGCCGCTGGAGCGCCAGGACCTGCGCTTCGTCCACGAGTTGAACAACGACGCAAAAATCATGCGCTACTGGTTCGAGGAGCCGTACGAAACCTTCTCCGAGCTGTCGCAACTGTATGACCGGCACGTGCATGACCAGCGCGAGCGCCGCTTCGTCGCGGTCGATGCGCAGGACCAACTCGTCGGTCTCGTCGAACTGATCGAGCTCGACTACATCCACCGCCGCGGCGAATTCCAGATCATCATCGCGCCGCAATGCCAGGGGCGCGGCTACGCGGGTCAGGCGACGCGTCTCGCGATCGAATACGCGTTCAAGGTCCTGAACATGCGCAAGCTGTATCTGATCGTCGATACGTCGAATGCGGCAGCGATCCACGTGTACGAGAAATGCGGATTCCAGCACGAGGCCGAATTGAAGGAAGAATTTTTCGGAAACGGCGCGTATCACAACGCTTATCGGATGTGCATCTTCCAGCGCGATTATTTCAAGCGCGCAGAATCCGCTTGACCCACGCCAGGTAAAAACCGCGGGTAAACGCGCTGCACGGCCGCGCCGCTGCAGCGTTCGACGTCCTGCCGGAAATGCGGGTAAATACGAACGCGCTTATACCTGGCATTTTTCTTGTATCAGGTAATTCCGTTGCCGCGCTGCGGTAAATTCATATCGTTTTTGGATGACTTTATGTGCGATGCATCAAAAGCATCTCGATATTGAAGTGAATTATCCAAACCGTTCACCGCTCGTTCCGTAACTTCGCTGAAAGCCCTGTCCTGTAACGAGCGACGCGCGGCGGCGCGATTCGTTCCGTTCAATTCCGGCGCGCGCTCGGCCGGCGTCGCATCGGAAAAACGCGCTGCGTGCGGGGTGCGACAATTCGCCGCTATTGCGGTCGCACAACAAATGTGCTTGATATCGCTTGCCGGTCTTCTAAAGTGAAAAACGCGGGTTCACGATCACCTTTAAACACATAGCTAACCCAGCCTGGTGCCCGCAAGCATGGAGACAGAACATGATGAAGCGAACCGGTGTCCTTTTTGCCCTTGTCGGTGCATTTTGCGCGGTGTCAATCGCTCAGGCAGGCGGTGATGCGGCCGTGAAGCCGAAGCAGGAAATCCAGCTGACGAAGAACGCATGGGGCTGCCTGTCGAAAGACAATCTGGACTCCGTACTGAGCCACGAGCGTGACGGCAAGTCGCAGGCGAAGCAGCAGTATTTCGACGATTTCCGTTGCCTGTCGGTGCCGGAAGGCCAGCGCTTCCGCGTGGTGTCGGTCGATCAGGGCGACGTCCAGTTCGTCAGCGCCGACAACAGCGACCAGCAGGGTCTCTGGACCGATTCGCGCTTCGTCAAGCAGTAACGCGCACGCCTCTCGCATCCGCGCGCCGGCGCCGCACGCCGGCAGCGCGGCCTGAATACGGCCCGGCCGACGCCGGGCCGTGGCGCTGTGGAGCGCCCCGCACGCGCCGGGCGGCGCGCATTCGGTATCATCACGGCCCGACCGAACCGAATGCCCGCCCGGGCCGTATACGCATGGCGCTGAAATCCACGATCTACAAAGCCGAGCTGCAAATCGCCGACATGGATCGGCACTATTACGCCGATCACGCGTTGACGGTCGCTCGTCATCCGTCGGAAACCGACGACCGGATGATGGTACGTATCGTCGCGTTCGCGCTGTTCGCGCACGAGCGTCTCGAATTCTGCAAGGGGCTGTCGGACGTCGACGAACCGGATTTGTGGCAGAAAGACCTGACGGGCGCGATCGACGTGTGGATCGAGGCCGGGCAGCCCGACGAACGGCGTATCTCGAAGGCCGCCGGACGCGCGGGCCAGGTCACGGTGATCGCGTACGGCGGCAAGACTTCGGATATCTGGTGGCAAGGCGTGCGCAGCAAGGTGGAGCGGCTGCGCAACGTGCAGGTGCTGTCGCTGGCCGACGGCGTCGCGGCCGCGCTCGGCCGTCTGGCCGAGCGCACGATGCGCCTGCAGTGCACGGTACAGGATGGCGCTGCGTGGATCTCGAGCGCCGACCACGATCCGGTCGCGGTCGAATGGACGGTGCTGAAGCCGCGCGCCGACGCGTGACGGGCGGCGCTCAGCCGGGCGGCGCAGGCGGCCCCTTGAACTCCAGCATGTTTCCCTCGGGATCGAACAGATAGATCGACGGGCCATAGCCGCCGGCGCCGTAGCGCTCGGCCGGCGCGGCGGGGCGCGCGCCATACGCGGCGAAATGCCGGGTAAGCGCGTCGACGTCGAACGGCTCGGCGCGCAGGCACAAATGGTCGAGATTGCGGCCGGTGCCGGGCGGCCCGCTGTCGGGGCGGTCGATCGGGCCGCCGACCGCCAGCAAATCGATCAGCGCGTCGCCGGCGCGCAACTGGACGAGGCCGAGGTCCGGCTGTTCCTTCTCCACGTGGCAGCCGACGGCGTCGCAGTAAAAGCGCGTCATCGCAGCCATGTCGGTCACGCGCAGCACGACGTGATCGATCGCGCGGATGGTCGGTTTCATGGGCTGGCACTCCGTTCGCGGTGGGCGTGCACCGAGTGTAGACCGCACCGGCGACGCGCGCCGGCCGGTGACGCGGGAGACGGACGAAAAAAAGCCCGTTCACGCAGAGCGGAACGGGCTTAATCCATATCAGGAGGAGACATGGAGGAGACAGTTCCAACTATACACACGGCGATGGTGCGTTGCAATATTCCGAGTGTAAAAAATCGTCAGGACGGCGATTTGTCGCAGCTGCAGTGCAACAAAACGATGACGGGATGATGACGATAAACACGCCGAAGCAGCGAGCGTACCGTTTTTCGACCAATCGACCGGGTTTTATGTGGCCCCGTTTTCTCCTTCGCGAATGACAGAGCAAGATCCGGCGCGCGACGGTGCATACCGGTGTCTAGAGTAGGCACCATCTACACTAGAGTGTGCGAGGTACAGATGAAAACCGCCTACCCGACCGACGATGCCCGCTGGGGCGCCGTGACCGCCCGCGATCCGCATGCGGACGGCGCGTTCTTCTATGCGGTGCGCACCACCGGTGTGTTCTGCCGCCCGAGCTGCGCGTCGCGGCTGCCGCGGCGCGAGCACGTCTCATTCTTTGCCAATCCGGCCGACGCGCGCGCAGCCGGCTTCCGCCCGTGCAAGCGCTGCCAGCCCGAAGGGCTGCCGCGCGAGCTCGAGATCGTCGAGCGCGCGTGCGCGGTGCTGGACGCGCATCCGGAGCGGCTTACGCTGCAGCAGCTGAGCGACGCGGTGCACGTGAGTCCGTTCCATCTGCAACGGCTGTTCAAGCGGGTGGTCGGCGTGTCGCCGCGGCAGTACCAGGCCGCGCAGCGCGGCGCCCTACTGCGCGCTGCGCTGCAGAGCGGACAGCCGGTGACCCGCGCGGCCGCCGACGCGGGCTTCAACTCGCCGTCGCGGCTTTATGCGTCGGTGCCGCGCGAGCTCGGGATGGCGCCGTCCGCATTCCGCCGGCAGGGCGCGGGATTGCGGATCGACTTTGCGACCGCGTCGACTCCGCTCGGCACGGTGCTCGTCGCCGCAACCGAACAGGGCATCTGCCGGATCGCGTTCGGCGACGAACCGGCGTCGCTCGTCGCCGAGTTGAACGATGCGTTCGCGCGCGCCGAGCGCGTCCAATCGCCGTCGCGGCTCGCGCCTTTCATCGCGCAGATCCGCGCTTACCTGGACGGCACGCGGCACGCGTTCGACCTGCCGCTCGACATCGCCCCGACCGCATTCCAGCAGCGCGTGTGGGAAGCGCTGACGCGCATCCCGTACGGCGAAACGCGCAGCTATTCGGAGATCGCCGCGGCGCTCGGCTCGCCGCACGCGGTGCGGGCCGTCGCATCGGCGTGCGCGTCGAACCCGGTCGCGCTCGCGATCCCTTGCCATCGGGTCGTGCAGAAGGGCGGCGCGCTTGCCGGCTACCGCTGGGGCGTGCGGCGCAAGGCGACGCTGCTCGCGTCCGAGGCGCGTCATCTGCGCGACGATGAAACCGAAGCCGTTGCGGAGGGCGACGCAGTTTGAGCATCGAAACAACCACGATTGCGTCGATCGCGGAGGGCGGCCAGGTGCCGCCGTCCGCGCAGATGGAACTGCGCTTCAAGGCGCCGTACGACTGGGCACGCGTGCTGCGCTTTTTCAGCGGGCGGGCGATTCCGGGTGTCGAGCAGGTCGTGGACGGCGCGTATCGCCGGATCATCGATCTGCATGGCGACGCGGGCCGGCTCACGGTCACGAAGCATCCGCGCCGGCATGCGCTGATCGCAACGATCGACGGGGCGGCCGCACGCCACGTCGACGACGCGTTCGCGCACCGCGTCGCGTCGATGTTCGACCTCGGCGCCGACCCGGCCGCGATCGGCGGCGGCCTTGCGCGCGATCCGTGGTTCGCGCCGCTCGTGGCGGCCGCGCCGGGGCTGCGCGTGCCGGGCGCATGGTCGGGGTTCGAACTCGCGGTGCGCGCGATCGTCGGTCAGCAGGTGAGCGTGAAGGCCGCGACGACGATCGTCGGCCGGCTCGTCCAGCGGGCCGGCGAGCGCGTCATGCGCGATGACCGGATGCCGGCGCCGGACGGGGCGCCCGCATGGCGCTTTCCGGCGCCGGACGCGCTCGCCGCGTGCGATCTGGAGAAGATCGGGATGCCCGGCAAGCGGGCCGCGGCGCTGACGGGCATGGCGCGTGCGGTCGCGGCCGGCCACGTGCCGCTCGACCCCGCGCACGCCGATCTCGACACGCTGCGCCGCGCGTGGCTCGACCTGCCCGGCATCGGCCCGTGGACCGTCGAATACATCGCGATGCGCGCGTGGCGCGACCCCGACGCATGGCCGGCGTCGGACCTCGTGCTGATGCAGTCGATCGCCGCGCGCGATCCGTCGCTCGACCGCCTCGCGAGCCAGAAGCGCCGCACCGACGGCTGGCGGCCGTGGCGCGCGTACGCCGCGCTGCATCTGTGGAACGACGTCGCGGACCGGGCCGGCGGCGCGCGCGGCGGATGACGCTTGCAGCGGCCGCCGGCGCGGCAACCGCGCGGTCGCGACGTACGCCGTCGGCCGCTCCGTGCGGCGGCGATCGGTCGGTGGTCCTCACGGTTGCAACGCGTGATCGCGATCGGCCGGGTTCGACGTCGGCAACCGTTCCGATCCGGCTGGCGCGCGCGGTTCGCGGCTGACGCGGCGCGGGTTGCACCTGCGTGCGCAGCGCCGCCAGTCGTCGATGTTCCTTCCGACGAATGCACGCGCATCGCGTCCGTCGTGGCCGACCGTCGCCGGCTGCGCACGCGGCGATCGCCGCCGTCGATCCGCTCGGCAGGCCGCCCGGCGGCCCGCCGCGGCCGGCGCGCGCGGTGCGGAGCCACCTCAAGCGCGCGTTTCGGCGAGATGTTAAAGTGCCCGCTACCAACGAAGCGACCAATAATCCAGCCGGCCGCGCGCGGCGTTTTGCGCGCGGCCGTCACGCACTTGCGTCTCCATGTCGAACACCATGACTCACCGCCAGTCCGAACTGCTGCTGAATCGTCTCGAAGCGCTGAGCTCGGGCCCGACGCGGCAGCATCTGCCCGACGGCCTGCGCGGCATCGAAAAGGAAAGCCTGCGCGTGACGCGCGACGGGATGATCGCGTTTACGCCGCATCCGCGCGCGCTCGGTTCGGCACTCACGCATCCGTCGTTGACGACCGACTATTCCGAAGCGCTGATCGAACTGATCACGCCGGCCGAAGCCGACGCTTCGATCACGCTCGAACGCCTCGACGATCTGCACCGCTACGTGTACGCGTCGCTCGGCGACGAGATGCTGTGGAACGACTCGATGCCGGGCCTGCTGCCGGCCGACGATGAAATCCCGATCGCGGACTACGGCACGTCGAACATCGGCCGCCTGAAGACGGTGTACCGGCGCGGCCTGGCGTATCGCTACGGCCGCACGATGCAGTGCATCGCCGGGATCCACTACAACTATTCGCTGCACGAGGAAGTGTGGCGGCGCCTGCACGCGGAAGAGGGCTCGACGGCCACGCTCGTCGACTATCAATCGGAACGCTATCTCGCGCAGATCCGCAACTTCCGCCGCCGCAGCTGGCTGTTGATGTACCTGTTCGGCGCATCGCCGGCGCTCGATACGAAATTCCTGCGCGGCAAACCGCACAAGCTCGACGCGTTCGATGCCGATACGCTGTACCTGCCGTATGCGACGAGCCTGCGGATGAGCGACCTCGGTTACTCGAACACGACCGCGCAAGCGGCGCTGCAGGTCGACTACAACACGCTGCCGGGCTATCTCGACGCGTTGTCGAAGGCGGTGAGCGAGCCGTATCCGCCGTACGAGGCGATCGGCACGCATCGCGACGGCGAGTGGATCCAGATCAACACGAACGTGCTGCAGATCGAGAACGAGTTCTACTCGACGATCCGGCCGAAGCGCATCACGTATTCGGGCGAGCGTCCGCTGCATGCGCTCGCGTCGCGCGGCGTCCAGTACATCGAAGTGCGCTGCCTCGACATCGATCCGTTCGAGCCGACCGGCATCGCACTCGAGACCGCGCGCTTCATCGATGCGTTCCTGCTTGCATGCGCGCTCGACGAGAGCCCCGCGCTCGACTGCGACGGGTACAAGGAAGCGAATGCGAACTTCGGCAGCGTGACGATGGAGGGCCGCAAGCCGGGCCTCACGCTGATGCGCGATGGCCAGCCGGTCACGCTTCAGGCATGGGCCGACGACCTGATGACCGATATCGAAACCGTCGGGCGCCGGCTCGACGAGATTCGCGGCGGCGACGAGCATGCACGCGCGATTGCCGCGCAGCGCGAGAAGCTCGCCGATCCCGAGCGTACGCCGTCGGCGCGCGTGCTGCGCACGATGCGCGAGAACGGCCAGTCGTTCCTCGCGTTTGCGCGGGCGCACAGTGAAGCGCATGCCGCGCACTTCCGTGCGAACCCGCCGTCGGCGGAGACGATGCGCGCCGAGCAGGCGCTCGCGGCGAAGTCGCTGGCCGAGCAGGCCGAGCTCGAAGCGAAGGAGGCAGGATCGTTCGACGCATTCGTCGCGGCCTATCGCGCCTATACGCTGAACCGCTTCAGCGTGTGATCGCCGCTGCGCGTCGCGCGGCGGGCTTGCCGGCTGCCGGCGCGCTTCAGTGATGCGCGTACGTGTCGCGATCGATCGCGTGCGGCAGTGCCGGCTTCCCCGATTCCATCTTCGCATCGCCTGCGCTGCCGTAGCCGGCCTCATCGCCGCGCGCCTGCGCGGCGCGCTGCATGATCCGTTGCATGTTCTCCGGGAAGTCGGGACCGCTCGCAAGGTTCGCCCGGTAGCCGGCGGCCTGTAGCTCCGCGAGTTCGTGGCGGACTTCCGCACGCGTCAGCGTCGACGCGGCCTCGGCTTGCGCGGTGACGGCCGCGCCGATCAGCAGCAACGCGCACGCTGCCGGTTTCATGGTTTTCATCGTGTTGGCTCCGTGATGATTCCCGCTCCGCCAGCGCATCGGCGCCACCGGAATCGATGCAGCGAGTCTAGGCTTCGGACGCCAAACGAAATACCCCGCGTGCCGTTAGGCTCCTTTGCCCGCTGCGCAACATTGCGCCTGCGCCTTTCCTGACACGCGCGCCCGCTGGCCGCCAGCCTGCGTCCATCGTGCGGCGAACGCCGTGCATCGGCACTGCGCGCATCGGGCTTGCCCTCCTTGTACAAGCGCGACACGCCTCCTAACCTCGTTTAAGCGACCGCTCGGTCGGCGCTGCGGGCATGGTTGCACGCGCAAGCGTCGGACCAGCGTCGCGGCCGTGGAACGCACATTCGGACCTGGATCGGAGACACGACACACGATGAATCCCACCGCAGCCATGCCGCCCGGCATCCTGTTCGCGCAGCCGTTGACGCCCGTCGCCAACTCGCTGTTCCTGTCATTTCTTGTCGCGGTGATTCCGATCGCGGTCGCGCTGATCGCGCTCGGCGTGCTGCGACGGCCAGCGTGGCAGGCGTCGCTCGCCGGCCTGGTTGCCGGGCTCGCGGTCGCGATCGGCGCGTGGGGTATGCCGGCCGGCCTCGCGTTCAACGCGGTCGGCGCCGGCATGGCGCTCGCGGTCGTGCCGGTGATGTGGATCGTGTTCAACGCGTTGCTGCTGTACAACATCGCGGTGAAGTCGGGCCGCTTCGACCAATTCCGGCAGTGGATGCTCGACCATCTGCCCGACGATCGCCGCCTCGTGCTGCTCGTCGTCGCGTTCTCGTTCGGCTGTCTGCTCGAAGGGATCTCGGGCTTCGGCACGCCGGTTGCAATCACCAGCGCGCTGCTGATCGCGCTCGGCTTCCCCGCGCTCGACGCGCTCACGTACACGCTGCTGTTCAACACCGCCCCGGTCGCGTTCGGTGCGCTCGGCGTGCCGATCACCGTGCTCGGCGCGGTCACGTCGCTGCCGCCCGCGACGCTCGGCGCGATGGTCGGCCGGCAACTGCCGTTCTTCGCGCTGCTGCTGCCGTTCTACGTGGTCGGCGCGTACGGCGGCCTGCGCTCGATCGCGAAGCTGTGGCCCGCGCTGCTGGTTTCCGGCGGCAGCTTCGCGATCGCGCAATTCGTCACGTCGAACTTCCTCGGCTACCAGCTCACCGACGTGTTCTCGTCGCTGAGTTCGCTGATCGTCACGATCGGCTTCCTGCAGTTGTGGAAGCCGCATCCCGATCCGGAGTACGCGCTCGCGCGCAGTGTGCCCGCGACCGCCGGCGCCGCACGCGCCGGCTTTGGCGGCTGGCTGCCCTGGCTCGTCGTGTCGGTGGTCGTGATCGTCTGGGTGCACGCGAACATCGCGGCGATCGGCGACGTGAAGATCAAGTGGCCGGGGCTGCACAACGCGGTGTTCGTGTCGCTGTATCACAAGCCGTATGCGGCAATCTGGGACTTCCAGCCGCTCGGCACCGGCACCGCGATCCTCGTGTCGGCGATCATCACGGCCGTGCTCACGCGCACCGGCATCGGCGCGTTCTTCGAATGTGTAGTCAAGACGTGGCGGCAGACGTGGATCGCGATCGTCACTGTGATGATGATCGTCGGACTCGCTTACCTGCTGAATTACTCGGGCATCAGCTATACGCTCGGCACCGGCGTCGCTTCGACCGGCGCGCTGTTCCCGCTCGTGTCGGCGTCGCTCGGCTGGATCGCGGTGTTCCTGTCCGGCAGCGATACCTCCGGCAACGCATTGTTCGGCAACCTGCAGGTCGTCGCCGCGCGGCAGCTCGGCCTCGATCCGGTGCTGATGGCCGCGACGAACTCGTCGGGCGGCGTGATGGGGAAGATGATCTCGCCGCAGAACATCGCGACCGGCGTGTCGACGACCGACCTGAAGGGGCAGGAAGGCGTCGTGTTCGCGCGCACCTTCTGGCACAGCGTGATCCTCACGCTGCTGCTCGGCGTGCTCGTGTTCCTGCAACAGCACGTGCTGACGTGGATGATCCCGGCGCTGCCGAAGTAGGCGCGTTGAATGCGGCGGCGGGTCCACGCGGGTACGGCAGCGCGATGGCGTGCGCCGTCGGCGAGTCGCCTTGCAGGGCGTGCCGCGAGCACGCACGCAAGGATGCGTCGCTCGCCGGACGCTGGCGGCGCGCCTTCAGCTAGTACATGTATCCGTCGATCGTGGTGATCGTGGTGTCAGCGCGTACCGCCGTGCTGACGCGCGACGCTGCACGGAGTCGCCGCCGCTTAACGTGGCGCGTGCGCGTCGAGCACCGCGGCGACGATCGCTTCCGGCGCATCTTCCTGAACGAGGTGTCCCGCACGCGGCACACGGATCAGCTTGCCGCCGGCGATCCGGTCGGCAAGTGCCTGCCCCTGTTCGAGCGGAATCCACGCATCTTCGTCGCCCCACACGATGCGCACCGGAAAGTCCGGCGACGCATAGCGGGCCTCGGCTTCTTCGATGTAGCGCTGGCGCATTTGCGCGATCTGGCGGTAGAACGCCGCCTGACCGCTCGGTGTAAGCCACGGGGAACGGTAGATCGACAGCACGTCGTCGCCCAACGGCCGTGCGACCGCGTTACCGATATAGGCCGACACCAGCGCGTGATGCGCATAGGCCGGCAAGCCGGCGAACGCGGCTTCGTGCTGCGCGACGTGCCGCACGAACGGCGAGCCTTGCGGCGCGATCGCGACCGGGTTCACGAGCGTCAGGTCGGAATACGCGACGCCGTCGAGGAAATGCGCGCGCAGCACCGTCGCGCCGCCGTAGTCGTGCGCAAGCACGCGCGGGCGCGACAGCTTCCATTCGGCGAGCAGCGCGCCGAACAGCGCGTTCTGCCGGCCGAGCGATACATCCGCGTCGGGCATGTCGGACTGGCCATAGCCAAGCAGGTCGTAGAAGAACACGCGATGGCGCCGGGCGAGCCACGGCGCGATCCGCCGCCACACCTGCGACGAAAACGGCGTGCCGTGCACGAGCGCGAGCGGCGGCCCTTCACCGAGCGTGCCCCATGCGATCCGGTGACCTTCGAAAATGAAGCGGTTGGCTAGCTCCAGCATCGCTGCCTCCGTGATAACCTGTTTTGGTCGTTAACAGGTTACGCCGGTTTGCCCGGACATGAAACCTATAGGATCGAATAAATGGTTACTCGACGCGAGCCTGCGCGGCCGGCATACAGCTGGGGCGCGGCGGATTTCATTGGCGGCCATCCGGCGCTGGACTTCCTGAACACGGTCGCCGATACGGGGAAGACGCGCGACGACGAGAAGCTCGTCGACTGGCAGGCCGTGCGTGCGTGGGCCGGGAAGTCGGGATTGCTGGGGCAGGCCGACCTCACGCGGTTTCTGCGTCATCCACGACAGGACGGCGCAAACGAACTGGTCGAATTGCGTCGCTTTCGCGAGGATGCGCATGCGGCGCTTGCGCACCTGACGGCCGGCGGCGGCAGCGCCGGTGCGCGCGCGGCCGATCGGCTTTCGATGGCGATTCGCGATGCGATCGGACGCAGCACGTTCGACGCGATCGATGGCCGCTTTGCGTGGCGGCCCGATGCGCGCGCGGCGTCGCGCTGGATCGATGCGGCCGCGCTCGGATTCGAGCAGCTGCTGCGCAGCGACGATTTCGCGCGCATACGGCAGTGCGGCCGCTGCACGTGGTTTTTCGTGGATCGCGGTCGCGGCGTCGGACGGCGCTGGTGCGACATGCGCACGTGCGGGAACCGCGCGAAGGCCGAAGCGTTCAGGGAGCGATGACGGGCAAGCGGCACACCACGTGCATCATTCGGGGAGTTCGTGCGGTCGATTCTCGGGCCACAGCGCGCCGGCGACGAACAGTCCGGCGACGAGGAGCGGCGCGCCGATCGCGAACAGGATCGCGGTGAGCCCCCAGCGCTCCCAGAACTGGTCGATGACGGCGCGCTCCGGTGTGACGGGGTCGTACAGCACGTTCACGATCTCGCCTTCGTACAGCGTGGGGCGCGACGACGCCGACCCTTGCGTGAAACGGATCGTGCGGCCGCTGTCGGTCGTGAACGCGACAATCGCCGAATAGAGCGACGCGGAGGTGTGGGGCGAGCGTGCGGTTTGCGCGATCTCGACGACGTGACCTGTCGAGTGCGCGTATTGACGGGCGATCTGCCATTCGCGCAGGCCGGCTGCGCCGGCACCGGCCAGCAAGCCGGTGCCGATCGCGATCGGAAGCAGCGCAACCGCGATGTTCCAGCGGCGCGGTGCCATGTTGCCGGTAGGCGCGGCCGATGGCGCGCTGCCGTGACGACTGCGCCGCTCGCTCACGTACAGCAGGCTGCCGATCGCGAGCGACGCGACCGCGAGCAGCGCCGGCACCGCTACGGGAAGCCAGCGTTGTGCGAAATCGTCGACCAGCGCAGGACGGTTCGGATGATCGGGATCGATCAGTACGTCGACGCTTTCGCCGATGTCGTAAGCCGGAACCAGCGATGCAGTATTGCCGACGACTTCACGGCGTCGGCCATCGTTCGCGAGGTAAGCAACGATCGGGCGGTACGCGCGCATCGCGTCGCTGTCCTGCACGATGCGCACGACCGTGCCCGGTGCGCGGATGAGGTTGCCCGAAGCGGCGGTTCCGATGACGGCGAGCCCAGCTGCGACGACGAGCAGCGCAATGCCGAGCGCAAAGGCGACGAGTGCGTCCTTACGCAGCATCGGCGGATCCGCTGCGCGCGTGGTGCGATGAATCCGGATGCGATCGGGTGGGTGGCGCGGCGTGACGTGCGCGCCGCTGTCGGCGTGACCATGCCCTCTCAATGGTCGCGTCTCGCTCACATGATTCCATGTATGACGTCCCATGCTCTCTCAGTGCCGGCTCGCGATGCGGCGATCACGTGTCGGTCGTGTGATATTTATCGGACGATTCTAGCGGAAAGTGCGCGCGCGAGGGATTGAACTGACGGGCTACCGTGGTGCGGGCAGAGGGCGGGGAAGCGGCGGAAATGGAAAAGGCCGGTCAGCTTGCGCTGACCGGCCTTCGAAATTCCTGGTGGGGCGTGAGTGACTCGAACACTCGACCTACGGATTAAGAGTCCGCTGCTCTACCAACTGAGCTAACGCCCCCAACAGAAGAAAGATTATGCACGGGTATTTCGGCCTTGGCAAGCCTTTTCTCCAAATTCCGTCAAAATATTTTGTCGCGGCATGTGCCGCCGCCGGCGGGATAACGAGCGATCGCAGTTGGCCCGCTCCCGGTATGATGACGACCAACTGTTGCGCGGCGGTCGCGCAACGCTTTCAGGGCATTCGAAGATGGACGAAAACGCAGTCCGCGAATTGCTGGATCGCCTGCTGGCCCCGTGGGTCCGCTCGCTGGGTCTGGTCCCCGTATCGATCGGCGACGACAGCGTCACGATGCGCCTGCCGTTTTCCGGCGAATTCCGTCATTCGGGCGGCATCATCTGCGGCCAGGTGTTCACGGCCGCAGCCGACACCGCGATGGTTGTCGCGATCTCGGTCGCGCTCGGCGAATTCCGGCCGATGACGACCGTGTCGCTGAACACCAACTTCATGCGCCCGGTGCGCAAGGGCGACGTGCTCGTCACCGCGCGCGTGCTGCGGATGGGTCGCAATCTCGTGTTCGGCGAAGTCGAATTGTTCGACGAGGACGGCAAAATGGCCGTGCACGCGACGTCGACGTACGCGCTCGTCAGCTGAGCGGCGCGATGTTCGACCAGATCGTGTTCGCGGGCGGCGGCAATCGCTGCTGGTGGCAGGCCGGCTTCTGGGACGTCGCGCAACCGGCGCTCGGCTTGCGCCCGCGCGTGATCGCCGGCATCTCGGCCGGCGCGGCGACTGCATGCATGCTGTATACGCGCGACGCTGCGTGGGTGATGCGCTACTACGAGGAAGCGCTGCGCCACAACCGCAAGAACGCATACTGGCGCAACCTGTTCGGGCGCGAGCCGGTGTTTCCGCATTACCGGATCTACCGCCAGGCATTGCTCGACATCTACGGCGAGCCGTTCGCGCGGCTCGCGGATGCGCCGGAGATCCGTATCGGCGTATCGCACGTGCCGCGCTGGCTCGGTGCGCGCAGCGCGGTCGCCGCGGGCCTCGTCGCGTACAACATCGAAAAGTACCTGCGCAAGACGCTGCACCCGACGCTCGGGCGCACGCTCGGCTTTCGGCCGGAGTTCGTGCGCGCGCAGGCCTGCGCGAACGTCGACGAACTCGCCGACCTGATCCTGCAGTCGTCGTGCACGCCACCGTTCACGCCGGTGCTGCGGCGCGGCGGCCGGCCGGTGCTCGACGGCGGGATGGTCGACAACGTACCGGTCGGCGCGCTCGATCCGTCGCCCGGCGACGTGCTGGTGCTCGTCACGCGGCTGTATCCGCGTCCACAGATGTTCACGGTCGCGCATGGCGACCAGCGGCGGCTCTACGTACAGCCGTCGAGCAAGGTGCCGATTTCGAGCTGGGATTACACGAGTCCGTCGCAGATGCAGCATGCGTACGACCTCGGGCGGCGCGACGGCGAGCATTTCCTCACGCGTGTCGCCGCGATGACGGGCGGCCGCGCGGTCGCCTGAAGAGCAGGCGCGGGAAGTACGGCCGCGCAGCGAGCGCGGCCGCCCTGTCAGCGGTCAGCGATCAGCGCACACGACGCGGCGTCAGCGCTTCCGGATTGACGACGCTCGACAGGTCGCCCTGGTCGAACGCGAGGATGTTCTTGAATGCCGCGCTGAAATAGAGCTCGTAGCTCTCGCGCTCGACGTAGCCGATGTGCGGCGTGCAAATCACGTTTTCCATCCGCAGCAGGCTGTAGCCCTGCAGGATCGGCTCGCTTTCGAACACGTCGATCGCGACCATCCCCGGACGGTTGTGCGACAGCGCGTTGACGAGCGCGTTCTCCTCGAGCAGCTCCGCGCGGCTCGTGTTGACGAGCAGCGACGTCGGCTTCATCCGCATCAGGTCTTCCTGCTTGACGATTCCGCGCGTGTCGTCGTGCAGGCGCAGGTGCAGCGACAGCACGTCGCTCTGCTCGAACAGCGCGTCGCGGCTCTCGGCGGCCGTGTAGCCGTCGGCGCGTGCGGCCTCGAGCGAATGCTCGCGGCCCCAGATCATCACGTTCATCCCGAATGCCTTGCCGTAGCCGGCAACCAGCCGCCCGATCTTGCCGTAGCCCCAGATCCCTAGCGTCTGGCCGCGCAGCACCTGGCCGAGACCGAAGTTCGGCGGCAGCGCCGAGGTCTTCAGGCCCGACTGCTGCCACGCACCCTGTTTCAGGTTCGCGACGTATTGCGGAATCCGGCGCTGCGCTGCCATCACGAGCGCCCACGTCAATTCAGCCGGCGCGACCGGCGAACCCGTACCTTCGAGTACCGCGATGCCGCGGTCGGTACAGGCTTCGAGGTCGATGTGGCTCGAGATGCGGCCGGTCTGGCTGATCATGCGCAGGTTCGGCAGCTTCGCGAGCAGTTGCGACGAAATCGGCGTGCGCTCGCGGATCAGCACGAGCGCCTCGACTTCCGCCAGACGGCTCGCGAGTTGCCCCAGGCCGCGCACCGTGTTGTTGAAGACCTTCACGTCGTGCTCGGCGAGCATCTCGAAGCAGTTCAGCTTGCGGACGGCGTCCTGGTAGTCGTCGAGAATGGCAATTTTCATGGTCAGCGGGAGTCGCGCGTTGAAAGCGGCACCGGCGGCGGCGCACATTGCGCGCCCGTGCCGCCGGGCCGGGGCCGACATGATGCTACTTCCGCGGCCTTCGTGGGACCTTTTTAACAGGTTGTTACGCTCCGCCGCAATCGGCGCAGGCCTGACGCCGCGGCACCCCCGTACCGCGCGCGGGGTGCGCTGCTGTGTCGCATCAAACATGTCCTTTCTGATTCGGCCGCCTCGAGGCTGAGGTTCACCCAATTGTTGCTCCAATCAGAATAATTGGATCATCCGTTCGCGATCGGTGAGGATTTTTGACTATTTTTATCGCGAACGACCGTGTTGTTGAGCAACTCTGCATCATTTCCGCTGTCGTAGGAGAATTACGCATTTGCTTCAACTTTTTGAAGTTGTAACAGCGGCAGGAGTCGTTTATGGATCATTTGCAGTCGATGCGCGTGTTCGTCAAGGTTGCGGATCTCGGCAGTTTCGCGCGGGCCGCGAGTGCAATGGATATTTCCAACGCGGTCGCGACGCGTCATGTCGCCGATCTGGAAGGCCGGCTGGGCACGCGGTTGCTGAACCGCACCACGCGCAGCCTTTCGCTGACGGAGTCGGGCCAGGTCTATCTGGAGAGGGCGCGCCAGATTCTCGATGAGCTCGAGGATGTCGAGCAGATGGTCGTCGCGCGCAATCACGAGCCGGTCGGCACGTTGCGCATCGTCGCGCCGGTCGTGTTCGGCCTGCATAACCTTGCTCCCGTCCTGCAGTCGTACACGGAGAATTTCCCGAAAGTGGTGCCAGACCTAACGCTGGTCGACCGCCAGGTCGATCTCGTCGAGGAAGGTTTCGACGTCGGGATCGTCGTCACGCGCCAGATGCGCAGCGCGAGCATCGTCACGCGACGGCTGACCACCGGCTGCATGACCGTGTGCGCGACCCCGAGCTACCTCGAAAAGCATGGTGTGCCGACCCACCCGGAACAGCTCGCCGAGCACCCGGCCCTGAGCCTGCCGACCGAATACTGGGGCGACGAGCGCGTGTTCACGGGCCCGGACGGCGAAGTTCGCGTGCGCCCGACCAACGTGATCGTCGCGAACAACACCGCAATGCTGCGCCAGTTCGCGCTGCTCGGGATGGGCGTCGCGATTCTGCCGAGCTACCTGATCGGCAGCGACATCGCGCGCGGTGCACTGGTGCGGCTGCTCCCGGATTTCCGGCTGCCGCAGGTCGAAATCAACATCGCATACCCAAGCCGGCGCCACCTGCCCGCGAAGGTGCGCACGTTCATCGACCATCTCGTCGAACACTTCAGCCATTCGACGGACGCGACGATGGGCGAGCAGTGGGCCGCGCAGGGTGCGGGGCCGGCGCCGGTGGGCGTCGAAATGCGTGCGGATCCGGTCGAATCGACAGGCCCGAACCTGCAACCGCGTCTCGCACGTGCACCGCGCGCGCGGGTGGCGGCGCCGTCGCCGCTGTAACGGCACGCGCGGTTACCGCACACTGGCGCTGCGGCGGCGCCAATAAAAAACGCGGATCGAGCAATCGATCCGCGTTTTTTTGTCGCCAGCGCGACCGGCATGCGACGCGCCGGGGCGCCCTGGCTGTTACGTCGTCACGAGCCCGTCTTGCGTGCCGTCGTCTTGCGGGCGGCGGTCTTGCGCGCCGGTGCCGGTTTCTCTTCGGCACCTTCCGTCACGGTTTCGGCGTCCTTCGTCGCCGATTTTGCCGTCTTCTTCGCCGCGGCGGCCTTCGGTTCCTTCTTCTCGAACTCGAAACCGATCTTGCCGTCCGGCTGCTTCACGAGGAACGCCTTGAAGTTGCGGCCGGTGCGTGACGACTTGAAGTTCGGCAGCAGATCGGTGCGGCCGTCCGCAAGCAGCTTCGCCATCTGTTCGCGCGTGATTTCCTGCTGCAGGATCACCTTGCCCGAACGGAAGTCGCAGGTTTTCGGATTCGCGACCGAGTGCTCGCACACGTAGCTCATGCCGTGTTCGAACACGCGGCCCTTGCACTTCGGGCACGCGCCGACCGGCTCTTGCGCGGAGAAGTCGGGCGCTTCGCCTTCGTCGCCGCCCTGATCCTGGCCGAAGTCGAACTCGAGCTTGTAGTTCTTCGTTTCATCGTCGAACGACAGCTTCAGGATCGCCGAGAACGGGCGCCCCATCTTGCTGCGGAAACCGGACAGCGGCCCGATCGTCTTCTCCCGCAGCAGTTCCTCGACTTCCGCGATTTCGAACTGCCTGCTGCCCGGAATCTTCGAGATCGAGAAATCGCATTTCGTGCACGCGAAGCGGCGATAGTTTTCCTTCACCTGGCCGCCGCAGTTCGGGCACGGCGTCTCGAGCGTCGCGTAATCGCCGGGAATCGTGTCGGAGTCGTATTCCTTCGCGCGCTTGACGATCTGTTGCGTCATGCGGGCGATTTCCTGCATGAATGCATCGCGGCCGAGGTTGCCGCGCTCCATCTGCGACAGCTTGTATTCCCATTCGCCGGTGAGCTCGGGCGCGGTCAGTTCCTTCACGCCGAGCCCGCGCAGCAGCGTCATCAGCTGGAACGCCTTCGCGGTCGGAATCAGCTCGCGGCCTTCGCGCACGAGATACTTCTCGCCGAGCAGGCCTTCGATGATCGCTGCGCGCGTCGCCGGCGTGCCGAGGCCCTTCGCGGCCATCGCCTCGCGCAGCTCGTCGTCCTCGACGAGCTTGCCCGCGCCTTCCATCGCGGACAGCAGCGTCGCTTCCGAGTAGCGTGCGGGCGGCTTCGTCACGAGCGCGACGGCCGCGATCTCGTCCGTCTTCACCTTCTCGTCCTTCTGCACCGGTACCAGGTTCGCGTCGGCGCCCTCGGCGTCGCGGCCGTACACCTGCAGCCAGCCCGGCTCGACCAGGACCTTGCCTTCCGTCTTGAAGTGATGGCCGGCAACCTCGGTGATCCGGGTCGTGACGCGGAATTCGGCGGCCGGGAAGAACACCGCGAGGAAGCGCTTGACGACCATGTCGTACAGCTTTTGCTCCGGCTCGGAGAGCGACTTCGGCGCCTGCAGCGTCGGGATGATTGCAAAGTGATCGCTGATTTTCGAATTGTCGAAGATCCGCTTGTTCGGCTTCACCCAGCCTTTGTCGAGCACCTGCTTCGCATGTGGCAGGTAATTGTGGCTCTCCTTGAGCATCTCGAGCGTCGACTGCACCGTCGACAGGTAGTCTTCGGGCAGCGCGCGCGCATCGGTACGCGGGTAGGTCAGTACCTTGTGCTTTTCATACAGCGCCTGCGCGAGACCGAGGGTGTTCTTCGCGGAGAAGCCGAAACGGCTGTTCGCCTCGCGCTGCAAGCTTGTCAGGTCGAACAGCAGCGGCGACAGCTGGGTCGACGGCTTCGATTCCTCGGACACCGTGCCGATCTGGTCGCGGCAGGCGGCAACGATCGTTTCCGCGGCCGGCAAGCTCCAGAGCCGTGAATCGCGCTTTTCCGGGTCGAATTCGTCGCGCTTGAATTTCGGGTCGAACCACTTGCCTTCGTAGAAGCCGCTGGCGCACGCGAACTCCGCCTTCACTTCCCAATAGTCGCGCGGGACGAAACGGCGAATTTTTTCTTCACGTTCGACGACGATCGACAGCGTTGGCGTCTGCACCCGGCCGACGGTCGTGAGGAAGAAGCCGCCGCCCTTGCTGTTGAACGCCGTCATCGCACGCGTGCCGTTGATGCCGACGAGCCAGTCGGCCTCGGAGCGGCAGCGCGCTGCGTCGGCGAGCGGCTGCATGTCCGCGTCGCTGCGCAGATGCGCGAAACCGTCGCGGATTGCCTGCGGCGTCATCGATTGCAGCCACAGGCGCTGGACGGGCTGCTTCGCCTTCGCGTGCTGCACGATCAGGCGGAAAATCAGCTCGCCCTCGCGCCCCGCGTCACATGCGTTGATCAGGCGATCGACGTCCTTGCGCTTCATCAGCTTGGTGAGCACCTTCAGGCGCGATTCGCTTTTTGCGATCGGGTTCAGGTCGAAATGCGGGGGGATGACGGGCAGATGAGCGAAGCTCCACTTCCCGCGCTTGACCTCGTACTCTTCCGGGGCGGCGATTTCGAGCAGGTGGCCGACCGCGGACGACAGGACGAATTCGTCGCTCTCGAAGTATTCGTCATGCTTGGTAAAGCCGCCCAAAGCGCGCGCGATGTCGTTCGCGACAGAAGGCTTTTCCGCAATGATCAGTGCTTTGGACATGACAGATGTGTGTTGGTAGACCGGGTTCGCCGGCGTGGGTCCCTTTTACGACGGCTTTATAGCACACGCGGCGACGACGACGGCTCGGCGTGTAAAAAGCGGCTCATCATAGAGGGGGGCTGCAACGGCGGCAAGCGCGGCTGCTGCTGCGGCCTGCTCGATTCCATCCGACCCCGGCCGGACATCCGCGCCGTTCAAGCCTCGACGTTCAGGATGTTGCGCAATTTCGGTGCGTGCGGTGCACCGGGCACCGCGCTCAGGTCGGCCAGCATCCGCTCGACGATCGCCGCGTGCGGCAGCACTGTGCCGAAGAAGCGCGCGGTGTTCGCGTCCTCGATCAGAATCGTCGGGAAATTCTCGACGTCGAGGTCGTCGAGCCGGTCGGCATGGGTCTCGATGTCGATCCACGCAAAGCATGCATCGGGATGCGCGTCGGCGAGTTGGTCGAAGGCCGCACGGTAGTCGCGGCAGGTGCCGCACCAGTCGGCGCACAGGCAGGCGACCAGCAGCGTGTCGGGATCGGCGAGGCGCTCGGCGATCCGATCGGCGTCGGTGTCGAGATTCAGCGCGGGCATGGAATTCCTTGGATATCTTCGGCGGCACAGCCGCTCCTATGCGGGGGAATGTAGCACGCCGGCCGGGGCCGGGGTGGGGGCCGCGTCAAGCCGCGCGAAACGGCCGCCGGGCACGCTCGCGACGCGGCCGGCCAGTTCGAGCGCAAGCAGCGCACGGTGCAGCGGCTCGTCGGACAGGCCGCTGTGCTCGGCCAGCCATTCGTATGTGACCGGGCCGTATCCCAACGCAGCGAGCACGGCTTGCTCGGCCGGATCATCGGCCGGAGCGGCAGCGATCGCGCCGGTTGCGCCGGGCACCGCGGCCTCCGTGGCTGCGCCGGACGGTGCCGCGTCACTCGCGGTCGCGCCGGACTCCCCCGACTGTCGGCAGGCGCAGCCCGCAGCATCGTCGCTATCGGGGCGCGAACGCGGCGTCGCCGCAGCGCCGGTCGGAACCTCCGCCGGGTCGCGCAGCCCGTATTCCTCCAGCACGTCGAACGGTGTCACGGTGAGCTTCGCGCCGTCGCGAATCAGCGCGTGGCAACCCTGCGCGAGCGGCGCGTGGATCGAACCGGGCATCGCGAATACGTCGCGGCCGAGCTCGTTCGCGAGCCGTGCGGTGATCAGCGAGCCGGAGCGAGGCGCAGCTTCGACGACCAGCGCACCGAGCGCCAGCGCGGCGATCAGCCGGTTGCGCTGCGGAAAATGCGATGCGCGCGCCGGCGTGCCGAGCGGCCATTCCGACACAATCGCGCCGCGGGCGGCGATCTCATGCGCCAGCGACCGGTGCCTTGCCGGATAGACGAGATCGGTGCCGGTTGCGATGACCGCGATCGTGCCGGCGCGGCCGTCGAGCCCGCCACGGTGCGCGGCGGCGTCGATGCCAAGCGCGAGGCCGGAGACGATCGCCAACCCGGCGTCGGACAGTGCACGCGCGAAGTGCGTCGCGTCGGCGAGCCCCTGCGGCGTCGCATGCCGGCTGCCGACCACCGCCATGCCGCGCGCATGCAGCAGCTCGACCCTGCCTTTTACATATAGCAGCGGCGGCGGATCGTGCAGATCGCGCAGCCGCGGCGGGTATGCGGGATCGCCGAGCGTGACGATCGCATTGCCCGGCAGTTCGAGCCACGCGAGCGCGGCGTCGGTGCTCTCGTCGAGGTCGTCGCGCTCGCTGGCGCGCACCGCCCGTGCGGCCGCCACGCTGGTCACCGCCGCGATTGCGTCATCCGGCGCGCGCAGCAGCGCCGCCGGCGAGCCGAAAGCATCGAGCAGTGCCCGCAACACCGCGGGCGAGAGGCCCGTTGCATGCGCGAGCTGTAGCCACGCGCGCAGCGCGGCGGGCGTCAGCGCTTGCGGCGACATGAGGCTGCCCTCCAATGCGACCGCCAGCGCAGCGCGTGGCGCCATGATAAAATTTTCATCATCCGAAATACTCGACAGGGCCGCGCGCACGGGCGTTCGGCCAATTGCATGAGGCATGACCTGCGGCATTGATATGCCGCGCGTCCGCCTCATCTTCATTGCATCCCGGCAGTGGCGCCAGCCGGCCGGATGGCCGATGCGGCACGCCGCTCCACCGATTACCGAACACCATGGCTTTGCTGAACATTCTTCATTACCCCGACAAGCGGCTGCACAAGGTCGCCAAGCCCGTCGACAAGGTCGACGACCGGATCCGCAAGCTCGTCGCCGATATGGCCGAAACCATGTACGCGGCGCCGGGCATCGGCCTCGCGGCAACGCAGGTCGACGTGCACGAGCGCGTGATCGTGATCGACGTGTCCGAAGAGAAGAACGAGCTGCGCGCGTTCATCAACCCGGAGATCATCTGGTCGAGCGACGCGAAGCAGGTCTACGAGGAGGGCTGCCTGTCGGTGCCGGGGATCTACGACGAAGTCGAGCGCCCGGATCACGTGCGCGTGCGCGCACTCAACGAGCACGGCGAAACCTTCGAGCTCGACTGCGAAGGTTTGCTCGCGGTGTGCGTGCAGCACGAGATGGATCACCTGATGGGGCGCGTGTTCGTCGAATACCTGTCGCCGCTGAAGCAGACGCGCATCAAGACGAAGATGAAGAAACTCGAACGCGCGATGTGACGCGTGCTCGCCCAGTCCTCCCGAACGCTGTCATGACCCATACGTTGCGCGTGATTTTTGCCGGCACGCCGGAATTCGCCGCGGCCGCACTCGCCGCGATCCACGAGGCCGGCTTTCCGGTGCCGCTCGTACTCACCCAGCCCGACCGCCCGGCCGGGCGCGGAATGAAGCTGCAGGCGAGCGCGGTGAAGCGCTATGCCGTCGAGCACGGAATGCCCGTCGCGCAACCGCCGTCGCTGCGGCGCGCGGGCAAGTACCCGCAAGAGGCGGCGGACGCGATCGAGCTGCTGCGCACGACCCCGCACGACGTGATGGTGGTAGCCGCGTACGGCTTGCTGCTCCCGCAGGAAGTGCTCGACACTCCGCGCGCCGGCTGCATCAATATCCACGCATCGCTGCTGCCGCGCTGGCGCGGCGCCGCGCCGATTCACCGCGCGATCGAGGCCGGTGACGCCGAAACGGGCGTCACGCTCATGCAGATGGACGTCGGCCTCGACACCGGCGCGATGATCGACGAAGCGCGCGTTGCGATCGGGCCGGACGACACGACGGCGACGCTGCACGATCGGCTCGCCGCCGCCGGTGCGCGGCTGATCGTCGACGCGCTCGTGCGGCTCGAGCGCGATGGCGCGCTGGCCGCCACCCCGCAGCCGGCTGACGGCGTGACCTATGCGGAAAAGATCGGCAAGCACGAAGCGGCGCTCGACTGGCGCAAGCCGGCCGACGTGCTCGCGCGCCAGGTGCGTGCGTTCGACCCGTTCCCGGGCGGCGTCGCGACGCTCGACGGCGCGGCGATCAAGCTGTGGGCGGCCGAGCCTGTGGCGGCGCGTGGCGACGCGGCGCCCGGCACGATCGTGGAAGCCGCGCCGGACGGTGTGGTCGTCGCGTGCGGCAGCGGTGCGCTGCGCGTCACGCAGTTGCAGAAGCCGGGCGGCAAGCGGCTTCCGGCGCGCGAATTCCTGGCCGGCTCACCGCTCGCCGCGGGCCAATGCTTCGCGTTGCCCGACGCGGGCTGAGCGACATTCGACACGACATCCCATCCGCGTGCAATCGGCCGGATGGCCGAGTCGCGCGCTGCGACAGGCGCGCGTAGAATTTCACTGCGCTTTCCGGTTTTGAGGTTCCCATGCTCGGCATCACCCATTTCGGCTTTTTCGTGCTCGCGGTTTTCCTGTTGAACGTCACGCCTGGTCCCGACACCGCATACATCGTCGGCCGCAGCGTCGCGCAGGGTCGCAGCGCGGGCCTGATGTCCGGGCTTGGCATCTCGGCCGGCTGCTGCGTGCACGCGCTCGCATGCGCGTTCGGGCTGACCGCGCTGCTCGCCGCATCGGCTGCCGCGTTCACGGTGATCAAGCTGGTCGGTGCCGCATACCTGATCTACCTCGGCGTGCGGATGATCTTCTCGAAGCAGGCAGGCGCGCCGGCGGGAGCGCCGGCAGGGCAGCCCGCAGTCGCGAAGCCGCTGCGCCAGTTGTTCATGCAGGGTTTCTGGACCAACGTGCTGAACCCGAAGGTCGTGCTGTTCTTCGTGTCGTTCTTCCCGCAATTCGTGTCGGCCGACAGCCCGCACAAGGCGTTGGCGTTTCTGGCGCTCGGTTCGGTATTCGTCGTCATGAGCACCATCTGGTCCTGTATCGTCGCGTGGGTCGCGGGCACCGTCACGCAACGTTTTTCCGGCAAGCCGGGCGTCAAGAAGTGGCTCGACCGCACGGTCGGCAGCGCATTCGTGGGCCTGGGGCTGCGGCTCGCGGCGACGCAGCGCTGAAATTGAATTTTTCCGGCAAGACCTTATCTAACAAATCGCTTACAATTTTCCGCCGCACCCATGATGTGCGGCGGGTCACCTGACGGATAAGGAGTGGGTATGTTCAATTGGGTCAAAACGGCGATGCTGATGGCCGCGATCACGGCCCTGTTCATCGTGATCGGCGGCATGATCGGCGGCTCGCGCGGCATGACGATCGCGCTGCTGTTCGCCCTCGGCATGAATTTCTTCTCGTACTGGTTCTCCGACAAGATGGTGCTGCGCATGTACAACGCGCAGGAAGTCGACGAGAACACGGCGCCGCAGTTCTATCGGATGGTGCGCGAGCTCGCCACGCGCGCGAACCTGCCGATGCCGCGCGTCTACCTGATCAACGAGGATGCGCCGAACGCGTTCGCGACCGGCCGCAACCCCGAGCACGCCGCGGTCGCTGCGACGACGGGCATCCTGCGCGTGCTGTCCGAACGCGAGATGCGCGGCGTGATGGCGCACGAACTCGCGCACGTGAAGCATCGCGACATTCTGATCTCGACGATCACAGCGACGATGGCGGGCGCGATCTCGGCGCTGGCGAACTTCGCGATGTTCTTTGGCGGCCGCGACGAAAACGGCCGGCCGGCCAATCCGATCGCCGGCATTGCCGTCGCGCTGCTTGCGCCGATTGCCGGCGCGCTGATCCAGATGGCGATCTCGCGGGCGCGCGAGTTCGAGGCCGACCGCGGCGGCGCGCAGATCTCCGGCGATCCGCAGTCGCTCGCCACCGCGCTCGACAAGATCCATCGCTATGCGGCCGGCATTCCGTTCCAGGCGGCCGAAGCGCATCCGGCCACCGCGCAGATGATGATCATGAACCCGCTGCACGGCGGTGGGCTGCAGAACCTGTTCTCCACGCACCCTGCCACCGAGGAGCGCATCGCGCGACTGATGGAAATGGCACGCACCGGCCGGTTCGACTGAGCCGCGCCCCGTTGCGCACGCAGCCGCACGTCACCCCGCATGCCTCGCGCTGCGGGGTGTTTCATTTGCGCGTCTCGTAAAGGGGCCGTATTGGCCTCACGCTACAATGCGCGGTTTGGAATCGCGACGGCCACGCGGCAGCGCGATTCCCGCCGCTCGCGGCGCCCGATTGCCGATTTTGTTCCGATGACACGAACCCGCTCCTCCGCTCAGTCTTCCTCCGGTCGCCCCGCGCGTCTGTCCGCGCTGCACCTCGCGCCCGATTCGCTGGGCTTCGCGCTCGACTCGGCCGCGCAGGCAGTCGACGCGGTTCGGCGCGGCACCGCGCTGCCGGCGGCGTTGGCGGCGGTGTTCGCGCAGATGCCGGCCGGCGCGCAGGCGCTGGCGCGCGGCGCGACGCAGGACGTCGCGTACCGGACGATGCGTCGGCTCGGCAGTGCGGACTGGCTGATCGGCCGACTCGTCAGCAAGGCGCCGCCTGCACACGTGCATGCGGTACTCGCCGGTGCGCTCGCGCTGCTGCTCGATCCGGAGGACGCGGCCGCGTATCCCGCATTCACGATCGTCGACCAGGCCGTGACCGTGATCGGCGCGCGGCGCGCGCACGCGTTCGCGAAGGGGCTCGTCAACGCGGTGCTGCGGCGTTTTCAGCGCGAGCGCGACACGCTCGTCGCCGCGATGCAGGACGATCCGGTCGCGCGCTGGAACTACCGCCCGTGGTGGATCGATGCGGTGAAGCGCGCATGGCCCGATGCATGGCACGCGATTCTCGCTGCAGGCGAGCGCCAGGGCCCGCTGACCCTGCGCGTGAACGCACGCCGCGCGAGTGTCGACGCGTATCTCGACACGCTGCGCGCGAGCGGGATCGACGCGACGGCGATCGGCCGCCACGCGGTGCGGCTCGCATCGGCGATGCCGGTCGAACGCATTCCGGGCTTCGCCGACGGCATCGTGTCGGTGCAGGACGCCGGCGCGCAATGCGCGGCCGAATGGCTCGGTGCGCGCGACGGCATGCGCGTGCTCGATGCGTGCGCGGCGCCCGGCGGCAAGACCGGTCACATCCTGGAACTCGCCGATGCGGAAGTCGTTGCGCTCGAAAGCGACGCATCGCGCGCGGCGCGTATCGGCGAGAATCTCTCGCGCCTGTCGCTCACCGCCGACGTCCGAGTCGGCGACGCGGGCGCGCCGCACGCGTGGCACGACGGCCGTCCGTTCGACCGGATCCTGGCCGACGTGCCGTGCTCGGCGTCGGGCATCGTACGCCGCCATCCCGACATTCGCTGGCTGCGCCGCGAAGCCGACATCGCGGCGCTCGTCGCGGAACAGCGCCGCATCCTGACCGCGCTGTGGCCGCTCTTGAAACCGGGCGGCGAGCTGCTCTATGTGACATGTTCGATCTTCCCCGAGGAGGGCGAATTGCAGGCCCGCTGGTTTGAAGCGGCCTGTGAAGATGCGGTACGATTGGACGCGCCCGGCCAACTGCTGCCGGGCGGCGCGCACGGCGGGGGGGCCGGCGCACTCGACCAGAACACCGATCACGACGGATTCTTCTACGCGCGGTTTCAGAAACGGTGACGATCAAACACCTTTTTCCACTTCGGTTCGCGGCCGTCTTGCTGGTCGCGTTGGCGCTGTGCGTGGCCGTCGTTCGGCCCGCGCGCGCCGAATCGATCGCCGTGCAGCGCGCGTCGCTGCAGGCTGACGGAAGCGGCTGGAGCCTCGATGCCCGATTCGAGTTCGAACTGAACCCGAGCCTCGAGGATGCCGTCAACAAGGGCATCCCGCTTTACTTCACGACGGACTTCGAACTGAGCCGCGCGCGCTGGTACTGGTTCGACGAGCAGCCGGTGTCGGTGTCACAGACGATCCGCCTGTCGTTCCAGCCGCTCACGCGCGAGTACCGCGTGTCGACGGGCGGGCTGCAGCTCGGCTTCCCGTCGTTGAAGGATGCGCTCGCGGTCGTGCGGCACATCACGTCGTGGCACGTGATCGACCGCAACCAGGTGCGTGCCGGCGAAACCTACACGGCTTCGGTGCGGATGCAGCTCGATACGGCGCTGATGCCGAAGCCGTTCCAGGTCGACGCGGTCAACAACCGCGACTGGACGCTCGGGTCCGACTGGAAACGCTTCAACTTCACGGTGACCGAACGTGCTAAATAAAGTGCGCCGCGCGGCCAGCGGGAAGAGCCTGCTCATACGCGTGATCGTGTCGACCGTCGCGATCACGGCGCTGCTGCTGCTCGTGCTGCTCGCGGCCGCGAGCGCGAACACCGAGTTTTTCGACCGCTACTACTCGTGGCTGTACGCGATGAACATCATCGTCGCGCTCGTGTTCCTGCTGGTGGTGCTCGGGCTGATCGGGATGATCGTCGTGCGGCTGAGGAAGGGCAAGTTCGGCACGCGGCTGCTCGCGAAGCTCGCGGTGTTCTTCGCGCTCGTCGGCGTGGTGCCGGGCGGGATCATCTATATCGTGTCGTACCAGTTCGTGTCGCGCAGTATCGAGTCGTGGTTCGACGTGAACGTCGAGACCGCGCTGACGGCCGGCCTGAATCTCGGCCGCGGGATGCTCGACGCGTCGCTGTCCGACCTGCAGACGAAGGCGCGGCTGATGTCCGACCAGCTCGCGAGCGTCGATGCGAACACGAACGGTACGACGCTCACGCTGCTGCGCCTGCGCGACCAGTTCGGCGTGCAGGACGCGACGATCGTCGAGCCGAGCCGCGGCGGCTCGGGCGCCGCGCCGGATCTGCACATCGTTGCGCAGGCGTCGGGCAATTTCGCCGCGCTGATTCCGGACGACCTGCCGACGCCGCTGATGCTGAGTCAGGCGCGCGAACACGGCGCATACGCGGCGATCGAGGGCGAAGTCGACGGCGATCCGCGCGCGCACGGCGCGAAGGGCGCGCTGCGGCTGCGCGTCGTGCGGCCGATTCCGGACGCGACGACATCGCTGCTGCAGCCGGCCGAGCGGTTCCTGCAGCTCACGCAGCCGGTGCCGCCGACGCTCGCGCACAACGCGGATGCCGTGCAGCGCGCGTATCGCGAGTATCAGGAAAAATCGCTCGGCCGCACGGGCCTGCGCAAGATGTACATCGGCACGCTGACGCTCGCGCTGTTCCTCGCGACGTTCATCGCGATGATGCTCGCGCTCGCGCTCGGCCAGCAGCTTGCACGGCCGCTGTTTCTGCTCGCGCAGGGCACGAAGGAGATCACGGAAGGCGACTACACGCCGAAGCGCGAGATCAAGTCGCGCGACGAGCTCGGCTTCCTCACGCAGTCGTTCAACGCGATGACGCGCCAGCTGTCCGAGGCGCGGCTCGCGGTCGAGAAGAACCGGATCGCGCTCGAACACTCGAAGACGTATCTCGAGAGCATCCTCGCGAATCTGACTGCCGGCGTGTTCGTACTCGACCGCCAGTTCCGGCTGACCACGGCCAACCGCGGCGCCGAACGCATCTTCCGGCAGCCGTTCGGTTCGATGATCGGCACGGCGCTCGACCGGATCGGCGTCGTCGCCGAGTTCGGCGCGATGGTGCGCAAGGCGTTCGCCGATCGCGAAGCGGCGTCCGACGGCGGCAGCGGCGATCGCGGCCACTGGCAGCAGCAGTTCGCGATCGAAGTGCCAGGCGAAAGCGATCCGCTGACGCTGCTCGTGCGCGGCACGCGCCTCGTATCGACGGTGGAAGGCGAGGCCGACGATCCGCAAACGTCCGGCTACGTGGTCGTGTTCGACGACATCTCCGACGTGATTTCCGCGCAGCGTTCGGTTGCGTGGGGCGAGGTCGCGCGGCGGCTCGCGCACGAGATCAAGAATCCGCTGACGCCGATCCAGCTGTCGGCCGAGCGGCTGCAGATGAAGCTGTCGGACAAGCTCGAGCCGCACGATGCCGATGTGCTCAAGCGCGGCGCGACGATGATCGTGAACCAGGTGGCCGCGATGAAGCGGATGGTCGACGACTTCCGCGAATACGCGCGCACGCCGCCGGCGGTGCTCGCGAACCTGCAGCTGAACGAACTGGCGAGCGAGGTGCTCGGGCTGTATGGTGTCGGCGAAGGCAAGAGCGCGATCGTCGCCGAGCTCGCGCCGTCGCTGCCGGTGATTCGCGGGGATGCGACGCAGCTGCGCCAGGTGATACACAACCTGCTGCAGAACGCGCAGGACTCGGTCGCGGACGTCGCGCATCCGCGTGTGTTGATCGAAACCAAGACAGTAGAATATGGCGATCCCGACGCCGAGGGTAAAACGCGCGTCGCGGTACGTCTTACCGTGTCCGACAACGGGCCCGGTTTTCCGGCACGCATCCTGACCCGTGCGTTCGAGCCTTATGTGACGACGAAGGCGAAGGGCACGGGGCTCGGGTTGGCCACGGTCAAGAAAATCGTCGACGAGCACGGCGCGCGGATCGATCTGCGCAATCGCATGCACGGCGAGACCGTCGAGGGTGCGCAGGTGTCGATCCTGTTCCTGCAGATGGCGAGCGATACGCCAGGCGCCGATCATGGCGCGCAGGGCGGGGCGGCGCCCGCCAAGACAAAAGCAAGTGTGCAGACAAAGGCAGCGTAAATGGCAACCATCCTGGTGGTAGATGATGAAATGGGCATCCGGGAATTGCTCTCGGAGATCCTCAGCGATGAAGGACATGTCGTGGAGGCGGCGGAGAACGCGCAGGCCGCGCGGGAATACCGGCTGAATCAGGCGCCCGATCTCGTGCTGCTCGATATCTGGATGCCCGATACCGACGGCGTCACGCTGCTCAAGGAATGGGCGGCGCAGGGGCTGTTGACGATGCCCGTGATCATGATGTCCGGGCACGCAACGATCGACACGGCGGTCGAAGCGACGAAGATCGGCGCCCTCGATTTCCTCGAGAAGCCGATCGCGCTGCAGAAGCTGTTGAAGTCGGTCGAGCACGGCCTCGCGCGCGGCGCGGCGCCGGTGTCGGTCAACGCGGCGGCGAAGGCCGGCGGCGGCCAGGTGTCCGGACCGGTGGCGGTTGCGTCCGCGGCGGCGTTGCCGACGCTCGGCGACGACATGGCCGCGGCGCTCGGCCTTGCAGGCCAGACGGCCGCGATTCCGTTCGACATCCCGTTGCGCGAAGCACGCGACGCGTTCGAGCGCGCGTACTTCGAATATCACCTCGCGCGCGAGAACGGCAGCATGACCCGCGTCGCGGAAAAGACTGGCCTGGAACGCACGCACCTGTATCGCAAGCTCAAGCAACTGGGCGTCGAGCTCGGCAAGAAGCCGTCGGAAGGCGCCGCTTAAAAATATTTCGCGAAAACACTTGCACAAGGACTGAGGGCTCGATATACTTTCCTTCTTCGTTGGCCCGGTAGCTCAGTTGGTAGAGCAGCGGATTGAAAATCCGCGTGTCGATGGTTCGATTCCGTCCCAGGCCACCAGAATTAGACGCCCAACCTCTCTCGGTTGGGCGTTTTCATTTGCGGCGTTCCGCGCGCCATGCGGGTTTTCCGGCGATTCTGCGTGTGCTACGCACTGCCCAGGATCGGGTCGGTTTGTGCCCCGTTTGCCTATATTTCGCCCTCTGTTCTCTCAAAATTCGCGGCAACATTTTCGCCGTGGCACACGCACACTTCCTTTCCTGGCAATAAGTTACGCGTGTGCTGGGGCGCTACGGTTGCGCGTGGTATCTGCATACCAGTACCGTCACGTACGCCCCGGGTTGTTGACGTCCGACTCTGTCCCTTGATCGTGAATCTTGGGCGTGAGCGGACCGAGAACGTTAAGCCGCGCAGATCTGAGATTTTGCGACGGGCCACAGCCGCATCTCATAATTTACAAATGTTTTGATTGGTGAGTTCGCTTTGGAATTGGCAATTCTGCTTTCGGGTTTCCACTGCCACATACCAAATGCAATGATAGTCTGCCCCTCTCGGTAATCCGAGAAAAAATTAACATCGGGAGACCAAATCGACGTGCATGCCACCTCCCGAGCATCTGCTTCGTCCATGTTTCGCATGGGGCGTACAAGATTGACAACCGAAAAATTTTCTTTTTTCCCGGGCACGGTTTTTATTGATTTGATTGTGCCGTGGACGGCGATAGGTATCTGGGTGGTTGAGCTTTTAAGTTGTCGATAGCACCGAAAATAGTCGGTGTCCTCGAAATAAAAATCAGACCATGGGACACTTACACCGTCAAATACGAGAGTAAGAAGATTTTCTATCTCGGCATGATCTTCGCATACGGAGCGAACCTTAAGCACCCGTTTTGCACTATTGATGTATGCCCCCAATTTCTCTTCGCTAGCTATGTACTCCTTCTGCTGGCTGATTAATTTTTTATCGTCGGTGAGGGATTTTTTTGTTTTGGCTAGTTCAATAAGCTGGTCAAGTGCTTTTTTTACGGCAAGCAATCGAAGTTCAAATTGATTATTCGAAATGGCCATAAAAACGTCGCCATCTGATTCACGAGCGATAACAGTCAGTTGGCCGACGGAGTTGTAATTGCAGCCTTCGTGATGTGTGCTTTTGGGCGCCAGCCTAAAAAATGGTTCGACAAAAACAATATCCTCCCCTACTTCCCTTGGATGCCCATTCACAAATGAAACGGATGCATCGCAAAATTCACACTTCAGTGGTTTTTCAAATGATCCATTTTCCGCCATTTGAATGGTGATGCGATTTCCATTTGCATCGCGGGCAGCGGGCATTTTCGAGGCCATAGTTGTTGTTCCTTCTGGGCGTGAGTCTGACTTCTATTGCGTGAAAGATGCGTGCATGGCCGTAGGGGCACAAGCGAGTGAATACAGCCCTTGGCGCCGTTGAGTGATGACGAGTGCTCGATAGGCTGCCAACGGCTGTTCGTATTCCGGTTTGCCCTTATCGCGGGTTTTCACCTTGAACACGTCGATTGGTTTGTCACTGGCGAGCCCCGCCCGCTGCATGATCCGATCGGCGGTGACCTCTTGGCCATTGAACGACCACAGGGCATTGAATACCTTGGCCTGAGCTTCGGTGCAGTGGATTGGCGAGCCGTTGCCATTTGGTAGCGTGACCCAGCGGAAGTCAGCCGAGAATGGACCGTTCACCGGTATGGCTGGATCGGCTGTGACCGCCTTAGTGGCTGGCGAGCCCGGGTCGATGAACGAAAGCGTGTCACCGTAGAGTGCGAAACGCTCCTCGATCGCGAGCCATTCCACTCCAGCACCGGGCGGAGCATGTAGCTGCGAGCGAGGCGTGATCAGCCGGATGACTTGCCCGTCAACGCGGACTCGATCGAGCAGAGCAGGCTCATGCCAGATGCGCGTCGGGTCGCGGGCAAGCAGTACTGGAATGCTGCGGGCATTGCCCAGACGCCAGACGCCATTCCCCAGATCGTCGATGCCGTCACGGCTGTTGATTTCGAGGGCGGTGCGCAGTTTTCGGCGTAGCCAATCCTCATCCAGTGCCATCGATGCACCGTCGTCCCGATCGATGGCGACCGGCCCACAGTCCGGGCAGCGGCACATCCGACTGCCGTGCCCATCACCCCAGACCTGTACCCTATGCTGCTGGCAGTGCGGACAAAGCACGAAATCGCGGTCCAGCATCGCCTGCTTGATTGCGTGGCCGACGGCAGGCAGGACATTGATCTCGCGCGGCGACAGCGCGGCGCGCAATACAGGTGTCCCGCCGGAAAACAGCCGGCAGATCAGTGACCAGGATTCGTGCGAGGTCATCGGTTAATTTACCGATTCCGGCGACGATCCGACCGCATCAGCCCCGGGCGGCATTTCCTGCGCATTGAGCATCTGTCCTTTCTGGAGGATGCCGACCTTGACCAGATAGCCTTCCAGCTGCGATTGCAAGCGGGCATCGAACTGATGCAGGTTCAGCCTCCCCTTGCTGGTCACTTCGACGGAAACTACCTTCGCGCGCCTGCCCGGCTCGGGCGGATAGTAGAGGTTGATTTGTGCCGCCGTCACGGTCCAGCGATCAGCAAGCGGGGCCGGCAGCTTTTCCTGCAGCAACTCATGAACAGATCGCTGCTCCTTGGAGGCCATGGCGACGCACTCGAGCTTGAGCTCACTGTCCGGGCTGAGCAGCGTGAGGGCTTTGAGTTGGACGACTGCAAAGCCATCCTCGAAGACCTCCGGCACATCGAAACCGGTACGCAGCGAAGACAGATCGAGCGTCGGCGACTTGAGCCGTTGAGCGCTCACCTTGGTGCCCAAAACATGCTCTGCAAACGCATCGACCAGCATCTGCTGGTATTTTGCTCCTCCACGTACAAGCGTGCGGACCACGCCCGTGGCACGAGAGTATTCCAGTGCCATTTGGATATTGGGATTGCCAACGTGGCGCTTCAGATTAGAGCCCTCAAACTCCAGGCGCAGCGTCGCCAGATCCTTGACGTGGACGGTCAGGAGGAACACGCCTGGACTGCGTTGCACGAGGTGAGCCACGCTGCTGTCACCGCACTGCAGCTCACGCAGGTAGAAATCGGAGATGGCACCGCGCAAAGCGTCCAGAGCTACCGTGGACGAATCCGGTTCACACGCGATGCCCAGATCGTACTGCTGCGTTTGTGGCCCGTGGTGCTCCCAGAAGTTGAAGTCGAGCGCACGTTCGAAGATTTCGGGGTGATGCACATACAGCCAGAACGACCGGTGCAGGTCGCTGCCGCACAGCGTCAGGCCCGTGAGTGCCGCGCTGTCCCACATCGCCGCCTCGAACAGCACCTGCCTGCTTGTTGCGTCGCCGAGACGGACGCTCGCCATGAGGTTGCCGATCATCTGGTCACGGGCGGCGGCATCGGGCCAATCGTGAACGGCATCTACCAGCGCGTTGGACGTGGTATCCGCCTGGTTCCAGTCGAAGCCAGCCGGTAGGGGCAGCCCATGGGACGTCAGAAAACCGCGCAGCGCTCCATCCACCGGCAGTTCGAGCAAAATATCGACATGCGTCTTTTTCATTGCTTCGGTTCTTCCTGAAGATGTCGGAGGCTGGGGACCGATATTTCTGGTCGCTAGCCGGCGACTGGGTTCGCCAAACAGAATCTAAAATAAGTAAAGTTTTGAGATACTGGGAGGGATTCTGTCCCTCTCTTTTCCTCTTGTCAATCAATTTGAAACAACCATTGCATAGATGTATCTCATTGCTATACTCTCGGGTTTAGCGAACTTGACCCATCGAAACAGGAGTGCGCCATGGCTTCGGCGTTCGGTATACGGTTGCGCCGTTTGCGGGAAGCAAAAAAATTGACTCTCCAGCAGGTCGCCGACGAGATCGGCTGTACCAAGGCTTATGTCTGGGAGCTGGAAATGAGGGAGGGGCAACGACCGACGGCAGAACGCGTCTATGCCCTTTCCAAGCTGCTGGGCGTCACGGTCGAGGATTTGATGGGTGAAGCGCCCAAGGACGTTCCGCAGGCAACCCCGGAAGATGTCGCGTTCTTTCGGGAGTACGCGGGCATGACTGACGGCGACAAACAGCGTTATCGGGATGCGCTCAATTTGATGTTCGGCTCCCGTAAGGATGGCGGGAACGCGCAATGAACGCGGTGGCGCTCAACGGATTCACGGCGGCGACAGCGATCCTGCGGCTGTTGCGCACAGCCTTTCCGTCAGGGCTACCCGATGTGATTGACCTTGATTTGGTTCGCCAAGGATTGCCTGGTACACCTTATGGAAAGGGTGTTCGCGAGATCAAGGCTCCGATGCCTTCGCCAATCGCCAGCTGTGAAGGTATGCTGGTGCGTAATCCGAACGATGCTGCCGAGTGGGGAATTTTCTATAACGGTAACGCCAGTCCGGAGCGCCAAAGATTCACGATAGCACACGAGCTTGGGCATTTTATTCTGCACCGGGATCGCCAGATGTCTTTTCAGTGCGATAAGGCAAGCGTGTACTCGGGACAGGACACTCTTGCGGTGATTGAGCGCGAGGCGGATGATTTTGCGAGCAATCTGCTGCTGCCGGGTGACGTGCTGCGAGACGCAATGGCCGGGCAGACCATCAGTCTGCATCTGCTGAGTCAGCTCGCGTCACGTTTTCAGGTGTCTTTTGAGGCACTGTGCATTCGTTTCATAAAATACACTGACGTTCGAGCCATCCTGCTGCACTGGGACAACGGATTCCTAAAATACGAGTGGCGCAGTCGATCTGCTGTTCTAAGCAAAGCACGAATTCAGCGGCTAACCAATCCCGTCGAGCCGTTGCCAGGAACCATCGCCGCAGACACCAGTGTTTTGCAGGAGCGAGACGGCGTCGAACTTCCGGCGTCGCTATGGTGTACAGACGAAGCGCCGTACATGAAACTCCACGAATTCAAGCATACGTATGCCGCGCGTGATCGCGTGCTCACGCTGTTGCTGCTCGAGGATGCGGAGCCGCGTCGCTGGAATGTAGCGGGCACAAGATGACAAATGAAGGCGGGGATTTTCATCGCGTTAGCGATTGTGTTGAATAACTGATCGGGGAATAAATGGCTCGTATTGAAAACCATAAGTACAGCATCGAGGAGGCCTTCAGGGAATGCTTCTACATCGTCCCGGACTACCAACGCGAGTACGTCTGGACGGACAAGGAAGTGCATCAGCTACTGGAGGATATCGGTGAGCAGATCGATGGGAGCACGACGCGGGAATATTTCATTGGCACCGTACTGGTGTCGCCGACCCATCAAAAGAATCACTACGAGGTCATCGATGGTCAGCAGCGCCTGACCACATTTTTCCTGCTGCTGTGCGCGCTGAAGCATCTGTTCCAGGGTGAGCCACAACGGCAAATGATTTCCGGACTGATATCGACCAGCTATGTGGACAGCGACGGCGAGGTCCGCACGAATCTGAAGCTGGAGCCTCGTTACGAGAATGCGGCCGAAGTGATGACCAAGCTGGTGGAGTTGGATGCCGATCCACAGGCTGTGCGCACGGGCATTCAGGCTTCAGGGATCGCCAGCTTCGGCTCCCTCGAAAATCTGGTCAATGCCTACAGCACGCTGTACCACTATCTGAAAGATAACTACGACGACGTCGCCAAGCTGAAGAAGTATTGGGGCTATCTGGCCAACAACGTGGTATTCATCCAGATATCCACCGACGTGAGTAGCGCGCTGAAGATCTTCGAGACCATCAACGAGCGCGGCGTAGGTCTGAACCCGATGGATCTGCTGAAGAACCTATTGTTCACGCAGGTCAATCAATCGCAGTTCACCCAGCTCAAGGACGAGTGGAAGAAAATCACCAAGCCGCTGGAGAAAGAAAAGGAAAAGCCGCTGCGCTTCCTGCGCTATTTCCTGATGGCCAACTACGTGATTAAGAACGAGCGTGGTGACTCGGTGGTGCGCGAGGATGAAATTTATGACTGGTTCGTGGCCAAGGACAACGCGGCCATGTGCGATTACGCGAACAAGCCCTTCGAGTTCGTTCGCAAGGTGATCCGTAACGTCGAGCACTATCTGGCCTTTGCCAACGGGCTGGGTAATGACGGCAAGCCCAGTTTGGCGATGGATAGCCTCAAGCGGTTGGCCGGTGGCGCATTCAGCTTGCATTACGTTCTGCTGCTGGCGGCCGCCAATTTCCCCAAGCCGTTGTTTGATCACTTCGTGGCGCAGTTGGAGAGCTTCCTCTTCTACTACATCTTCACGAAGACGCCGACCAAAGATCTGGAGCGCAACTTCTCTCAATGGGCCGATGAAATTCGCACCATTGCCGCCGTCACAGATCCGATGAAGCAGAAGGTGCAGCTCAACGCATTCATTGCTGACCGCTTTGATACGAGCATGGCCGGAAAATCTCAGGAACTGGTCGATGCGTTGCGACGCTTCACCCTGTATTCGATGCAGCAATACCGCACGCGCTATTTGCTGGCACGTCTGACGCAATATGTTGATATGGCTTTCAGCGGGCTGAAAACGCCCGGTAGCTTGGGCCCGTTTACCAGTCTGGAGATCGAGCATATTCTGCCCAATACGCCAACGCCCGAACTGCGTGCCAAGTGGGCTGAGGAAAATCCCGGTGCGGATTACGACGGCTACAAAAACCGGCTCGGTAATCTGACTTTGTTAGAGAAGCCGATCAATATTGTCGCCGGCAATGATTTTTACGCGAAGAAACAGGCCGAGTACTGCAAAAGCGGGAACTATCTTACGCGCAGTTTGGTTGAGCTGACCAACGTCGGTCAGAACACCTCCATTTCCCGAATCAATGAAAAGCTGAAGGCATTTCCTGTTTGGGATGCAAAGACCATCGATGCCCGTCACGCGCTGCTGATAACCTTGGTGCAGGACGTTTGGAAGACATCGCCCATCGACGTCTGAAAGACGCCAAGGGTCCAGCCAAGGCATGGAAGCAATCAACGGCGCCGGATCGGATGGCGGTCAATACTGTGGTCGCCATCCCACGCGGGCGTTTGCCAACTCACGCGCACTCCCGCTAAATCACGTTACGCGAAGTATCTTCGGCTCATAGCATGAGCAGCGTTTTCCACAGAAACGCTCACCATGTCTGATATCCAACCTGTCGCTATTCCGGTGCTTACCGACAAGCCCCGGCACCCGCAGCAGGAAATCATAGACCTGCTGGCCGTCGCGCTGCTACGGCTTCGCGCACATCTGGCAGGGTCGGCCTACGATCGCAGCGAACCGGTTGGCCTTGGCTTCTTCGGCCACGAGCGCGTCAATACGAACCCCTCTCAACCGACTGGAGTTCGTTCATGACGACACACGCAGGTCAGCCTGGCGCCCCGACCATCACGGCACGCATTGCCCAGCTTCCCCATCTGCCGATCGACAGCCTGTGGGCACTGTGGGACGAGTATTTCGACGAGCGCCCGAACCATCACAATCGCATCTGGATTGAAACCCGGCTTGCCTACCGGATGCAGGAACGAGCGTTCGGCGGACTGCGTGCATCGCTTCGCCGCAAGCTCGAAGAGATAGGCGAAACTGGCATCATGCCGCGACAGGTGCATCGCGCCGGCGAACGCCTACTTCCCGGCACGGTCATCACCCGCACCTACAACGACATCGATCATCGCGTGCTCGTGCGCGGCATCAACGACTTCGATTACCAGGGCATCCGCTTCCGTAGCCTCACAGCGATCGCGCGCGAGATCACCGGCAGTAACTGGTCGGGACCTGCTTTCTTTGGCCTGAAATCCGGTCGGCGGAAAGCGGAGGTCGCATGAAGGGGACACGCAACATCGCGCCCATGCCTGCAACGGTCATCCCGAAAAAACGCTGTGCCGTGTACACGCGGAAGTCCAGCGACGAAGGCCTCGATCAAGAATACAACAGCCTCGAAGCACAGCGCGATGCGGGTCTCGCCTACATCGCAAGCCAGCGTCACGAGGGCTGGATCGCGGTGAATGACGGGTACGACGACGGCGGATATTCCGGCGGTAATCTCGATCGGCCATCATTGCAACGACTGCTTGCCGATATAGAGGCTGGCACGATCGACATCGTGGTGGTCTACAAGATCGACCGGCTCACGCGCAGTCTCCCGGATTTTGCTCGACTCGTCGACGTGTTCGATCGGTGCGGCGTCTCTTTCGTCGCCGTCACGCAGCAGTTCAACACGACGACCTCGATGGGGCGACTGACGCTGAACATTCTGCTGTCGTTCGCGCAGTTCGAGCGCGAGGTGACGGGCGAGCGCATCCGCGACAAGTTTGCCGTGAGCAAGGCGCGTGGCATGTGGATGGGTGGCATGCCGCCGCTCGGCTACGACGTCGTCGATCGGCGACTGGTCGTCAATGAGCCGGAGGCCATGCTCGTGCGGGATATCTTCCGGCGGTATGGCGAACACGGATCGGCGGCGCGTCTCGTGCGCGAGTTCGCCATCGAAGGTCGCACCACCAAGGCATGGGTCACGCAAGACGGGCGTCACCGTACTGGTCGTCCGATCGACCAGCAGTTCATTTTCCATGTACTGCGCAGCCGCGTGTATCTCGGCGAGATCCACCACAAGGGCGAGTATTTCGCCGGGCAGCATGAGCCCATAGTGCCGCAGGAACTTTGGAACGCTGCGCACGCATTCATTGAACGACGCCAGCAGGGCCCACGCGAGCGGCGCACAAAGCACTCGGCACTGCTCGCCGGGCTGCTCTTTGCACCGGATGGCCAGCGCATGCTACACACGTTCGTGCGCAAGAAAAGCGGCCGGATCTACCGGTACTACGTGCCCTACCTGCATAAGCGCCGACATGCCGGCGCGACGCTCGCTCCGGAGATCCCCGGCACGGGCCATCTGCCCGCAGCCGAGATCGAGCAGGCCGTGCTGGTCCAGATTCATGCGGCCTTGAGCGCGCCCGAGGTGCTGATCGGCGCATGGCGGTCATGCCAACGGCATCCCGCCGGCGCGGCGCTCGATGAACCACAGGTGGTCGTGGCCATGCAGCGCATCGGCGCGGTGTGGGAGCAGCTGTTTCCGGCGGAGCAGCAGCGGCTCGCGCGACTCCTGATCGAACGAGTCCAGCTGCATGCGCTGGGACTCGACATCCACTGGCGTGAGGATGGCTGGCTCGGCCTCGGTCAGGACATCAGCGCGCACCCGCTCGTCGCGGAATTTCGCCCGGACGCGATGGAGGTGGCGCGATGAAGCGCGAGACCATGGGCGCGAAGTGTCTGCCGCCGGATCCGCGCACGATCCGCGTCGAGGTGGCCGGCGGTTCTCGCAGCTATTACGACGGCACGCAGCGCGTCACGACCGTAGCGCTGTCCGTGAAACGACGGCACAACCGTAAGCTGCTGATCCCGCCACCGGGTGAGCACTCCGCGACAACGGGCGGCGGAATCGACCTGCCGATGATTCGCATGCTCGGCAAGGCTTTCTACTGGAAGCGGCAGATCGAGCAGGGCCATTATGCGACGGCCACGGAGCTGGCGCGGACGTTGAAGCTCGAGCCCGGCTGGGTGGCCGAGGTGCTGCGCCTGACGCTGCTTGCGCCCGACATCATTGAGGCGATTTTCGACGGACGGCAACCGCGCCAACTGGATCTTCACGCGCTGCGCGGCCGCGCAGCATTGCTACCCCGAGACTGGGCCGAGCAGCGCCGGCTGCTCGGATTCCCCGAACGTCCAGTCTGAATTTCCAGCACCATTTTTCCCGACGGCGAGCGCAGTGCTCGCCATTTTTTTGACCTGGCGGATTGGCGAACCAGAAGTTTCCGCGTGGTTCGCCAATGGTTCCCTTAAAGGTTCGCCATCGAAATCCTGAAATGACACCTGTTCCTCAACAGCGTCACAGGAGACTTTGATGACGACGATGACAGACGGTGTTACCCGGTCGCACCACGAGGCGATCTTTTCCCCCGGCGATCGCCGGGTGCTCAGCGAAAACGAGCTCGCGCAGCGCTGGGGCATCAGCCCCAAGACGCTGCAACGTTGGCGCAGCGAAGGGCGCGGGCCGAAGTACCTGAAGCTCTCCAAGCGCGTGAGCTATCCGCTCGACGCGATCCTCGAGTTCGAGCGTGGCGCACTGCACGACTCGACCTCCGGGCGCGTGGTTCGCTAATGGAGTTCGCCATGACCGATATGACGATCTTCCCCGCCGACCTCGCGGCCATGTCCGTGGCCCAGCTCGCGACGCTTCCTGCGGCCCAGAAAGCCGAAATCCACCGCAACCTCGCCGAAGCCAGCGAATGGCTGAAATCGGCCCGCGCGAAGTTCGACGCGGCGCTCGATGCCGCTTACGGCGAACAGGCTCGCGCAGCCCTGCGTGACTCCGGTCGCGACTTCGGCACCACGCACGTGTCCGACGGGGCGCTGCGCATCACGTTCGAACTGCCGCGCCGCGTGTCCTGGGACCAGGAAGGCCTGTCCAAGATGGCCGCACGCATCACGGCTGCCGGTGAGCGAGCCGAGGACTACGTCGACGTTGAGCTGTCGATTCCCGAATCACGCTTCTCGAACTGGCCGCCGGCATTGCGCGAGCAGTTTGCGTCGGCGCGTACCACCAAACCCGGTAAGCCGACTTTCCGCCTGGCCCTCCTCAACGACATGGGAGCCTGACCATGACGAATATCCTTCCGTTCGAATTCGAAGCCCACGCAGTGCGCGTCCATGTCGACGACGCTGGCCAGCCGTGGTTCAACGCCAACGATGTGTGCGCCGTGCTCGAGTTCGGCAATCCGCGCCAAGCTGTGGAATCTCATGTCGATGACGATGATGTCCAGAAATTGGACACCATCGATGCTATCGGTCGCTCGCAACGTACCAACCACGTCAACGAATCGGGGTTGTATGCCCTGATCATCGGCAGCACAAAGGACGCGGCAAAACGCTTCAAGCGCTGGGTCACGAGCGAGGTGCTGCCAGCGATCCGCAAGACCGGCAGCTACAACGCCGTCGCCAGCCTGCCCGCACCGACCCAGGACCGCGTGTCGTCGATCCTGCTAATCGGCGAGGCCGTAGCGAAGGTGCCTGGCGTCAAGGCCGGCATTGCGATGGCTGCAACGCTGACCTGTATCCACGAGAACACCGGTATCGCCGTCGAAACGCTGCGCCGCGCGTTGCCCGCTGCGGATGCGCCCATCTGCTCGCTCAACGCCACGCAGGTTGGCCAGCTTCTGTGCATCTCGGCGAAAGCCGCCAACCAGCGCCTCGCACGTCACGGCCTGCAGATGCGCAATGACCGCGACGAGTGGGAGCTCACCTCGGCTGGCGAAGCGTGGGCCGAGGCCATGCCGTATTCGCGCAACGGTCACTCGGGCTACCAGATTCTCTGGAATCCGGCAGTCGCGGATCTGCTGAAGGAGGCCGCGTAATGGCGCTTCCCATCATCACCGCTGACCAGCGGCTAGCCGAGCGCCAGGGCGTCAAGATCGCCGTGCTCGGCAAGAGCGGTATCGGCAAGACGAGCCTGCTCCGGACGCTGCCCGAGGCCACCACCCTGTTCGTCGATCTCGAGGCGGGTGACCTCGCAGTGCGCGACTGGCAAGGCGACTGCATGCGCCCGGCTACCTGGCCGGAATTCCGCGATCTCGTCGTGTTCCTCGCAGGCCCCAACCCGGCCCTGCCACCGGAGGTGCCGTTCTCGGACGCGCATTTCCACCACGTATGCGAACGCTTCGGCGATCCGGCGCAATTGACGCGCTACGACACGTACTTCGTCGACAGCATCACGGTGCTCGCGCGCCTGGCACTGGTCTGGTCCAGAACCCAGCCGCAGGCCGTGTCCGATCGCACGGGCAAGCCCGACATGCGTGGGGCCTATGGCTTGCTCGGCACCGAAATGCTCGCGGCACTGACCCACCTGCAGCATGCACGCGGCAAGAACGTCGTGTTCGTCGCGATTCTCGACGAGCGCGTCGACGATTTCAACCGCAAGGTGTTCACCCCGCAGATCGAAGGCTCGAAGACTGCCGCCGAGCTGCCCGGCATCGTCGACGAGGTCGTCACGCTCGCCGAGATCAAGGCCGACGACGGCACCTCCTATCGCGCATTCGTCACCCACACGCTCAACCCTTACGGCTATCCGGCCAAGGATCGCTCTGGTCAGCTCGACCTGCTCGAGCCGCCCGATCTCCACGCGCTGATCCGCAAATGCGCAGCCGCAGCGACCCAATCCCCGACGACGAGGAACTGATCATGTCCCAATGGAACGACTTCAACGATGCCGACGCCCAGCACGCTGGTTTTGAGCTGATCCCGAAGGGCACCGTCGTACCGGTTCGCATGACCATCAAGCCCGGTGGCCATGATGATCCCGAGCAGGGCTGGACTGGCGGGTACGCGACCGAATCGTTCGAGACGGGCTCAGTCTATCTGGCCTGTGAATTTGTCGTGACCGACGGCCCGTATGCCAAACGCAAGATGTGGACGAACATCGGCCTCCACTCCCGCAAGGGGCCGACCTGGGGGCAGATGGGGCGCAGCTTCATCCGCGCAATTCTCAACAGCGCTCGTCACGTCCATCCGCAGGACAACAGTCCGCAGGCATCGGCTGCCCGCCGCATCGAGGGCTTCGCCGATCTCGATGGCATTGAGTTCATCGTGCGCGTGGACATCGAGAAGGATGCGCGCGGCGATGACCGCAACGTCGTGCGCATGGCGGTCGAACCGGATCACGCCGACTACCCCGCATTCATGGGGAGTGCCGTGAAGCCTTCGGGCTCCGGCGGCCAGTCTGGTGCTCCGGCACAGACCGCGCCAACTTTCCGTCCCGCGCCGACCACGACCCGACCGGCACCGGCGGGCAAACCTGCCTGGGCCTGACGCGGAGATCCCCAATGAAATGCTGGGTCTGCACCCGTCAGGCCCGGGGACTCACGCATGCCGATACCCGTCACGGTATCGGCAATCCCCGGCGCTACCCGATTGACTGGGCGTTCTGCTCGCGACGCTGCCAGGACGCCTTCCATGCGTTGTACGGCACCAGGCTTCGTGCCCTGGACGGCGGCGCAACCCTTGCGGAGAACACGATGATTGATCCGACTGAAGTCGAATGCGCCGCAATGAAGCGGTGCCTCAAGGCCTTCGGCGAAGCCGCTGGCGAGATTGGTTTCGACAAGCCCCTTGGCGCGTATGCCGAGGAAGAAGCCCTGCGTGTGATTGACGCGATCGTCACCTGCTGGACGGAACAGATGGTCTCGCACCACGAGGCGACGCGCCAGTCCACCGTGCGCAGAACGACGCCACCGCGCGATCCGTTTGCCGATATGGCAGACGACCTGCCGTGGGAGGTCGCGCAATGATGGATTTCAATTCTTCGTCCACGCTGTCGGAACGGATTACCACCTTGATCGATGCCGGCATGCAGCGCACGAGCAAGCGTGAGGGCAGTCGCACATATCTCGGTGCCTCGCGTCTGGGAGCCGCGTGCGAACGTGCATTGCAGTACGAGTACGAGCGCACTGCTGTCGATCACGGTCGCGACGTTCCGGGCCGCATGCTGCGCATCTTCGAGCGTGGCCATGTGATGGAGGACTGCATGGTCGCGTGGCTGCGTGATGCCGGATTCGATCTGCGCACGCGCAAGGCCGATGGCGAGCAGTTTGGATTCTCGGCACTCGACGGCCGGCTGCAAGGGCACATCGATGGTGTGCTCGTAGGCGGCCCCGACGACGTCAGCTATCCGGCGCTCTGGGAAAACAAGTGCCTCGGCGGCAAGTCGTGGCGCGAATTGCTCAAGCACCGGCTCGCCGTCGCCAAACCCATCTATGCCGCACAGGTCGCGCTCTACCAGGCCTATCTCGGTCTGCACGAGCATCCCGCCGTGTTCACGGCAATCAACGCCGACACGATGGACCTGTACATCGAACTGGTTCCGTTCGATGCGGTGCTCGCCCAGCGCATGTCTGATCGCGCTGTGACTGTTATTAGCGCGAGCGATGCCGGTGAACGCTTGCCGCGCGCTTTCAACGATCCTACCCACTTCGAATGTCGGATGTGCGCGTGGCAGGACCGCTGCTGGAGGACGCAACCATGAATCATCACGTCTCGACTCCGCTTGCCGCCATGCTCGGTGAGCGTCTGATCTCGGCACGCGAGGCGGCGGTCAGTCTGAATCTGCCGATGTACTGGCTCACGCATGCCTGCGAGCGTGAACGCCTGAAGTTGCCACATTACCGCGTCGGCAAGCTTTTGCGCTTCAAGCTCGATGAACTGGTCGCATGGGCTGAAGCGCGGCAAGCCATCATCAATCAGACAGCGCATGAGGAGGGCGTCGATGCTGGACTTTAACGATACAGCGCAGCCATCGGCTTCGTTGCCTGAGAGTGGGCGAAATGAGATCCACGCGGCATTGTTGGCTCGACTCGAATCGGTACTGACCATCATGTTTCCCGCGGGCAAGCGACGTCGGGGCCGGTTCCTCGTGGGCGACGTCCTGGGCAGTCCGGGCGACAGCCTCGAGGTCGTGCTTGAAGGCGAGAAAACTGGCCTGTGGACCGATCGCGCAACTAGCGACGGTGGCGACATTTTCGACCTGATCGCAGCGTGGCTTGGTGTCAATGCGCAGGTGGATTTTCTGCGCGTGCTGCAGCAGGCCCGAGAGCTAATCGGGCAATGCGTTCCCATGTCCAGACTGCGCACGCCGAAGGAGGCGCCGGTCGATGATCTTGGCCCGGCCACGGCGAAATGGGACTACCTTGATGCCAGTGGTCAGCTGATCGCTGTCGTCTACCGCTACGACCCGCCAGGCCGGAAGAAGGAATTCCGGCCTTGGGATGCAAAGCGTCGCAAGATGTCTCCACCCAATCCGCGCCCGCTTTACAACCAGCCGGGCATGGTCGGCGCCTCGCAGGTGGTCCTGGTCGAGGGCGAGAAATGCGCGCAGACACTGATCAACGCAGGCATCGTCGCTACAACGGCGATGCACGGTGCGAACGCGCCCGTCGAGAAGACCGACTGGTCTCCACTTGCAGATAAGGCCGTGCTCATCTGGCCCGACCGGGACAAACCCGGCTGGGAATACGCCACGCAGGCAGCGCAGGCCATCCTCACGGTGGGCGCAAAATCCTGCCACATCCTGTATCCGCCTGAGGAAGCATCAGAAGGATGGGATGCAGCAGACGCCGTGGCTGAGGGTTTCGACCTTGCGGCTTTTCTCACCCACGCTCCGCGTGCGCAGATCTATGCCATCGACGTCGAGCAGGAGTCCGCCGTCGGCAGCGATGAGTCCGTGTGGGGCACGGAGGACGCCTTGGCGCTGGCTTTCACCCGTCGCTATCACCGCGACTGGCGCTACGTGTGCGCATGGGGGCGCTGGATGATGTGGGACGGCCAACGCTGGCGCTCCGAAGACACCCTGGCCGCGACCGATCTGATCCGTAGCGTGTGCCGTCACACGGCCGTGCGTGCAGAAAACCCGAAGATTGCCGCCAGGCTCGCCAGTTCTGGCACGGTCGCTGGTGTCGAACGGCTGGCTCGATCGGATCGCCGACATGCGGCCACCACCGCCGAATGGGACGCCGACCCGTGGCTGCTCAACACGCCGGGTGGCGTGGTCGATCTTACGACTGGCAGGCAACGTGCGCACGACCGTACCGACCGGATGACTCGGGTCACCACGGCTGTTGATTTCCACCGAATCTTGACCCACCGTTTTCATCTAAATCTGACCCACCCCGAGACAGCGTAGTACATCTATTCCGGTGTGGATAACTCCTCACTGCCTGCTGCTTTTGCTGCTCTCTTTCTGGTTGTCTTCGCCTTGGCAGAACTGGACTTGAAGCGCCAGGATTCATTGCCCGTTTCGACGATGTGGCAGTGATGGGTGACGCGGTCCAGCAGCGCCGTCGTCATCTTTGCGTCCCCGAACACGGTCGCCCACTCGCCGAAGCTGAGGTTGGTGGTGATCACGACACTCGTGTGTTCATACAGCTTCGAGAGCAAGTGGAACAGCAATGCGCCACCGGTCTGGCTGAACGGCAGGTAGCCCAGTTCGTCGAGGATCACCAGGTCGACGTACATCAGCTTATGGGCGATCTGGCCTTGTTTTCCGATGGACTTCTCCTGCTCCAGTGCGTTGGTCAGCTCGACGGTCGAGAAGTAACGCACGCGCTTGCCGTGGCGCTGCACGGCCTCAATTCCGATCGCTGAGGCGAGGTGCGTTTTGCCGGTGCCGGGGCCACCGATGAACACGACGTTGTGTGCGCCTGCGAGGAACGACAGGTCACTGAGTTCTCGAACCAGCGCTTCGTCGACGTGTGCCTGCGCGAAGTCGAAGCCCTTCAGGTCGCGGTGAGCCGGGAAGCGAGCGGCGGTCATCTGGTAGGCGATCGAGCGCACCTGTCGCTCCGCCGTCTCAGCCATCAGCAGTTGCTTCATGAAGCGCTCCGGGGCGAACTCCGTGTGACGCGACTGCGCCAGCAGCTCTGGCCAGGTGCTCGCCATACCATGCAGTTTGAGCCCCTTGAGTTGGGCGGCGATGTCGTTAGACATGACGGTCCTCCGGTGGGTTGGCGCGCAGGGTTTCGTAGCGGCTCACGTCGGCGGCCGGCTCTTCGGTAAGCTGGAGTTTCGTCGTCGCGAGGTTGGTGCTCGTGGTGGGTGCCTTCAACCGGCTCAGCACGTTCAGAACGTGCTCCCCACTGGGGCGTCCCGAGTCCAGCGCTGCCTGCACGGCAAGCAGCACGGCATCGAGTCCGTGTTCGCGCACCGCGGCGAGCACCTGCGTCATGATGCGATCGCCTCCCGGGTGCTTCAGTAGGTGCCGCTGCAACTGCTGCAGCGGCTGTGGCATCGTGACGAACGGAGCGCCGTTGCGCAACGCGCCGGGTTTGCGCTCAACCAGCGTGATGTAATGGCGCCAGTCGTAGAAGGTCATGTGCCGCTCGAAGCTGCGTTCGTGGCGTGCGATCTCCTGGGCGTCGGCGACGACGCTGAGATATGCCGGATAGCAGCGCACGCTCACCAGCTGGTTCGTGTACTCGGTGGGCACGCTGTAGCGGTTGCGCTGGAAGTGGATGAGGCTGGTCGACGACACCCGCAGCGTCTGCTCGACATAGCCGTCGAACGGGCGTGGATTGGGCATCAGCCTGGTGCGCTCGTCCTGCAGCACGTCCTCGACCGTCAGCTCGGGCCACTGCGGGTGCCGCATCTGCCAGGCCTGACGACACTGGCCCGCGACCCATTCGTTCAGAAGCTCCAGCGTTTCCCAGCGTCGTAGCGCAGCCTCGTGCCAGATCTGGCGGCGCCGGTCCTGCACGTTCTTCTCAACGATGCCCTTCTCCCAGCCGGCGGCACGGTTGCAGAATTCCGGCTCGAACAGGTAATGGCCGCACATTGCCTCGAAGCGGGCGTTGACCGCGCGCTCCTTGCCGCGGCCGACCTTGTCCACGGCGGTCTTCATGTTGTCGTAGATGCCGCGGCGCGGCACGCCGCCGAACGCGGCGAATGCGCGGGCGTGCGCATCGAACAGCATCTCGTGACTCTGGGTCGGATAGGCGACCAGCCAGAACGCCCGGCTGGCATTGAGCTTGACGTGGGCGACCTCCAGGCGTCGCCGCAACCCGCCGATGAAGGCGTATTCGCAGCTCCAGTCAAACTGGAAGGCTTCGCCGGGTTCGAAGGCCAGCGGTACATAGGCCTTCCTGCGCGGTGCTGCAGCCTGCTCCTCGTGCCAGCGTCTCACGAAGGCGCTGACGCGGCCGTAGCTGCCGGCATAGCCCTCGCCGCGGATGGCCTCGAACATGAACCGGGCCGTGCGCCGGTCACGCTTCGGGCGATGACTGTCTGCCCGCAGCCAGCCCGTCAGTTGCGCGGCCCACTCGTCGACGACGCTCGGGCTGACGCGCTTCGGGTACTTCGGCTCAACGGCATCCGTCTGCCGAAGCCAGCTGCGCACCGTGTTCCGGGACAGGCCCGTGCGCCTCGCAATCTCGCGCAGCGGGACCTTCTCGCGGAAATACATCCGCCTGATCTTGGCCAATATGCCCACCGTGATCACCTCTGTATCCCCTGCTCAAAGATTGAGCAGGGCATTCAATCACGTGGGTCAAAATTCGATGAAAACTACAGCCTCAGGTGGGTCAGTTCTGCGTGGACATCAACACGCCATCTGCTCGGCAGTGACGCCCGGGATCTTTTTGGGCTTCGCCTCCCCAACCAGCATCTCGGGTGGCGTTGCTGCAAGCAGTGCCTGGCAGTACGCAACAGTGATGTTGTTCGCAGCGAGCATCAGCTCGACGCACTCAATCTGCCGGGTCGGTTTCATTTTGCGCAACACGGCCCCGAGATTCGGAGAGAACTGCTGATCCTTCAGCAACTCCGTCGCTTCCTGACAGAGCCCGTCAAGCAGATTCATTTTCTTGACGATGTGGCTGACGTCGACGCTCAAGGCCTTTGCTAGTCGCTCGGGCGTGACCCCGCGATCGACGGCACGCCGGATCATGAAGTGCTCTTGGATCGTGGACAGGCGATTGATCCGGTTGTTATAGGTATAGCTTTCGTCATCAAGTGCGACGAAACACGGCGCGTCGACGAATTCGAGTTGCCGCAGCGCAAGCACCCGGATATGTCCGTCGAGCAGGACATGCTGGCCCGTTCTCGGATCCACCTTGCTGATAGTGAGTGGCTCGATCAGACCGACTTCCTCGATCGACGAGAGGATGGTCTTGAACTTCTTCGACTCTAGTACGCCCTCAGGCGGTTTCCGCGACGGCAAGATCCTGTCGAGCAGAACGGTGATAGGCTCGGGGACGAACCCAAGGGGCGGCTGGCTCATACGACGTGGCTCCCTTCCCAGACCCGCTCGGCCAGGTATTTCGGCAGCGTTTCGAGGCCTTCTGCACGTAGCAGATTGGTGAAATTTTCATTCGCGAGCAGTTGACGTAAGGCCTCAATGATGAACAGCAACCGTTGTTGAGTCACCTCGGCCTTCTTGATCATCAGCCGCTGGCGTTCGACTTCGTGTTGGTAGTTCCGAACGAGGCTCGATGAGGTCACCTCTGGCTTTACGCGCGAGGCGCCGCGCGCGAGCGATCTTCCTTGCGTTCGTCGCCTTTCAATGACGCGACGAGCCTGTATCAGCTGGTTTCCGCGCAGCGCCCCGGACTCATAGGCATCCTGTAACGCGGCCTGGATTGCCTTGTCGTCGTTGCCGGCGCCGGCGATGGTCATGGCGGCATTGAGCGGAATGCGCCCACGCTGAACCGCAGCCAACAGACGCTCTTCGCCGTTCTTGAGCAGGTAGAGGATTCCCTGTATGTATTCGATGCTCAGCCCGGTCTTCTCGGAAATGATTTTCTTGTCGTATCCCAGATCGCGCAGGCGCTCGATGCCGGAAAGTAGCTCGAGTGGTTGATATTGGCGCCGCGCGATATTTTCCGACAGGCTCATGATGAACGCCTGTTCGTCGTTGACGTAGTCGACGAGTGCCGGGATATGTGTTTCGCCGAGCGCCCGGAATGCTTTGAGTCGCCCCTCGCCGCAAATCAACAGATAGCGTTTCGATCCCCCGCCTCCGTTTCGAGGCGTGACACGGATGGGCTTTTTCAGACCAACGGCTTTGATGTTCGCGACGATTTCGTTGAATACCCGGGCGTTCCGTTCTCGGGGATTCAGCACGTCGATTAGATCGACCGGGATCATCTGCAATTCGATCGAGGGATGTTCCTTGGTCATGCGGCTCTCCGGAGTCGGCAGCGTGCGGCCATGCCATACAGGTAATCCAGGTTGTCAAAGCGATAGCTCTCAAACTCGATTCCGTTGTGATCGGCCAGGCAGATGCGCGGCTGCCCGAAATCGAGGCGCGGCAGCAGGTAGTAATCAAGTGGGACCTGGTTAGTCTCGTCAAGCCGGACAGCGACCGTGATGTCGGGCAGTAGACTGGTGTCGAACCGAACCTTCCAGCGTCGCCGCCCGTTTTCCAGAGCATGGCAGCGCGACAGCACCATTGACACACTGAATTCGCGATTAACGTCGAGCAGGTCGGTGGCCGGATCACGATCAACGGCGCCGCCGAGATCGGCGATCATGCGTTCAGTCTGGCTAACGATCTCTGGATGGAGGCGGCGCAGGAACTGGTTAACTTCCAGAAACTGGTAATCGCGGCCCGGCGTAAACCCCACTGCCTGATAGGCGCGCAGCAAGCTACCGAAGCGGTGAACGTACGCGGCCGTCGAGGGCATGCCTTCGGCCTCGTCGATGACCAGCCCGGACAGAAAGCCTCGCTGCCGGTACAAATTGCGAAGCTTCTCGAGCAGCTCCTCGTTGCTGAATCGGTGTGCCCGCGCCCGTAGGATTCCCTGTGCCGTGTAAAAGATCTCGGCCGGCACAATGGGCTCAAATGCGCCGTCCTTCCGGATCCACATCTCGGGCTGATTGACTACCCGATGCTTCTTGAGCTTGAATGAAATCCGGTTGTAGATGTTGTTGCCGATGTACTTCTCGTTACTGAGCACCTGGCGGACAGTCGCACGGGTCCAGTCTCGACCCAGATCCGTGCCGATACATTGAGCGTTGAGCCGCGTTGCGATTTCCGACTCGGTCAACCCATCGTTGACGAACCAGCGATAGATCTGATTGACCGTGGCCACCTCCGGCTCAGGGCCCGGCATCAGAATCACGCGGTCGGTTTGTAGGCTCTTGTGGTCACCCCGCGCCAGTTCGGCCTTAAACGTACCGCTTTGGTCCACGAGGACGCGTCGCAGACCATAGCCGGCGGGGCCACCTTGACGATATCCCAGCTCGATCAGTCGACATTGCCCAGCGAAAACCTTGGCCGACAGTTCACGGCTGTATTCACCGGCCATTGCTCGTTTGACGCCTTTCACGATAGTGGAAACCGGCGAGCCATCGTTCTCGAACTGTTCAGCGCAGTATGTGACCTGAATGCCAGCTCGTCGGCAGATGTATTCGTAATAGGCGCTTTCGTCGGCATCCTGGAAACGTCCCCACCGGCTGACGTCATAGACCAGGATCATCTCGAAATCAGCGTAACCAGACTCGACGTCCCGAATCAACTGCTGGAGAGCGTGTCGTCCATCGATGCTCAGGCCACTCTTGCCTTCGTCCGCGTAGGTCCGGACGATCTGGATGCCGCGACGATTCGCATAGTCCCGGATCTTGTCTGCCTGGTTCTCCGTCGAATATTGCTGATGTTCGGTCGACATCCGGACATATTCTGCTGCCCGATGAACGGCCGGCGAGGGGGTGGCGTCGCTGGGGTCTTCTTCTTGCAACATGGCAACCGATCGCGTGAGTGAAACGATTGAACGCTCTCGGATCCCCGTTGCCCGTTGGCTGCGTTCCGGGAGCAGGAAGCTCGTGGTGCCGCCGAATTTCCGCCCATGCAGGATGTTCGAGAGATGGTGTGAGAAAGACGGTACGGGCCGGCTTTTCCGATGTCGATCACGTCCTCTCTTTGCACGCATCCTTTTTGCACGGGCAGTCGACGCAAACCGGCTCGATAGCGACAAGCCACGAAGCCTTCGGCTCTCGTCCTGGCGCGGCAGCCAGCCGAATCCAGTACAGCCCGGGCGCGATCGGCGACACGTCCATCTTTGCAAAATCGCCGAACGAGCTTTGGGGCTGATCCCGATGTTGAGCTCGGTTACGGGCCACATAATCCGGATGGTCGCTCCGGTACTGGCGCCAGTAATCCGGGTGGCGCTTTTGCCAGGCGCGCTGTGCGTTCCGCTGGTTGTCACGGTAATCGGGATCGTTGCTGAGCTTCTCCCGCTGCCACTGACGCTTTCGAGCTCGCTGACATGTCGATGACGAGCAGTAGGTCTGATGTGGTGTTTGCGGGCGCGGTTCGAACAGGTCGCCGCAGCAAATACAGGGCTTGAGTGCCATCCACATCTCCTGCAGGAATGGGCGCCCGATCATGCTTACGTTTGTAAGCGCGATTGAATGCGTTCATTGGTGCTGGTTGACGACCGGGGCATAGATATTGAATAGTTAATTATGTGTAAACGTAGTAGAAGTTAACAAGGCAGAGCCCTATCTGTGCAAAAGGGGAAGAAGTCATTGATGATCAATGGCTTGGCGCGCGGCAAACCCTCTGAAGTTTGTGTGCGCACGACGAACACGCATGTGGACAACTTTCTCGGATTCACGGTGGATGAGCGATTGTCCCCAAGGTAGACACATGGTTTTCACAGCAATTGCCCGCCGAAATCCAGCCGTTGTTCACAGGTCGGCAGTGGAAGGAGCGAGCGCGAGCTGTGAACCATGAAAAATGGAGACCAAAGGCCTATGGCCAAGTCTGATGAAGATTCGATTTTCGAAAAGAAATCACCCGAGCAGGTGATCATGGAAGCAGGGGCCAAGGTACTGCAGGCCGGCATCTGGTTGATTCGGAATGGCTACGGAAGGATGCTGCTTCTTCCGTACGCGTCCCCATCCGGTGCGTACTGGCGATGTGAGTTTCACCCGGTTGGCCGGCCGAGCCGGACAATCTTCCGGTACACGAGCGGCAGCGAGGCCAAATATCTCGAAAATCACTGCGGTGGATCCATCCGCTCAAGCGTGTCGCCCGAGAAGCTGGCGCAGGCGATCATGAAAAGCGTACCGGACGACGTCAAGTCGTCGTGCGAAGGACCAGCGTCTCCTGAGACGCTCCGCTGGCTGGTGCTGCTCGAGGCCGCAGTCGATGGCGGTTTTCTGGCAGAAGCGTTCCACGACTACACCGAGGATTATTCGCGGTGGGAGCTGGTTAGCTTGATTCGAGGCAATGGCGACCCAATTCCTGCGCCTCCGGGCTATGTAAAACCTGGCGAGGAGCGCAGCGTCGTCGATCTGGAATGGCGGGACGGCGAGGCAGCATGGAACGCTGTTGCCAGTGACGAGGAGCTCCTCATCGGATTGGAGACGCTCAGCGACGACGAACGATGCTATGAGGTAGCCGATCGCGTTCGACGCGGGTTCGCAGAAACGACGGACGGATTTGAGGCCAGACGCCTCTTGCGTGCCGTAATTGGCACGCTCTCGAAGTTCGAGTGATTGCAAGTGCGCAACGAATCTGTTGGGGGTGCGAATTATTGAAGTTAGGCAAGTTCACGACAATAAGCTACGGGAAGAAAAATGGCATACGAATTGAATTCGCTGTTGATGAAATGCGAGGCAGATGATTTTTCGTTTTTGATCGATAGAATCGAGAGTTTCACGAACCTATCGTCAGATACCGAATTGAACGAGGCGTTTGGTTCCTTTAAACAAGGCGGCCGTCGATCCCAAAAAGAGTCGCTGGCAAAGATTTTAGAGCGAGAAATTCGCTATCTTGGCAGCTCAGACATTGCGTACGCGTACAGAAAATTGACATCTTCGGAGGAGCCGGCGGGTGTTAGCATCCATGAAATCATCGAGGATGTGAGCAAGAAATTAAAGGTAAAGCAGAAGTTAATTGGCGGTGTCGAGGCGAAGCTTGAAAGATTGGTGAAATTCACCGTTGAAAAGATGTTTTTCGAACTAAAGCCTGAGCAGCAACGTGAGATGTTTGATAAAGCGAAGGTAGGGAAAGATCAGCAGGATGAGTTTTTCGATAAGATTAAGAAAAACAAAGCATATTTCTTGCCGTTATTATTTTCTCTGCTCGGCCCCGAAATAACTGCGACGATTGTTCAGGGGCTCGCTGTTGCAGCGATAGCCGCTTTCATTGGGCGTAAGGCTGCTGAAGAGCTTTTAAAGAATCTCATTGCAAGGTTCCCTTGGTGGGCTGAGTGGCTAGGTCCGATAGTGTGGGGGCTCAGTCTTGGCTGGCTGGCGATTGACCTGCAGGGGGCTGCTAATCGCAAAACCATCCCTGTTCTTCTATACCTCGGCATTGTCGGTCTTCGGGATGGTCCGGAGGACGGCGACGCATTCTGGTCCGAGCCATCGTCAGACTAACGTCACCTGGCGGGAAAATTGGATCTCGATGAGATAGGCAGCGGCCGGGCGGCGAAACGGATGTCGCCGGCCGATAACTGATACCTCCGTCTGTTCGGGAAAGGGGTATCCTCTGTCCAATAACGTACCCAAGATGAGACCATATGTCGAAATCGAACTTAGAGGTTGTGCCGGCGCCGAGGCGGACTCCGAGAGCCAAAGGCGCTGCACTGGACGATCAGCAGACGATTGATCGGTCGCGAACTGCGGAAATTGTTATCGCGCTTTGTGGGCCAATGGGTACCCCACTGCATGACGTAGCCAAGACTTTTATGGAGCTCCTGCAGGGTACCGATTATCGATATGAGCAGGTTTCTATTATTCGGCTCAGCGATGAAATTAGAGACTTATCTGGTCTGACGGACCCAAATTGCTCTATCAAGGAGCTCATTGAGGCGGGCAACAAGCTTCGACGAGAACGTGGCAACGCCATCCTCGCACGAGTCGCAATTAAGCAGATTGCGCTTGCGAGGGAGGCATTGGGCGAAGCGCGTGACGACACAAATCAGGCTGATTTGTTTGGTGAGGAGCAGACCGATCCAGATTTAAAGCCGATTTATTCAATTCGAAGCTGCCACATAATTGATTCAGTCAAGAATATTGAAGAGCTGCGGCTCCTGAGATCGGTCTATGGAGACATGCTACATGTCGTCGGTGTCTACACACCGGTGGAGATGAGAATTGATCGTTTGTCTAAGCGCCCCAACCGTGGCGATGACGTGTATCAGCTGATCGACCGCGATTCTGGTGAGGAGGCGGATTACGGTCAGCAGGTTCGCGACACCTTTCCGCAATCAGATTTCTTTCTACGCGCCGACGCCGGTACTGATTCGCAATTGCGATCACGAGTTAAACGGTTTCTTGATCTGATGCTTGGGACGCGGATTGCGACGCCTACGCCAAATGAACGCGCCATGTATGCGGCTTACTCGGCTGCGCGCAATTCTGCTTGCCTGTCACGCCAGGTCGGCGCATCACTCACAAGCGCGGACGGGGAAATTATCTCCGTCGGCTGGAACGATGTGCCGCGGCCGTTCGGTGGCTTGTATGAGGCGCGGGATTCCGGGGACTCGTCTGATCACGATCATCGCTGTTGGAACATGGACGGAGGGCATTGTTTCAATGACGAAGAGAAGGACCTGATAGCAAATGCTGTTGTATCGAGAATGGTCCAGAAGAAGATTGTCGCTGATGACAAGCAAAAGGAGGCTTTTGACTTAATCCGCCACGACACGCAACTGAAGAGCTTGATTGAGTTTTCTAGGGCGGTGCATGCGGAGATGCACGCGTTGCTGAATGCTGGCGCGACTCATGGCAGCAAGGTTCGGGGCGGGAAGTTGTTCGTCACGACCTACCCGTGTCATTCGTGCGCACGACACATTGTCGCAGCAGGTATTACCGAGGTTTATTTCTTGGAGCCGTATCGAAAGAGCTTGGCTACGAAGCTCCACTCCGACGCCATTACTGAGCGCGAAGCTGATGCGGAGAAAGTCCGCATCCTCCCCTTCGATGGCGTCGCACCATCTCGTTTCCTGAAATTCTTCTCCGCACATGGCGAAGGGCGCAAGGATCCTGCCACCGGGAGAATGAGGGCTAGATCGCCGCACCCCGTTACAGCGATTACACTTGAGGCCATCCCAACGCTTGAGTCTGTGGCGGTTCGTAGTCTACAATTCGGGCTGCCTGAGACGCCGTCGTCAGGGGCCGTCCCTGCTAAGTCGGATGGTAAGTCCGATGGAGCGTGAAAGACAAAACCGGGGGATCAGATGAGTCGAATTGAGCAGCTGTCGCTGAATTTCGAGGTTTCCCCAGATCCCGTATCTCAACTGACGGACGGTCAGGGTCATATGGGGGCGGTCAGCGAAGCAAAAATACTGCGCATGCCAAGTCGTATAGACCGGGCTGACAAGCAGGCTTCTGAGCGGGAAGCTCGATTGCTTGAGCGGGTGCTGCGGCGCGCTTATTACTTTTGATCTAGGTCGCCCGACCGCCAAGGGTCGGGCGGGAATCAGAGGGCATACGAGCGTACTCGTAAACGACCTCGGATTTCCTCTTTGAAGTTGGCTGATGTACGTAGCTCCCGATAGCTACAGCACGGCGGTCGTTTTTGCTGGTATACTCCGCCACCAGCATTTAAAACCCCAAGAATCGGAAGGTTCTTGGGGTTTTTCGTTTGTGGTGGGTATCGCGCGTCAGTGGCGACGTGCCCGGCAGCATTCGGCGGGGCATGATAAAATCCTTGCCCGCTCAATGACTTAGCGCATTGCTTGAGGCGGCACGGCTGGCTGCCCGCTGGTGCTGCCGTGACGCGCGGCAACGATGCCGCGCGATGGGCGGTATAAGCGCGACGCCGCGTCCGCGGCCGGTCACGCTGCCTATACTGGTCGAGCCGGCGCAGGCCGGCACGCGTCGGGCCGCCCGGCGGCAGCCGGCCCCGGCGCGCAGCGCGACGCGAGCCTACACATTCACGGAGTATCACGGTGATTCGGACAGACGCTAAAGACGGCGCGCTCGTGTTGTTTTCCGGCGGGCAGGACTCGGCCACGTGCGTGGCGTGGGCCCTCGAACGCTACCAGACGGTCGAGACGCTCGGCTTCGATTACGGCCAACGGCACCGCGTCGAGCTCGAATGTCGCGAAGGCGTGCGCGAGGCGCTCAAGCGCCAGTTTCCCGCATGGGCCGATCGCCTCGGCGACGATCACATGATCGACCTGTCAGTGCTCGGCGCAATCAGCGATACCGCAATGACGCGCACGATCGAGATCGAGACCGCGGCGAACGGCTTGCCGAACACCTTCGTGCCGGGCCGCAACCTGCTGTTCATGACGATCGCGGCCGCGATTGCGTATCGCCGCGGGTTGCGGGTGCTGGTCGGCGGGATGTGCGAGACCGACTTCTCCGGCTATCCCGACTGCCGTGACGACACGATGAAGGCGCTGCAGGTCGCGCTGAACCTCGGGATGGACACGCGCGTCGTGCTCGAGACGCCGCTGATGTGGCTCGACAAGGCGCAGACCTGGCAGCTCGCGGAACAGCTCGGCGGCGCGGCGCTCGTCGAACTGATCCGCGTCGAGACGCACACGTGCTACGTGGGCGAGCGCGCGGAACTGCACGACTGGGGCTTCGGCTGCGGCGAATGCCCGGCGTGCAAGTTGCGCAAGCGCGGCTACGAGGCTTACCTGAAGGGCGAGCGCGTGACCGAAGCGCCGCTGTGACGCGGATGCGCGGGCGGCGCCGGATGAACAACGAATTCTGATCGACAACGAGCGGCGCGAGCCGGACGAAGCACGATGACTTACGCGGTCAAGGAAATTTTCTACACGTTGCAGGGCGAGGGCGCGAACGCGGGCCGGCCGGCCGTGTTCTGCCGGTTCGCCGGCTGCAATCTGTGGTCGGGCCGCGAAGAGGATCGTGCGGACGCCGTGTGCCGCTTCTGCGATACCGACTTCGTCGGCACCGACGGGGAGAACGGCGGCAAATTCAAGGACGCCGAAGCGTTGGTGGCGACGATCGCCGCGCTGTGGCCGGACGGCGAAGCGCACCGTTTCGTCGTCTGCACGGGCGGCGAACCGATGCTGCAGCTCGACCAGCCGCTCGTCGACGCGCTGCACGCGGCCGGTTTCGAGATCGCGATCGAGACCAACGGGTCGCTGCCCGTGCTCGACACGATCGACTGGATCTGCGTGAGCCCGAAGGCCGACGCGCCGCTCGTCGTCACGAAAGGCAACGAACTGAAGGTCGTGATTCCGCAGGACAACCAGCGGCTTGCCGACTACGCGAAGCTCGATTTCGAGTATTTTCTCGTGCAGCCGATGGACGGCCCGTCGCGCGACATCAACACGAAGCTCGCGATCGATTGGTGCAAGCGGCATCCGCAGTGGCGGCTGTCGATGCAGACCCACAAATATCTGAACATTCCCTGAGCCACGGCTTTTGACATCGTGCTGATTACCCGAAAACTCGAATTCGACGCGGGCCACCGCATTCCCGATCACCGCAGCCAGTGCAGGAACCTGCACGGCCATCGCTACGTGCTCGAAATCACGCTGCGCGGCGATCTCGTCGATACCGAGGGGGCGCCCGATCGCGGCATGGTGATGGATTTCGCCGACGTGAAGGCGCTCGCGGTCGAGCACCTCGTCAACAAGTGGGATCACGCGTTCCTGGTCTATGCGCGCGACGAGGTCGTGCGCTCGTTCCTCGAGCAGATGGCCGACCACAAGACCGTCGTGCTCGACCGGATCCCGACCGTCGAGAACCTCGCGGCGATCGCGTTCGACATCCTCGCGAACGTGTACGACGCGCATTACGGCGTGAATCTGCGGCTCGAGCGTGTGCGCCTGTACGAAACGCCGAACTGCTGGGCCGACGTCGAGCGTCAACCGGGCCGCTGATCTTCCATTCGCGGCAGCCGCGCCGGCCCGCGCGCTGCCCTCCCACCGCGCCGTGCGGTCCCGCCCGCCGCCGCTTCCCGCCTGATCCCACATCCGCCTGTCGCCGCGCTATGATCGTCGCATGGCGCCGGAGCGCGCGCCCCGCGCGCGATCACGCTGTCCCGCCGTCAGATCGGCCGCCAGGCGCCGACTAACGTTCTAGGGGGCGGTCCGGTTCCGTGCTGCGCCGCACGACGCTTTGCCGCTTCCGTCCGTTGCTTGTCCCGTTCGATTGCCGTTCCGTCCAGGAGCCCGTATCGATGAGCACGCTCACCAATTCCCTCAAGCAGCGTCTGCGCGACGGCGACGAGCCGCTGTATGGCCTGTGGCTGTCGCTCGGATGCGATTCGGTCGCGGAAGCGCTCGCGCACGCCGGCTACGACTGGCTCTGCATCGACATGGAGCACGCGCCGAACGACAGTCGCGACGTCGCATCGCAGCTGCGCGCGCTGGCCGCCGCGCATCTGCCGAGCGAGCCCGTCGTCCGCGTGCCGGGGCGCGAGCCGTGGCTTGTGAAGCGCGCGCTCGACGCCGGCGCGCGCACGCTGATGTTCCCTTGCGTCGAGACGTCCGACGAGGCCGCGCACGCGGTGCGGCTCACGCGCTTTCCGTCGCCGGATTCGCCGGACGGGCTGCGCGGCGTCGCCGGGATGGTACGGGCGGCCGCATACGGCATGCGCCGCGAGTACCTGCAGACCGCGAACGCGCAGGTCGCGGTGATCGTGCAGATCGAATCGGCGCGCGGGATCGACGAAGTCGAGCGGATCGCCGCGACGCCGGGCATCGACTGCCTGTTCGTCGGCCCGGCCGATTTGGCGGCGAGCCTCGGGCATCTCGGCGACAGCCGTCACCCGGACGTCGAAGCCGCGATGGCGCGCGTGCTCGCGGCAGGCAAGCACGCCGGCGTCGCGGTCGGCATCTTCGCGAGCGATACGGCGAGCGCGCGGCAATATCGCGAGGCAGGCTACCGGATGATTACGCTGTCTGCCGACGTGACCTGGCTGCTGCGCGCGACACGGCAGGCGCTGCAGGAGGCACGGTCATGAACGGCGGTGGCGATACGGGCAATGGGCGCGCGCAGCGCGCGATCGACGCACGCGGGCGGATCGGCGCGACGCTCGGGCTTTTGGCCGTCTGCGCGGCCGCATGGGCGCAGAATGCGCCGCACACGAAGCCTGACCCGGCGCACGAGACGCAGTCGGCGGTCGCCGATTACAACGCCGGCGACTATCGCGCGGCGCTGGTGCAGTTCCACGATGCGGCCGAACGAGGCGACCGGCTCGCGCAGTTCAACTACGCGATGATGCTGCTCACCGGCGTTGGCGTGACCGCGAACGTGGACGAAGGGCTGCGCTGGCTGAAACGGGCCGCCGACGCGAACATGTCGCACGCGCAGTATGTGTACGGGCGGATGTTCGACGACGGCGAGTTCGTCGCGCGCAATCCGGCCGAAGCGCACCGCTGGTTCCTGCGCGCGGCGAAGCAGGGGCACGTGCAGGCCGAGCTGTCGCTCGCGAACCAGTTCCTCGACGGACGCGGCACGCCGCGCGATAACCGGCAGGCGTTCGTGTGGTACAAGCAGGCGGCCGACGCAGGCGAGCCGACCGCGCAGTACGTGACGGCTTCGTTCTACGAGCGCGGCGGCGACGGCGTCACGCAGAATCTGAACATCGCGCGCGCGTATTACGCCGCTGCAGCCGCGCACGGCGACGAGGCCGCCGGTTTGAAATTCAAGGAGCTGAGTGCGCGGCTTAAGGCGCAGGAGCCGGCGTCGGGCGCCGAAGCCGACCCGGGTAGCCCGCGCGCGACGCCGCAGTGAGCGATCCGGATCACGGCACCCGACGGCCGTCACAGCGAAAAACGGCGCCGGTGCGCCGTTTTTCGTTGCTGCGAATGCGGTGCGACCGCGCGCTGTGGGGCGCCGTCAGCTCTTCATCAGCCGCCGCTGTCGCCCGACGCTCATGATCATCCCGATCGCGACGCCGAGCGTCGCGAGCGCGGTGCCGCCGTAGCTCATGAACGGGAGCGGCACGCCGACCACCGGCAAAACGCCGCTCACCATCCCGATGTTCACGAACGCGTAGACGAAGAACGCCAGCGTGAGCGAACCGGCTAGCAGCCGGCCGAACAGCGTCGCGCCCTGTGCGGCGATGTAGAGCCCGCGCGCGATCAGCGCCATGTACAGCGTCAGCAGTACGAGGCCGCCGGCGAGCCCCCATTCCTCCGAGAACACCGCGAAGATGAAGTCGGTATGCTTCTCCGGAATGAATTCGAGGTGGGCTTGCGTGCCTTTCAGGTAGCCCTTGCCGAGCGCGCCGCCCGAGCCGATCGCGATCACGGCCTGGATCGTGTGGAAGCCCTTGCCGAGCGGGTCGGACGTCGGATCGAGCAGCGTGCACACGCGGTGCTTCTGATAGTCGTGCATCAGCGGCCATTGCACTTCGGGCTGGCAAATGCGTTCCTCGAACACGGCGATCGAGCCGACCGCGATCACGCCGGCGACGAGCACCGGCACGATCAGCTTGAACGACAGGCCGGCGAGGTAGATCACGAAGAAGCCGGCCGCGAACACGAGCAGGCCGGTGCCGAGGTCGGGCTGCTTCGCGATCAGGCCGACCGGCACCAGCAGGATCCCGAATGCGGCGACGAAGTCGTACCAGCGCAGTCCGCCTTCGCGGCGTTGGTAGTACCACGCGAGCATCAGCGGCGTCGCGATCTTGAGGATTTCCGACGGCTGGATCACGACGCCGACGTTCAGCCAGCGCTTCGCGCCCTTCTTGGTCATCCCGAACAGCGCGACCGCGACCAGCAACGCAACCCCGAACGTATAGAGCGGGACCGCGAAGCGCATCAGCGTCGTCGGCGGAATGTTGGCGATCACCCACATCAGCACGAACGTCAGCAGGATGTTGCGCAACTGGTCCTCGACACGGCCGGGCATGTCGATGCTCGCGCTGTACAGCGTGACGATGCCGACGCACAGCAGCAGGAACACGATAAGGGCGAGCGGGCGGTCGAAGCCCGCAAACATCTGCTTGATCTTGTCGAGCCAGGCGCGCTTGTCGAATTGCATGCCTTTCTCCGTTAATGAGCGGTGCCGGCGTTCGCCGCTTTCGCGGCGGCGTTGGCACGGGAGTTGTCGTCGCGCGGTGCGGCGGCGAGCGGCTGCGCGTCACTCGCGGGCCGGCGCGGCCGGTGCGGGCGCCGGATCGGCGGCAGGCTCGCGGCGCGCGGCGCCGCGGCGCCCGCTTCGGCGGGCTGCGCCGCGCTTGATGCTTCGGCTGCCGAAGCGGCCGAAGCGGCGGCAGCAACCGAAGCGGCGTCCGCCGCGCTCGCGGCGGTCGGTACGACCGGCTGCGGCAGCGCGGTGAAGCCGGCCGCGACGACGGCGGGTTTCACCGCATCGCCGATCACCGGTGCGCTAACAGGTTCGGTTGCGGACGCGGCGGCGGCCACCGCCGCGGCCTCGTTCTTGGGGTTCTGGCGCTCGACGAGGTAGTAGTCGAGCACGCGCCGTGCGATCGGGCCCGCGGCCTGCGCGCCCCAGCCGCCGTTCTCGACGACCAGCGCGAGCGCAATCTGCGGATGGTCGACCGGCGCGTATGCGATGAACAGCGCGTGGTCGCGCAGGTGTTCGGCGAGCAGGTGGCCCTTGTAGTTCGAGCCCTGCAGCGAGAACACCTGTGCGGTACCGGTCTTGCCGGCCGCGAGATACGGCGTGCCGCGGAACACCTTGTACGCGGTGCCGGACGGGTTTTCGATCACGTTTTCCATCCCGCGCTTCACGACGTCGATGTCGGCCTGCTTCAGCGGGATCACATCGCTTTCCTTCGGCACCGTCAAATGGCGCGCGCGCGTGATCGGATCCTCGACTTCCTTCACGAGGTGGGGTTTCATCACGACGCCGTTGTTCGCGAGCGTCGCGGTGGCGTGCGCGAGCTGCAGGATCGTGAACGAGTTGTAGCCCTGGCCGATCCCGAGGCTGATCGTCTCGCCGTCGAACCACTTCTGCTGCGCGGCCTTCTTGAAGGCCTTCTTCTTCCAGTCGGTCGACGGCAGGATCCCGCGCGCCTCGCCCTGGATGTCGATGCCCGTGATCTGGCCGAACCCGAACGGCTTCATGAAGTTCGCGATCGCGTTCACGCCGAGGTCGCGTGCGAGCATGTAGAAATAGGTGTCGTTCGACACCATGATCGCCTTGTTCATGTCGACCCAGCCCTGGCCGGAGCGCACGTCGTTACGGAACGTATGGCCGCCGAACGTGAAATAGCCGGGGTCCTGGAAGCCCCAGCCGGGCGAGCGCTTGCCGAGCGTCAGGCCGGCCAGCGCCATGAACGGCTTGTACGTCGAGCCGGGCGGGTAGGTGCCGTGCAGCGGGCGGTTCAGGAGCGGCTTGTCGGGCGAGTTGTTCAGTTCGTCCCAGGTCTGCTGGTCGATGCCGTCGACGAACGAGTTCGGGTCGAAGCTCGGCGACGACACGAACGCGAGCACGTCGCCCGTCTTCGGCTCGATGGCGACCAGCGCGCCGCGCTTGCCGGCGAATGCCTGCTCGGCGACTTGTTGCAGCCCGATGTCGAGCGACAGCACGAGGTTGTTGCCGGGTGTCGCCTGCGTGCGCGACAGCGTGCGCACCGGCCGGCCGCCGGCCGTCACCTCGACTTCCTCGAAGCCCGTGAGGCCGTGCAGCTCGGTTTCGTAGCTCTGTTCGACGCCGATCTTGCCGATGTAGTCGGTGCCCTTGTAGTTGTTCGCGTCGCGGCGCGGATCGTAATGTTCCTGATCGCTGTCGTTGTCGTCGCTCATTGCGTCGATGCGATCCTGATCGCGCTTCGAGATCCGGCCGATGTAGCCGATCACGTGCGCGGCCGTCATGCCGAGCGGGTACTGGCGGAAAAGCCGCGCGCGCACGTCGACGCCGGGGAAGCGGAAGCGCTGCGCGGTGAAGCGCGCGACCTCCGCATCGGTGAGGCGCGTGCGGATCGGCAGGCTCTCGAAGTTCTTCGAGTCTTCCTGCAGCTTCTTGAAGCGGCGGCGGTCGCGTGCGTCGATCGGGATGATCTCGGCCAGCTTGTCGATCGTGTTGTCGAGCGTGTCGTTGAGCTTCGACGGCGTGATCTCGAGCGTGTACGCCGAGTAGTTCTTCGCGAGCACCACGCCGTTGCGGTCGGTGATGATCCCGCGGTTCGGCACGATCGGCGCGACCGAGATGCGGTTTTCCTCGGCCTGCAGCGCGTACTTGCCGTGCTGCATCAGCTGCAGGTAGAAGAAGCGGCTTGCGAGCAGCCCGAAGCACACGAACACGAACACGCCCGCCGCCGCGACGCGCAGGCGGAACTTCGAGAGCTGCTGTTGGGTGTCGTTGAATTCGGTCATGCGGTTACAGTCGATCCGGCCCATGCATGCGTGCGACGCACGCGCGGGCGAGGGGCCGCCGGAAGCGCGGCGCGCAGCGGGCGTGAGGGCGGCGGGTGTTCAAGGTCGGTGCTCAGATGGGGCGCGTATCGTCCGGGTCGACCGGGCGGCGTTGCGGCATCAGCAGCAGGTGGCTCGCGATCGGCCACAGCGCGGCCTCGACGAAGCCGTCCACCAGATAGCGCCAACCGGGAAACGCGGCGCCCATCATGAGGCGGATCACGAACGGCACCAGCTGCGCGCCGACGAGCAGCGGCGTCACGTACAGCACCTGCACGCCGATCGGCATCCACAGCACGCGGCGATGGATCGTGATCGCGCCGTACGACAGCAGCGTATAGGCGAGCGCATGCTCGCCGAGCAGCCCCGCGTCATGCACGTCCATCAGGATGCCGAGCGCAAACGCGACGCCCATGCCGACCTTGCGCGGCTGGTGAATGTTCCAGAACAGCAGCACGAGCGCGACGAAGTCGGGCACGCCGGGCAGGCGGCCCCACGGCATCAGGTTCAGCAGGAACGCGGCGGCGAGACTGAAGACGATGAAGTACGGATTGACCGGCTGCAGGATGTATTGCGGGCGGTTCATCACTGGGCTCCTGATTGCCCGGCCGCGGGCTTCGCGGTCGCGGCAGCGGGCTTGGCGGGCGCGACAGGCACTGTCGGCGCGGGTTTCGCACCCGGCGTGGCCGCGGCGGCAGGCTTCACGTTCGCGCCGGCATCGTCGCCCTTGTCGGCCTTTTCGCCCTTATCGCCTTTGTCACCTTTAGCAGCGGCCTTGGCGCCCTTCTTGCCCTTCGCGTTCTTGTCGGCGGCCGGATCGGACTCGGCCGGGCGCGGCGGGACGTCGTTCTGGTAATGCAGCACGAGCATCTCGCGCGCGCCGCGCACGGCGGCGACCGGCGCGCACGTGACGCGTGCGAACGCGGTATCGGCGAGCTTGTCGACGCGCACGACTTTCGCGACCGGCAACCCGGGCGGATACACGCCGTCGAGGCCGCTCGTGACGAGCTCGTCGCCCGCGACGAGGTCCGAACTCGTCGGCACGAAGCGCAGATCGAGCGAATCGCCCTTCGGCGTGCCGTAGATCACGCTGCGCAGCCCGGTGCGCAGCACCTGCACGGGAATCGCGAGATCGCGGTCGGTGATCAGCGTGACCTCCGCCTGCAGCGGGAACACGCGCGTGACCTGGCCGACCACGCCGTCCTCGCTGACGACCGGTGCGCCGTTCTGGATGCCTTGCTGCGAACCTTGCCCGATCACGATCTTCTGCGTGAACGGATCGCTCGTGTCGTACTGGATCTCGACCGGCGTCGATTGTGTCGCGATGTGCTGGCGCAGCTCCAGCACCGCGCGCAGATGCGTGTTCTCTTGCGCGAGCACCGCGGCCTGGTTGGCCTGTGTGGACAGCTGCAGGTTGCGCTTGCGCAGCGCGTCGTTCTCATGGCGCAGCGACGCGCCGGTAACCGCGATGTCGGCCGCACCCATGAACAGGTCGCGCGGCACGAGGGCCGCGCGTTGCAGCGGATACAGCACGGTGCCGAGCACGCCGCGGACGATTTCGAGCGTGCTGAAGCGCGCGTCCGATACGAGAAGCGCGATGGCGAGGGCGACGAAGAAGATGAGCCGCGCGAGCGCGGGCGGACCTTGCTTGAAGAGGGGCGGCGGACTGTATTCCATGGTCGGCGCCGGGCGCGTGGTGATCGGTTAAATGATGCTCAGACGCGCAAACGGCGTGGCGGTTCGTTCTGAACGAGCGATCCGGCCACGCCGCGGGTGCGCCATATCAAACTGGACTGCTTAGGCGATCACTCGTACGAGAAGATGCTGCCCAGCTTGTCCATGCGCTCGAGCGCCATCCCCGAACCGCGTACGACGCAGGTGAGCGGGTCTTCGGCGACGAGCACCGGCAGGCCGGTTTCTTCCGCGAGCAGGCGGTCGAGGTCGCGCAGCAGCGCGCCGCCGCCCGTCAGCATCATCCCGCGCTCGGCGATGTCCGCGCCGAGTTCCGGGGGCGTCTGCTCGAGCGCGATCTTCACCGACGACACGATCTGGTTCAGCGGATCGGTCAGCGCTTCGAGGATTTCGTTGCTGGAGATCGTGAAGCTGCGCGGAATGCCTTCCGACAGGTTGCGGCCCTTCACTTCCATTTCCTTGACTTCGGAGCCCGGGAACGCGGAGCCGATTTCCTTCTTGATCGCCTCGGCGGTTTGCTCGCCGATCAGCATCCCGTAGTTGCGGCGGATGTAGTTGACGATCGCTTCGTCGAACTTGTCGCCGCCGACACGCACCGAGCCTTTATAGACGATGCCGCCGAGCGAGATCACGCCGACTTCGGTCGTGCCGCCGCCGATGTCGACGACCATCGAGCCGGTGGCTTCCGACACCGGCAGGCCCGCGCCGATCGCGGCCGCCATCGGCTCCTCGATCAGGTAGACCTGCGATGCGCCCGCGCCGTGCGCGGCTTCCTTGATCGCGCGGCGCTCGACCTGCGTCGAGCCGCACGGCACGCAGATGATGATGCGCGGCGACGGCGAGAACATCCGCGACTCGTGCGCCGTCTTGATGAACTGCTTGATCATCTGCTCGGTGACGGTGAAGTCGGCGATCACGCCGTCCTTCATCGGGCGGATCGCCTCGATGTTGCCCGGCACCTTGCCGAGCATCTGCTTGGCTTCCTTGCCGACCGCCTGGATCGTCTTCTTGCCGTTGGGGCCGCCTTCCTGGCGAATCGACACGACGGACGGCTCATCCAGCACGATGCCTTTGCCGCGCATGTAGATCAGGGTGTTTGCGGTGCCGAGGTCGATCGCGAGATCGTTGGAGAAATAGCTGCGCAAAAAACCGAACATTCAGAATCCTGTTTCGCTCTGGGCCGGCCCTGCATAGCGAGCGCTGAGGGCGGCAGCGGAAAAAATAACAGCCTCGGGAAACGTGGCGGAAGCGGCCGCCGCGGCGCACGAAGCTGCGAGTGATGTCTACCGGGGATCGCACGAAGCACGCACGGCTTTGCCGGAACAGGGCGAAACGGTGCGGGAAAAGGCTGCCGGGTTTGGGTCGAACGCGTAATGATACCTTATAATTTCTCGGTATTTGAATCGAAACGGGCGGTATTTTTGCCGCTTCGGCCCCGATTTTTGAGGGTGGGATCGCACCCTTCAACCCCCGCCGCAGCGCAGTTTTCGATGCGCTGCGCAGTCTTGTTTTTCCGGTGATCGCATGGCCCTGACCTTGACCGATGTGAAACGCATCGCGCACCTGGCGCGACTCGAAATGGCCGACGCCGACGCCGAGCATACGCTCGGCCAGCTCAATGAATTCTTCGGCCTCGTCGAGCAGATGCAGGCGGTCGACACCGCCGGCATCGCGCCGCTCGCCCACCCGATCGAACAGATCCAGGAAGTCGCGCAACGCCTGCGCGACGACGCCGTGACCGAAGTCGTCAATCGCGACGACAACCAGCGTCCGGCGCCGGCCGTCCAGGACGGCCTCTATCTCGTGCCGAAGGTGATTGAGTAAGCATTCGATGACAAGCGCGCCGGCGCCGCGCCGCGCGCCACCCAGAATTCCCAGGAAAACCACTCAATGCACGCAAAAAGCCTGACCGAACTGCGCGCCGCGCTTGCCGCCAAGGAATGCTCGGCCGTCGAGCTCGCGCAGCTCTACCTGAAACGGATCGACGCGGCCCGCGACCTGAACGCGTTCGTCCACGTCGACGCGGACCTCACCCTTGCGCAGGCGAAGGCCGCCGACGCCGAACTCGCGCGCGGCGCGGGCGGCCCGCTGACCGGCCTGCCGATCGCGCACAAGGACGTGTTCGTCACGCGCGGCTGGCGTTCGACCGCCGGCTCGAAGATGCTCGCGAACTACGAGAGCCCGTTCGACGCGACCGTCGTCGCCCGGCTGCAGGCAGCCGGCATGGTCACGCTCGGCAAGACCAACATGGACGAGTTCGCGATGGGCTCGTCGAACGAGAATTCCGCGTTCGGCGCGGTGAAGAACCCGTGGGACACGAACGCGGTGCCGGGCGGCAGCTCGGGCGGCAGCTCGGCGGCCGTCGCCGCGCGCCTCGCGCCGGCCGCGACCGGCACCGACACCGGCGGCTCGATCCGCCAGCCCGCGTCGTTCGCGGGCGTGACGGGCATCAAGCCGACCTACGGCCGCGTGTCGCGCTACGGGATGATCGCGTTCGCGTCGTCGCTCGACCAGGGCGGCCCGATGGCGCAGAGCGCGTCCGACTGCGCGCTGTTGCTGAACGCGATGGCGGGCTTCGACGAGCGCGACTCGACGAGCCTCGAGCGCGACGATGAAGACTTCACGCGCCATCTCGGCCAGCCGTGGGCTGCCGGCAACGACGCGGGCAAGCCGCTCGCGGGGCTGCGCATCGGCTTGCCGAACGAGTATTTCGGCGACGGTCTCGCCGACGACGTGCGCGCGGCGATCGACGCGGCGCTGAAGCAATACGAAGCGCTCGGTGCAACGCTCGTGCCGGTGTCGCTGCCGAAGACTCAGCTGTCGATTCCGGTGTACTACGTGATCGCGCCGGCCGAGGCGTCGTCGAACCTGTCGCGTTTCGACGGCGTGCGTTTCGGCCACCGCGCAGCGCAGTACGGCGACCTGCTCGACATGTACAAGAAGTCGCGCGCCGAAGGCTTCGGGCCCGAAGTGAAGCGCCGGATCCTGGTCGGCACGTACGTGCTGTCGCACGGCTATTACGACGCGTACTACCTGCAGGCGCAGAAGATCCGCCGCATCATCGCGAACGATTTCCAGGAAGCGTTCAAGTCCTGCGACGTGATCATGGGCCCGGCGTCGCCGACGGTCGCATGGGATCTCGGCGCGAAGGGCGACGATCCGGTGCAGATGTATCTCGCGGATATCTACACGCTGTCGGTGAGCCTCGCCGGCCTGCCCGGCATGAGCGTGCCGTGCGGCTTCGGCGCCGGCGCAAACGCGAAGCGCCCGGTTGGTCTGCAGATCATCGGCAACTATTTCAACGAAGCCCGGATGCTGCAGGTCGCCGACGCGTTCCAGCGCGCGACCGACTGGCACAAGCAAGTACCGGCAGGGGTGTAAGCATATGGCTACTCAGTGGGAAGTCGTTATCGGCCTCGAGACGCACGCGCAACTGTCGACCGTCTCGAAGATTTTCTCCGGCGCGTCGACGCAGTTCGGCGCCGAGCCGAACACGCAGGCGTGCCCGGTCGACCTGGCGCTGCCGGGCGTGCTGCCGGTGCTGAACCGCGGCGCGGTCGAGCGGGCGATCCGCTTCGGTCTCGCGATCGGCTCGACCATCGCGCCGCGCAGCATCTTCGCGCGCAAGAATTATTTCTACCCCGATCTGCCGAAGGGTTATCAGATCAGCCAGTACGAGATCCCGGTCGTGCAGGGCGGCCGGATCACGATCCAGGTGCCCGCCAACGAAAAGGCCGGCAAGGCCGCATACGAGAAGACCGTCAACCTGACGCGTGCGCACCTCGAGGAAGACGCGGGCAAGTCGCTGCATGAAGACTTCGCCGGGATGACCGGGATCGACCTGAACCGCGCAGGCACGCCGCTGCTCGAGATCGTCACCGAGCCGGAAATGCGCAGCGCGGCCGAGGCCGTTGCGTACGCGAAGGCGCTGCATGCGCTCGTCGTGTGGCTCGGCATCTGCGACGGCAACATGCAGGAAGGCTCGTTCCGCTGCGACGCGAACGTGTCGGTGCGGCCGCTCGGCCAGGAGAAGTTCGGCACGCGCGCCGAGATCAAGAACCTGAACTCGTTCCGCTTCCTCGAGGAAGCGATCAACTACGAAGTGCGTCGCCAGATCGAGCTGATCGAGGACGGTGGCGAAGTCGTGCAGGAAACGCGCCTGTACGATCCGGACAAGCGCGAGACGCGGTCGATGCGCAGCAAGGAAGACGCGCACGATTACCGCTACTTCCCTGATCCCGACCTGATGCCGCTCGTGATCGGCCAGGACTGGATCGAGCGCGTGCAGGCCGGGATGCCCGAACTGCCGGCCGCGATGCAGCAGCGCTTCGCCGAGCAGTACGGCGTGTCCGCGTACGACGCCGGCGTGCTCACGTCGAGCAAGGCGATGGCCGCGTACTTCGAGGCGGTCGTCGCAAAGGCCGGCGCGGCGAATGCGAAGATCGCCGCGAACTGGCTGATGGGCGACGTATCGTCGCAGCTGAACCGCGACGGCATCGAGATCGACGCGATCCCGGTATCGGCCGCGCAGCTCGCGCTGGTGCTGCAGCGCATCGCCGACGGCACGATCTCGAACAAGATCGCGAAGGAAATCTTCGCGACGATCTGGGACGAGAAGGCGGCCGACGAAGGCGCGGCCGACCGCATCATCGACGCGAAGGGGCTGAAGCAGATCTCCGACACCGGCGCGCTGGAAGCGATCATCGACGAGGTGCTCGCGGCGAACGCGAAGTCGGTCGAGGAATTCCGCGCCGGCAAGGAAAAAGCGTTCAACGCGCTGATCGGCCAGGCGATGAAGGCCACCAAGGGCAAGGCGAACCCGCAGCAGGTCAACGAGCTGCTGAAGAAGAAGCTCGGCTGACCATGGCGGCGCGCCTGAGCCGCGCCTGAGCACGGGCCGCCGCCGACGCTGTTCGGGGCGGCCCGTCGCTTTGGTGCATGCGGTATCGTGTGACGTGTGCATCGCACCGTCCAACGGAGGAACGAATGGCGAAACAACCGTCGCTCGACGATTTCCGCGTGCCGTACAGCACGCGCGAGAAGGAAGCTGCCGCATTCACGCTCGATGCGTTCGACCCGGGCGCGAAGCCGTTCTCGTCGGGCTCGAAGGAGGCCGACCGCGAGCGGCTCACCGCCGTGTCGACGGAGCTCGACGTGCAGCAGGAGCGTCTGCATACGCAGCAGAAGAAACGCATGCTGCTCGTGCTGCAGGGGATGGACACGAGCGGCAAGGACGGCACCGTGCGTGCGGTGTTCCGCGACGTCGATCCGCTCGGCCTGCGTATCGTGCCGTTCAAGGCGCCGACGCCGATCGAGGCCGCGCACGATTTCCTGTGGCGGGTGCACGCGCAGGTGCCGGCCGCGGGCGAGCTCGCGATCTTCAACCGCAGTCACTATGAAGACGTGCTGGTGCCGCGCGTGCTCGGCCTGATCAACGACAAGGAATGCGAGCGCCGCTACCGGCAGATCCGCGATTTCGAGACGATGCTTGCGGAGAACGGCACGACGATCGTCAAGTGCTTCCTGCATATCTCGAAGGACGAGCAGCGCGAGCGGCTGCAGGCGCGCATCGACGATCCGACCAAGCACTGGAAATTCGACATCGCCGATCTCGACGCGCGCAAGCACTGGGACGCATATCAATCGGCGTATCGCGATGCGCTTGCCGCGACGTCGGCCGAGCATGCGCCGTGGTACGTGATCCCGGCGAATTCGAAAACCCACCGCAACGTGATGATTGCCGAGCTGCTGCTGCGCGCGATGTCCGACATGAAGCTCGAATTCCCGCCGCCGAAGCCGGAACTCGAAGGCGTGAAGATCGGCTAGGCCGCGATGCCGCGACACGCATCGAACAAAGCTGCATTCAATTGAACTGAACCGACCTGGACTGAACAACGGAACCCGACATGATGCGAGTGATTACCGCCAACCTGAACGGCATCCGCTCAGCCGCGAAGAAAGGCTTCTTCGAATGGCTCGGCGAACAGAACGCCGATTGCGTGTGCGTGCAGGAAATCAAGGTGTCGGCCGACGACTTGCCGGCCGAATTCGTCGAGCCGCACGGCTTCAAGAGCTATTTCCATCACGCCGAGAAGAAGGGTTACAGCGGCGCCGGCCTGTACAGCCGCCACGAGCCCGATGACGTGATCATCGGTTTCGGCAGCAGCGAATTCGACGCCGAGGGGCGCTACGTCGAGGCGCGCTACGGCAAGCTGTCGGTCGTGTCGGTGTACGTGCCGTCCGGCTCGAGCGGCGAAGAGCGCCAGCAGGCGAAGTACCGCTTCATGGACGAGTTCATGCCGCACCTCGCCGAACTGAAGAAAAAGCGCGAGGTGATCCTGTGCGGCGACGTGAACATCGTCCACAAGGAAATCGACATCAAGAACTGGAAGAGCAACCAGAAGAACTCGGGCTGCCTGCCGGAAGAGCGCGCGTGGCTCACGCAGCTGTTCGACGAGGTTGGCTATGTCGACGTGTTCCGCACGCTCGACCCGCGCCCCGAGCAGTACACGTGGTGGAGCAACCGCGGTCAGGCTTACGCGAAGAACGTCGGGTGGCGGATCGATTACCAGATCGCGACGCCGGGCGTTGCCGGCACCGCGAAAAGCACGTCGATCTTCAAGGACATCAAGTTCAGCGATCACGCGCCGCTGACGGTCGATTACGACTACAAGAAGTAACCGCCGCTATCGCCGCAATCCAGCCGCCGGATGCAAAAAAAGCGGGCCGCATGTCGAACATGCGGCCCGTTTCGTCTGCTCCGTCGCGTGCTGCGTTACCGCGTTACTGCTTGAGCGACGCCATGTCGATCACGAACCGGTACTTCACGTCGCTCTTCAGCATCCGTTCGTAAGCGGCATTGATCTGCTGCATCGGGATCATCTCGATATCGGACGTAATGCCGTGCTCCGCGCAGAAATCCAGCATTTCCTGCGTTTCCGCGATCCCGCCGATCAGCGAGCCCGCCAGGCGGCGGCGCTTGAAGATCAGGTTGAACACCTGCGGCGACGGATGATCGTGCTCCGGTGCGCCGACGAGCGTCATCGTGCCGTCGCGCTTCAACAGGTGCAGGAACGGATTCAGGTCGTGCTGCGCGGCGACCGTATTCAGAATGAAGTCGAAGCTGTTCAGGTGCGCGTTCATCTGCGCTTCGTCCTTCGAGATCACCACTTCATGCGCGCCGAGCCGCTTTCCGTCTTCGATCTTCGACGGCGACGTGGTGAACAGCACCACGTGCGCGCCCATCGCGCGCGCCAGCTTCACACCCATGTGGCCAAGGCCGCCGAGGCCGACGATCCCGACCTTCTTGCCCGGCCCGGCGTTCCACTGGCGCAGCGGCGAATAGGTCGTGATCCCCGCGCACAGCAGCGGCGCGGCGCCAGCCGGGTCGAGCGTGTCGGGCACGCGCAGCACGAACGCCTCGTCGACGACGAGCTGCGTCGAATAGCCGCCGTAAGTGACGTCGCCGGTCACGCGATCCTGGCCGTTGTAGGTGCCGACGAAGCCGTTCTCGCAATACTGTTCGAGACCTTCCGCGCAGCTCGCGCAGGTCCGGCACGAATCGACGAGACAGCCGACGCCGACCAGCTCGCCGACCTTGAAGCGCGACACTTGCGGGCCGGTCGCGGTCACGCGGCCGACGATTTCATGGCCCGGCACGACCGGATAGATCGTGTTGCGCCATTCGTTGCGGGCCTGATGCAGGTCGGAGTGACACACGCCGCAGTACAGCACGTCGATCTGGACGTCGAGGTCGCGCAGCGCGCGGCGCTGGAATTCGAACGGGGCGAGCGGCGAGCGTGCGTCGGTCGCCGCGTAAGCGTAGGTTGTGCTCATGCAGGGGGCTCCTTGTCCGGGAAAACATCCGGCGAAACAGACTGCCGCCGCATCTTGTGGCGATGCGGCGAGACAGGTGCTCATCGTAAGGAGCGAGCCGCCGCAGCGAAATACACGAACATCTCGAAGATTTGCCTATTCCTCTCGAATTGCGCGCGAACGCCCGTCAAAACGCTTTCAAGGTGCTACATTGCGAGCCTGATTCTCTTGCAGGACAGGACGACGCCGATGAGCTTCCAGCCCCTTTTCGACGACTCGGGCGACCGTGTGCGGCGGCGCATGATCGAGCTGCATTCGCGTCTCGCGCCGAACGACGGCGATACGCTGGCGGCGCTCGACGGGGTGCGCTTCATTCGCGTGAGCCGTCCGGTGCCGCGCATGCCGGTGCTGTACGAGCCGAGCATCATCGTCGTTTGTCAGGGCCGCAAGCTCGGCTATCTCGGCGATCGCTCGTTCGTCTACGATGCGCAGCAGTATCTGGTGCTGTCGGTGCCGCTGCCGTTCGAGTGCGAAACCTTCGCGACCACGGAGGAGCCGTTTCTCGCGATCTCGATCCGCGTCGATCTCGCGGTGATCGCGGAGCTTGCGATCCTGCTCGACGAGACGCTCGGCGCCGCGGTCAGCGAACCGCACGGCGTCTATTCGACGCCGCTCGACGCACCGCTCGCCGATGCGGTGGTGCGCCTGCTCGAAGCGCTCGCGTCGCCGCACGACACGCGCGTGCTCGGCCCCGCGATCATGCGCGAGATCGCGTACCGCGTGCTGACCGGCGCGCAGGGCGACGCGATTCGTGCGGCGCTCGTCCAGCAACATCATTTCGGGCGCGTCGCGAAGGCGCTGCGGCGCATCCATGCGGACTTGAAGGCCGACCTGGACGTCGAGACGCTCGCGCGCGAGGCCGGGATGAGCGTCGCGGTGTTCCATGCGCAGTTCAAGCATGTGACGGCGACGTCGCCGATGCAGTACGTAAAGGCCGCGCGCCTGCACCAGGCGCGGCTGATGATGGTGCAGGACGGTGTCGGCGCGGGCGCGGCGGCCGCGCGGGTCGGGTATGCGAGCGCGTCGCAATTCAGCCGCGAATTCAAGCGGCTGTTCGGCCGCAGCCCCGGCGATGAAGTGCGCGCGATGCGCGAAAGCGGCGTGCGACCGGCCGATTCGGCGGTCGGCGCGTAGCGCGGTGTCGGGCGCCTACGCTCAGCGCCGCGCGACCTTGCGCCGCTGCGCGCTGATGCCGGCGTAGTCGGCCAGCGTATCGACCCGTTTGCCGATCGCCTTCGCGTAGAGCGGCATCAGGTCCGGCAGGCGGTTCAGCAGATCCTGTCGCCGCGTCGCGCTGTACGGGTGCGTGTAGATGAAGCCCGACGTCTTGTTCGCGCGCGTGGCCGCCGCGAGTTTGTCCCACAGCGTGATCGCCGCACGCGGATCGAAGCCGGCGCGCGCGGCGATGTCGCCGCCGATCACGTCGGCTTCGGTTTCGTCGGTCGGGTCGTAACGCAAGGTCTGCAGGCGGGCGCCGAGGTTCAGCGCCTGCGGCAGCGGATCGCCGACGCCGAACAGCGGCGGCAGCGTGGCCGCGCGCAGCGACGTTTGCGACGCCGCGCTCAGATTGCTGCGTGCATGCTCGCGCAGCGCGTGCGCGATGCCGTGCGCGAGCAGCACGCCGAGCTCGTCGTCGTTCAGGCGAATGCGGTCGAGCAGCCCGCCGTACACGAGCACCTTGCCGCCCGGCAGGCAGGTGACGCGGATGTCGCGCGAGCGGATCGCGTTCACGTCCCACGCCCAGCTCTTCACGCGATCGTTCCACTTCACCGAATACGGCGCGAGCTTCATCACGATCGTTCGCAGCCGCTTCACGCGCGGCTGATTCGCGGGCAGCAGGCGATCGCCGTCGGCGGCGGCCTGCACGATCTGCGCGTATTCGCTCGCGGTCAGCTGTTCGAGCAGCGGCGAAGGGATCAGCGTGCGGAACGCGATCGCATTGCCGTAGCGCACCTGCTGCGTCGCAGGCGCATACGCTTTGGCGGACACGGCCCCGCCCGTCGGCTGCGCGGCTTCGGCCGCGGACGGCATGGCGGCAGGCGATGTGGGCGGCGGCGCGGTGGCCGGCGCGGAGCCAGCGGCTGTTCCGCCCGGATCGGATGCATGTGCGCTCGCCGCGATGCCGAGCGATGCGATGCCGACGCCGAGCGCGACGGCCACCCGTGTCAGCCGCAGCAGCCGATCACTGCGCACGGCTGGCCTCGCCATTGCGCGCGACGCCATTCCACGGTGCGATCTTGAACAGCAGCAGCATCCCGGGAATCGCGAGCGCGGTGCATGCGATGAAGTAGTCGAACCAGCCGATCTTCGCGACGATGAAGCCGCTTGCGGCGGATGCGAGCGTGCGCGGCACCGACGCGAGGCTCGTGAACAGCGCGAATTGCGTGGCCGTGTAGCGCGGGTCGGTCGTACTCGCGATATATGCGACGAACGCGGCCATCGTCAGCCCTGTCGTGAACGTTTCGAAGCCGTAGACGATGGCGAGCGCGACCGTCATTGGACTGAATTGCGGCGTGACCGCAATGCCGAACACCGACAGCGCCGCCGCGATCGCGTGGCTCGTCGACACCGTAAAGTCGTACAGCAACGCGAGCACCGGCGAGCCCGGACCGAGCTGGGCGAGCCATGCGAAGCCGAGCGTCGACACCATCTGCAGCGCGCCGAAAATCCACAGCCCGCGCCCGATCCCGATCTTCACGAGCCACACGCCGCCGATGATGCCCCCGGCGACGCTCGCGACGAGCGCGGTGGTTTTCGCGACGATGCCGATCTCGGTGCGGCTGAAGCCGATGTCGAGGAAGAACGACGTGGACAAAGTGGTCGCCATCGTGTCGCCGATCTTGAACAGGAAGATGAATGCGATGACGAGGAGCGCGCCGGCCCAGCCGTCGCGCTGGATGAATTCGCGGAACGGCAGCACGATGGCGTCGCGCAGGTTGCGCGGCGGCGCGCCGACCACTTCCGGCTCGCGCACGACGAGCGTCATCAGAATGCCCGGCAGCATGAATGCGCCGGTGATCGCGAACACGGCGTCCCACGGCATGTGGTCGGACAGGATCAGCGCCAGCGAGCCGGGGATCAGCGCGGCGAGCTTGTACGCGTTCACGTGCACCGCGTTGCCGAGGCCTTGCTCGGTGTCGCGCAGGAGTTCACGACGATACGCGTCGATCACGATGTCGGCGCTCGCGCCGAAGAACGCGACGAGCGTCGTGAGCGCGGCGACGGTCCAGATCGAATCGCGCGGCGACACGAAGCCGAGCGCGGCGATCGCACCGGCGACCAGCACCTGCGTGAGCAGCAGCCAGCCGCGCCGGCGACCCGGCCGCCAGCCGGGCAGGCGCGGGATGTAGCGGTCCATCAGCGGCGCCCACAGGAACTTCCACGTATACGGGAACTGGATCAGCGCAAACAGGCCGATTTCCTTCAGGTTCACGCCCTCGGAGCGCAGCCATGCCTGCACGAGATAGACGAGCGTGAACAGCGGCAGCCCGGACGTGAAGCCCAGGAACACGCAGATCAGCATGTGCGTGTTCAGATAGGCGCGCCAGCCGGGGTGATCCTCGTGAGCGGTGAGTGCGGGCGCCTCGTGTGGCGTTTTCGACATGGACAGGAACTGGGTAGCGTTGACTGATTGCGGCGGCAGCGCAGGCGTGGCAGACGGCGCAGGCGGGGCGTCCGCACGCGCGTGCGGACCGGATCATCCGTCAACGGCCCCCCGGCTCAGCTGCGCTTGACGCGGTAGACAGCAAGACTACCACGCCAGTTCGCTCCCCATCGAATCGGCTGCCCCTCGTGCAGCACGATGCGGTCGAGAATCGTCACGCCGACCTCCGGCGCGAGCGCCTCGAAATCCTTGATCGTCAGCACGCGGACGTTCGGCGTGTTGTGCCACTGGTAAGGCAGCGACTTCGACACCGGCATCCGGCCGCGCAGCACCGACAGCCGGTGCGCCCAGTAGCCGAAGTTCGGGAACGACACGATGCACTCGCGCCCGACGCGCGCGGTTTCGCGCAGGATCGCGGCCGTCTGGTGGATCGTCTGCAGCGTTTGCGACAGGATCGCGAAGTCGAAGCTGTGATCCTCGAACAGCCGCAGGCCGTCCTCGAGGTTCTGCTGGATCACGTTGATGCCGTTCTTCGCGCTCGCGAGCACGCCGGCGTCGTTCAGTTCGATTCCGTAGCCGGTCACGTCCAGTTCTTCCATCAGCAGCGACAGCAGCGAGCCGTCGCCGCAGCCGAGGTCGAGCACGGTCGCGCGTGGTTCGACCCAGCGGGCAATGGCACGGAAGTCCGCGCGTGCGGACAGGGAATTCAGCGCTTGCTGGTTCATGCGCCCACCTCGCTGGCGATACGTTCGTAATAGGCGCGGATCAGGTTGTGATAGCGCGCGTCGTCGAGCAGGAATGCGTCGTGGCCGTGCGGTGCGTCGATTTCCGCGTAGCTGACCGTGCGCTTGTTGTCGAGCAGCGCCTTCACGATCTCGCGGGAGCGCGCCGGCGCGAAGCGCCAGTCGGTCGAGAAACTCGCGATCAGGTATTTCGCCTGCGTGTGCGCGAGCGCGGCCGTCAGGTTGCCGTCGAACGCCTTCGCCGGGTCGAAATAGTCGAGCGCGCGGGTGATCAGCAGATAGGTGTTCGCGTCGAAGTAGTCGGCGAACTTGTCGCCCTGGTAGCGCAGGTACGATTCGACCTCGAACTCGACGTCGAAGCTGAAGTTGTACGCATCGAGCGCGCCGTCCGCGCGGCGCAGCGCGCGGCCGAATTTCTCGGCCATGTCGTCGTCGGACAGATACGTGATGTGGCCGATCATCCGCGCGACGCGCAAGCCGCGCTTCGGCTTCACGCCGTGCGCGTAGTAATCGCCGCCATGAAAGTCGGGATCGGACAGGATCGCCGAGCGTGCGACCTCGTTGAACGCGATGTTCTGCGCGGACAGCTTCGGCGTCGATGCGATGTCGATGCAGTGCGCGACACGCTCCGGATACATCAGGCTCCACGCGAGCGCCTGCATCCCGCCGAGGCTGCCGCCCATCACGGCGGCGAAGCGCTCGATGCCGAACGCGTCGGCGACGCGCGCCTGCGCATGCACCCAGTCCTCGACGGTAACCACAGGGAACTTCGCGCCGTACGGCTTGCCGGTCGACGGATCGATGCTCATCGGGCCGGTCGAGCCGAAGCACGAGCCGAGGTTGTTCACGCCGATCACGAAAAAGCGGTTCGTGTCGAGCGGCTTGCCGGGGCCGACCATGTTGTCCCACCAGCCGGTGCTGCGCGGATCGTCCGCGTAGACGCCGGCGACGTGGTGCGACGCGTTCAGCGCGTGGCAGACGAGCACCGCGTTCGAGCGCGCGGCGTTGAGCTCGCCATACGTCTCGACGACGAGCTGATAGTTGCCGATCACGCTGCCGCTTTGCAAGCGCAGCGGTTCGGCGAAGTGCATGGTCTGTGGAGCGACGATGCCGATCGATTCCATTCGTTCCGCCTTATGACTGGGCGGCTAAATGGTGTCGGCGATGCGCGGAGGCGAAGGTGCGCGGCTGACGACCTCTTTAGCCGCATTTATAGTGAACCGCCGGGGAACGACGCACGACGCATCAAGGCCCCGGCCGGTTCGCGCGCCCGCAATCGAGTCAGCAAATCGGCGCGCTTCCGACCTGCCGCCAACCGGGCGGCAAGTCGGCAGAGTATAGCGGAAATTGACGAACGCGCGGATCCGGCCGATGCGAAGCCGGATGGCGCTTGATCGGCGGAGGAGCGCGCCCGCCGGCGGCGCACCGTGCGGAGAGGTGCTCGGCGATCGCGGGCGCTGCCTACTGCAGGATCAGGCGAAGTTGCGCATCCGCATGTTCGGTCGGCGGTTTTGTGAAGCCGCTCTTCGCGTAGCGGTGCCAGCGACCGAGCACGTAGCTGACCACGAGGCTTGCGCGCACCGCCGGGTCGTAATCGGCGGGCAGCGCCGCCGGCGCGGTCGCAGCCGGTGCGTCCCGCTCGCCGGCCTCGAGCCGCGCGAACCGCAGCGATTGCCTGAGCGACGCCTCGATCCGCTCGAGCATCTGCTCGACGCGCTCGGCCAGCCGCTCGTCCTCGCCGACCAGCGCCTCGCCGGTCAGCACGCGCGTCATCCCGGGATTCTTTGCGGCGAAATTGAGCATCGTGAGCGCGATCGTGCGCGCCTGCAGCACGCCGTTCGGCTCCTTTGCGACGATCTGGTTTACGAGCCCGAACAGCGCCTGCTCGATGAACTCGATCAGCCCTTCGTACATTTTCGCCTTGCTGGAGAAATGGCGGTACAACGCGGCTTCCGACACGTCGAGCCGTGCGGCGAGCGCGGCCGTCGTGATTTTCTCGGGCTTCGGCGCTTCGAGCATCGCCGCGAGCGTCTGCAGGATCATCACGCGCCGCTCGCCCGGCTTCGGGCGCGGGCGGGACGGCGTGGCCTGGTTCTCCGTTACGGCTTGGTCCTGCGGGTAAGTCGGCTGCATTTTTGTCGCCCCGATCGTGTGCCCAGTCGCAGCGATTTTAACGAACGAATGCGCTGGTCGACATAATGCGGCCGGCCGGTGTTCGGCAGATGGCCGGGCAGGTGGCCGGTGATCCACACGGTGCCGATGCCGAGCCGCTTGTAGCGCTTCAGGTGGCCGCGCGTATCCTCGACGAGGATCGCGTCGGCGAGCCGCGCGTGCGCGGCGCGCAGCGTCCGGCGCAGCATCGTGTGATCGGGCTTCGCGCGCCACGTGCGGCGGTCGCGCATGTGCTCGATCGCGATCACGCGTTCGAACAGCCGCTCGATGCGCAGCTCGCGCAGCACCGCGCGCGCATAGTTCTCCGGCGCATTGGTCAGCACGAACTTGCGGCCCGGCAGCGCCGCGACGATGCGTGCGAGGCCGCGCTCGGCGCGCAGCATCGCCGGCAAATCGGGAAACGTGTGGACGACCCGCAGGAAGTCGTGCGGATCGATCGGATGATGGCGCGTGAGGCCGAGGAGCGCGGCACCGTAGCGTTGCGTGTAGCCCGTGCGCAGGCGGTCGGCTTCGGCGCGTTCGATCTGCAGCGCGTCGATGATGTACTGCGTCATCGCACGGTTGATCTCCGGAAAGATCGCGTGCGATGCGTGGTGCAGCGTGTTGTCGAGATCGAACAGCCAGACGGGCGCGCCGGCACGCGGCCGGCTGCGGGAGATGCGCCGGCGTCGCAATGACGCCGGCAGGCCGGTGCGCGAGGACGGGCGGCGCGCGCTCAATGCGAGCGGATCATCGTGCCGAACGGCTGCTCGGTCAGGATTTCGAGCAGCACCGAATGTTCGATGCGGCCGTCGACGATGTGCACCGACTTCACGCCGCTCTTTGCCGCGTCGAGCGCCGACGAGATCTTCGGCAGCATGCCGCCCGAGATCGTGCCGTCTTCGAACAGCGCGTCGATCTCGCGTGCGGACAGGTCGGTCAGCAGGTTGCCGTCCTTGTCCATCACGCCGGGGATGTTGGTCATCATCAGCAGCTTCTCGGCATTCAGCACCGTGGCGAGCTTGCCGGCGACGAGATCTGCGTTGATGTTGTACGACAGCCCATCTTCGCCGAAGCCGATCGGCGAGATCACCGGAATGAACGCATCGTCCTGCAGCGCCTTCACGACCGCCGGGTTGATCGCCTCGACTTCGCCGACCTGGCCGATGTCGATGTACTGGCCCGGATTGTCGCGGTCCGGCATCAGCAGCTTGCGGGCGTGAATCAGGCCGCCGTCCTTGCCCGTCAGGCCCACCGCGTGGCCGCCGAAATGGTTGATCAGCATCACGATGTCCTGCTGCACTTCGCCGCCCAGCACCCATTCGACGACTTCCATCGTCTCTTCGTCGGTCACGCGCATGCCCTGGATGAAGGTGCCGGCCTTGCCGATCTTCTTCAGTGCGTGATCGATTTGCGGACCGCCGCCGTGGACGATCACCGGATTGATGCCGACGAGTTTCAGCAGGATCACGTCGCGCGCGAAGCCCTGCTTGAGCCGCTCTTCCGTCATCGCATTGCCGCCGTATTTGATCACCACGGTCTTGCCGTGGTAGCGGCGGATGTACGGCAGCGCCTCGGCGAGGATTTCTGCTTTCAGCGTCGGGGCGATCTGCGAGAGGTCGATGGGCTCGGACATGGCGGCGGCTCTGGCTGGGAACGGTTGAAACAGGGCGAATTGTACAGGAGTGGCGCAGCGCAGCATCGGGTTTTTGGGCCGGCCGGAAGGCGGGTGCCGGCGGCCGTGGGCCTTGCGCGGCGGCCCGCCCGCGCGGGCGCTGCGCGTCGCTGCGACGGTGCGGGCGGAGCGCGCGCCGTGCGCAGGGGCACGTGTTCGCGGCAGCCATCGGCCGGACGGCCGGCGTGCAAAATCCGCGCGCCGCGCTATGCTAGTCGCGTAGGGCGATGTCCACGCCCGCTTCCGCCCGAGCCATGACCGATTCCGCCGCCGAAGCCCGTTCGACCCCGCACCGCGCGCGGTGCCCGCACTGCGGGCGCGGCTTCGACTGCGGCGCCGGCACGCAGCCGTTCGAGTGCTGGTGCGCGTCGATGCCGGCGCTGCCCGGCGAAGCGCCGCCGGCCGCCGGCGCGCGCTGCCGCTGCCCCGAATGCCTGGCCGACGAGCTCGCACGGCGCATGGCCGGCGCGGCCGGCTGACGGTGCAGATCCGTGCCGCCCGCCGCGGCGCAGCCTCACCCGGTTGCCGGTTCGTCCGGTGCGATCCGGCCCCCGGTGGAGTTGCCGGACGCTAAACGGGTAAACTGCTCGGATGCAACGAATCACCACCACCGGGCGCGTCAACCTCAGTCATCTGTTCTGGCTGCGCAATCTCGCGATCATCGGCCAGCTCGTGACGATCGGCGTCGTGCAGACCTATTTCGGCGTGCATCTGCCGTTGCCGGCGATGCTGATGGTCATCGCGCTCGAAATCGTCTTCAATGCACTGACCTGGGTGCGCGTGCTGCGCGCGCGCCCCGAGACCAATTTCGAGCTGCTCGGCCAGCTGTGGGTCGATCTCGGCGCGCTGTCGGCGCTGCTGTTCCTGTCGGGTGGCACGACTAATCCGTTCGTGTCGCTTTACCTGCCGTCGCTCGCGATCGCGGCGGCCGTGCTGCCGTGGCACCTGATGATCTGGCTCGCGGCGTTCGCGGTCGCGTGCTACGCGGCGCTCGGCTTCGATTCGGTGCCGCTCAACATGGACAACCCGGCAAACCTGTTCGACTACTACCGCACCGGGATGTGGGTGAACTTCATGGTCAGCGTCGGGCTGATCGCGTGGTTCGTCGCGCGCATGTCGAACGCGCTGCGCCAGCGCGATGCGGCGCTCGGCGAGGCGCAGGCGCATCTGCTGCGCGACGAGCGGGCGGTCGCGCTCGGCGTGCAGGCTGCGACGGTCGCACACGAGATGGGCACGCCGCTGTCGACGATCGCGATGCTCGCGGAAGAACTGCGCGACGCGGCCCGCGCCGATCCGGGCCTCGCGCGCTACGAGGCCGACCTGAAGGTGCTGGAAGAGCAGATGACGCTCTGCACGTCGGCGCTTGCGCGCCTGCGCAGCCGCGCGAGCGCACCGGCCAGCCGCCAGCCGGTGGACGACTGGCTCGACACGTTCGTCGAGCACTGGCGGCTGCGGCATCCGCACGTGGAGTTCGATCTGCTCGGCGCGCGCCCGTCGGGCGTCGCGCTCGACGACACGGTCGCGGCGGGCCAGATCCTGACGATCCTGCTCGACAACGCCGCGCGTGCAAGCCCGCACCGCGTGACGCTGGCCGCGAAGCTCGCGCACAGCGAGCGCGCGAGCGGGGGCGACCAGATCGAATTCGAAGTATGCGACGACGGCCCGGGCATTCCGGCCGCGTTGCGCGAATCGCTCGGGGCGATGCCGGTCGACAGCACGCAGGGCGGCCACGGGGTCGGCCTGTACCTTGCATTCAGCGCGGCCGTGCGCTTGGGCGGCGAGATCGAACTGTCCGATGTCGCGCCGCGCTCGGCCGCCGGCAACGGACGCACCGGCGGCGGCGCACACGGTCACGCCGCTTCGGGAGCGGCGCAGCGCACGGCCGAGCGGGCGGCAGCGCCGGACACCCGCGTGGCGACCGCGCCCGGCCGCGGCACGCGCGCGGTCCTGCGCCTGCCGGTGGCGCGCATGACGGCGCCGGCCGCCTCAACCAACACGTAGACGGAGAAACCACATGAGCGAGAACAATTTCCTGGTGATCGACGACAACGAGGTGTTCGCGGGCACGCTCGCGCGCGGCCTCGAGCGCCGCGGCTACGCGGTCCAGCAGGCGCACGACAAGGAGGCGGCACTGCGGCTCGCGGCAGGCGGCAAGTTCCAGTTCATTACCGTCGACCTGCATCTCGGCGAGGATTCGGGACTGAGCCTGATCGCGCCGTTGTGCGACCTGCAACCCGATGCGCGGATTCTGGTGCTGACCGGCTACGCAAGCATCGCGACCGCGGTGCAGGCGGTGAAGGAGGGCGCGGACAACTATCTCGCGAAGCCCGCAAACGTCGAGTCTATCCTTGCCGCGCTGCAGACCAACGCGAGCGAAGTCCAGGCCGACGAGGCGCTCGAGAATCCGGTCGTGCTGTCGGTCGACCGGCTCGAATGGGAGCACATCCAGCGCGTGCTCGCGGAGAACAACAACAACATCTCGGCCACGGCGCGCGCCCTGAACATGCACCGCCGCACGCTGCAGCGCAAGCTCGCGAAGAAGCCGGTGCGCCAGTAAGCGGCGCGGCGCCTGCCGCGCCCGCCAACGAAAACGGGCGGCCCCCGACAAAGGGGCCGCCCGTCCATGATCCGGCGCCGCGCGCGTTACAGCACGTAGCGCGACAGGTCTTCGTCCTGCGACACTTCGCCGAGCGCCCGGTCGACGTATTGCGCGTCGATCGTCACGCGCTCGCCGGCGTGGTTGCCGGCCGAGAACGACACTTCCTCCAGCAGCTTTTCGATCACCGTGTACAGGCGGCGCGCGCCGATGTTCTCGGTCTTCTCGTTGACCGCATAGGCGATCTCGGCGAGGCGGCGGATGCCGTCTTCGGCGAACTCGAGCTCCACGTCTTCGGTGGCGAGCAGCGCCTGGTACTGCTTGACGAGGCTCGCATCGGTCGCGACGAGGATCGCTTCGAAGTCGTTGACCGACAGCGAGTCGAGCTCGACGCGAATCGGGAAGCGGCCCTGCAGTTCGGGAATCAGGTCGCTCGGCTTCGCGAGGTGGAACGCGCCGCTCGCGATGAACAGGATGTGATCAGTTTTCACCATCCCGTATTTCGTGTTGACGGTCGTACCCTCGACGAGCGGCAGCAAATCGCGCTGCACGCCCTGGCGCGACACTTCGCCGCCGCTGCCTTCGTTGTTGCGCGACGTGATCTTGTCGATCTCGTCGAGGAACACGATGCCGTTCTGCTCGACGTTCTGCACGGCCTTCGTCTTCACTTCCTCTTCGTTCAGCATCTTCGCCGCTTCCTCGTCGGTCAGCAGCTTCAGCGCTTCCTTGATCTTCACCTTGCGGCGCTGCTTCTTGCCGCTGCCGAGGTTCGAGAACATCGAGCGGATCTGCTCGGTCATCTCCTCCATTCCCGGCGGCGCCATGATGTCCATGCCGACCGACGGCTGCTCGAGGTCGAGCTCGACTTCCTTGTCGTCGAGCTGGCCTTCGCGCAGGCGCTTGCGGAACGTCTGGCGCGTCGCGTTGTTGTCGTCGTTCGCGTGCTCGGCGTTGCCGCCGAAGCCCACCGCGCGCGGTTGCGGCAGCAGGATGTCGAGGATGCGGTCTTCGGCCTGGTCGGTCGCCTTGCTGCGGACCTTGCGCATCTCCGATTCGCGCGTCTGCTTGACCGAGATCTCGATCAGGTCGCGCACGATGCTGTCGACGTCGCGGCCGACGTAGCCGACTTCGGTGAACTTGGTCGCTTCGATCTTGATGAACGGCGCATCGGCGAGCTTCGCGAGGCGGCGCGCGATTTCGGTCTTGCCGACGCCCGTCGGCCCGATCATCAGGATGTTCTTCGGCGTGATTTCCTGGCGCAGCGGGTCGGCGACCTGCTGGCGGCGCCAGCGGTTGCGCAGCGCGACCGCGACCGCCTTCTTCGCCTTGGCCTGGCCGATGATGTGCTTGTCGAGTTCCGAGACGATCTCGGCAGGGGTCATGGTGCTCATGGTGCGGTCCTTACTCGATCGTTTCGATGATGCGGTTGTGGTTCGTGTAGATGCACATGTCGCCGGCGATCTCGAGCGATTTCTCGACGATCTCGCGCGGGGACAGCTCGGTGTTCTCCGCGAGCGCGCGGGCCGCGGCCTGCGCGTACGCGCCGCCCGAGCCGATTGCGCAGATGCCGCCTTCCGGATCGAGCACGTCGCCGTTGCCGGTGATCACGAGCGTGGTGGTGGCATCGGCCGTGATCAGCATCGCCTCGAGGCGGCGCAGCATCCGGTCGGTGCGCCAGTCCTTCGCGAGCTCGACGGCCGCGCGGGTCAGGTTGCCCTGGTGCTTCTCGAGCTTCGCCTCGAAGCGATCGAGCAGCGAGAACGCATCGGCGGTGCCGCCCGCGAATCCGACCAGTACCTGGTTGTTGTAGATCCGCCGCACTTTCCGCGCGCCACCCTTCATGACGATGTTGCCGAGGGTTACCTGGCCGTCGCCGCCGAGCGCGACCTTGTCGCCGCGCCGGACCGAAACGATGGTCGTGCCGTGAAATTGCTCCATCTGCGTTCCTTGAGAAAAACGGGGAAGAGTCGGGCGGCGCGACGCGCCGCCGCGTGAATCCGCAGTGCGCCGGGAAGCGGCCCGGCGCGCGTCCGTTTCATTTTAGGGCGGGCGCCGGGATATCAAGAGGAGGATGCAAATCGGCCGGCGGGCCGGGAGCCGGCGCCGGAAAAACAAAAAGCGCGCGGCAGGCCGCGCGCTTTCGGGAAGCAGCGTGTAGGAGCGGAACGCCGCTCGATCAGTCGCCGAACAGCTTCTGGCGCAGCTCGCGGCGCTCCTGCGCCTCGAGCGACAGCGTGGCCGTCGGACGCGCGAGCAGGCGCGGGATGCCGATCGGTTCGCCGGTTTCCTCGCACCAGCCGTAGTCGCCCGACTCGATGCGGGCGAGCGACTGCTGAACCTTCTTGAGGAGCTTGCGTTCGCGGTCGCGCGTGCGCAGCTCGAGCGCGTGCTCTTCCTCGATCGTCGCGCGATCGGCGGGATCGGGCACGATCACCGTCTCGCGCAGGTTCTCGGTCGTCTGGCCTGCATTCTTGAGGATGTCCGCCTGCAACTGTTCGAGCCGATTTTTGAAGAAGGCGAGCTGATCCTCATTCATGTAATCCTTGTCGCTCATCTTCAGGATTTCGGCTTCGGTCAAGAGTTTCTTCGTCATCTGCTTGCTTCTTCAATGTGCGGCAAATCAGTAGATATTGCCTGCACTTTGGGATTACCCGCAACTGCACTTGCAATCACTTGCGACTTGCCGCTGCGGGGCCGAAAGCCTCTGGAAAACCGGTTCTCAAATACCAGGATAGGCCTGGCGCGGATTTGCGCGCGCGGCGAACCGGTGCTGCGCGGCAGATCGCATCGGCCGCGGCCGGGTGGCGGATGGGCGATCCGGCGCGGTTGCGATGCCCGGGTAATGGTTCAGCAAGAACCGGGCCTGTTATTGCCGTACTCCAGCGGGCACGTATTGTAACTGAATCGCAAGCGGGCGCCGTATCGGGTCGATCCCCGTCGGCTGCGCCAATATCTAGAAAATATAACGCGCAAATCGCGAAAAAGCGATGACGGCGAAACCCTGCCCGGAAACGGCGCCGCGCCGCCGTCGGCGGCCGCCGGCGAAGGCGGCCGCGCGGCTCCCGCATGCGCGGGGGCCCGAACGCTCAGGCGAGGCAGGCGTCGAGGCCGTCGGTGATCAGATCCTGCGGCAGGTCGACGCCGATGAACACCATCTTGTTGGTCTTCTTTTCGGCCGGCAGCCATTTCGCTGCCAGGTCGCTGCCCATCATCTGGTGCACGCCCTGGAACACGACCTTGCGGTCGACGCCCTTCATGTAAAGCACGCCCTTGTAGCGCAGCATCCGTTCGCCGTAGATCTGCAGAATCCCGCCGAGGAAGTCTTCCAGCTTGTTGGGATCGAACGGGCGGTCGTTCCGGTACACGAACGACTTGATCTTGTCGTCGTGGTGCGCATGATGGTGATGATGGCCGTGCTCGTGATCGTGCGCGCATTGACCATGATCGTGGTCGCAATTCGCGTGATCGTGATCATGGTCGTGATCGTGGTGATGATGCGCGTGGTCGTCCTCGGCGAGGAAGTCCGGATCGATCTCGAGCTTCGCGTTCAGATTGAAGCCGCGCAGGTCGAAGATTTCCTTGATGTCCGCTTCCCCGAAGTTCACGACCCTGATCGTCGCCTTCGGATTCATGTGCATCAGGCGATGCTTGAGTGCCGCGACGGCCTGGTCGTCGACCAGGTCCGACTTCGTGATGAACAGGCGATCGGCGAAGCCGACCTGGCGCTGCACCACTTCGTGTTCGTCAAGCTGTGCGTTCGCGTGCTTCGCGTCGACCAGCGTGATGATCGCGTCGAGCAGGAAGTCGTCGGCGATCTCGCTGTCGATGAAGAAGGTTTGCGCGACGGGGCCCGGGTTCGCGAGGCCGGTCGTTTCGATCACGATCCGGTCGAAGTCGAGCTTGCCTTCGCGCTTCTTCGCGGCCAGATCGCCGAGGGCGCGCGCGAGGTCGCCGCGGATCGTGCAGCAGATGCAGCCGTTGCTCATCTGGATGATCTGCTCGTTCGTGTCCTGGACGAGGATCTCGTTGTCGATGTTCTCTTCGCCGAATTCGTTCTCGATCACGGCGATCTTCATGCCGTGCTGTTCGTTCAGGATGCGCTTGAGCAGCGTCGTCTTGCCGCTGCCGAGGAAGCCGGTGAGGATGGTGACGGGAGTGGCCATGTCGGTCGCCTGTGGTTCGTGAATCGGGGTCAAAACCAGGATGTGTGCGTCGCGCCGTCGGCTCGCGAGCCGGGGCGCACAACCATCCATTGAAACATACCTGTCAAGCCCGCGCCCGTCGTCCGGACGACAGGGGCGAGCGGAGGTCCGCCACGCGCGGCGCGCTTCAATGGCCGCCGGCGGACTCGGGTGTGCGTCTAGATCGGGGCGGTCAGACGATTTGCAACAGCAGACCCTTCAGATATTCGCCTTCGGGGAACGCCGCCAGCAGCGGATGGTCGACGCCCGCGCCGAGGCGCTTCAGAATCCGCGCGTCGACCTTCGCGTCGGCGGCTGCGCCGGCGACGATCTTCTGGAACAGGTCCATGTCGATCGCGCCCGAGCACGAGTACGTGAACAGCAGGCCGCCCGGGCGCAGCAGCCGGAAGCCGCTCAGGTTGATGTCCTTGTATGCGCGCGCTGCGCGGTCGACGCTGTCGCGCGTCGGCGCGAACTTCGGCGGATCGAGCACGATCAGGTCGAAACGCTCGCCTTCGTCGACGAGGCGGCGCAGCGTCTTGAACGCGTCCGCGTCGAGCCAGGTTGCACGGTCGGCGTCGAAGCCGTTCGCGACGACGTTCTGTTGCGCGAGCGCGAGCGCATCGCCCGACGAGTCGATCGACACCACGCGTTTCGCGCCGCCCTTGAGCGCCGCGAGCGAGAAGCCGCCCGTGTAGCAGAAGCAGTTGAGCACGTCGCGGCCGTCAGCGTATTGCGCGACCAGCGCGCGGTTGTCGCGCTGGTCGACGTAGAAGCCCGTCTTGTGGCCGTTCGGCACGTCGACGTGATAACGCACGCCGTTTTCGTTCGCGATCAGCGTCGCGGGCGGTGCGTCGCCGGCGAGCACGCCGGTCGTCTGCTCGAGCCCTTCCTTGTCGCGGATCGACACGTCCGAGCGTTCGTACACGTTCGGGCAGCCGGTCGCGCCGGTCAAGGCCGAGACGATCGCCTCCTTCCACGCTTCGACGCCCGCGGCCATGAACTGGCATACGAGCTGGCCGCGCGGCGCCGCACCCGGCTCCGCCGTATCCGCGACGTAGTAGTCGACGATCAACCCCGGCAGCCCGTCCGCTTCGCCGAACACGAGCCGCACCGCGCCGGTGCCCGACACCATCGTCGTCCGGTGGGCGACCGCGCGCTGCACGCGGCGCTTGAAGAATGCGTGGTCGATCGGCTCGTTCTCGTCGAAACTCCACACGCGCACGCGGATCTGCGATTGCGGACTGTACGCGCCGCGCGCGAGGAAGCGGCCGTCGTGCGCGCGTACGACCACGGTTGCGCCGGGCGCGGGCTTGCCGTCGACGCGGTCGATCGCATTCGCGTAGACCCACGGATGCCGGCGCAGCAGCGATTTGTCCTTGGACGGTTTGAGTGTGACGGTTTGCATGATCGGATCGGGTGAGCCGCGGGCGTTGCCGGCCGTGGCCGGCCGCCGCGCGCGGCGGGGAATGCGGGATGCGCGTCAGTCGCGCTTCTTCGCGCGCGGATGCGCGCTGTCGTAAATCTTCGCGAGATGCTGGAAATCGAGCGACGTGTAGATCTGCGTCGCGGCAATGCTCGCGTGGCCCAGCAGTTCCTGCACCGCGCGCAGGTCGCCGCTCGACTGCAACACGTGCGTCGCGAACGAATGGCGCAGCACGTGCGGGTGCACGTTCGCAGGGATGCCCGCGGCGAGCGCGGCGCGCTTTACGCGCTCGCGCACGACGCCCGGTGCCATCCGGTTGCCGCGCACCGACACGAACAGCGGATGCGGATCGTGCTTCACGAACTCGTTGCGCACCGCGAGCCACGCGTTCAGCGCGTCGATCGCCTTGCGCCCGACCGGCACCTTGCGTTCCTTGTTGCCCTTGCCGCGCACCGTGACTTCGGCTTCGGCGAGGTCGAGCCAGCCGGCCGAGCGGTAGCCGTCGGCCTGCGTGTACGCGACGTCGAGCCCGACCAGTTCGGCGAGGCGCAGCCCCGACGAATAGAACAGCTCGAGGATCGCGCGATCCCTGATCCCTTCGGTCGTATCGGGCAGCGGCGTATCCATCAGTGCGACCGCATCGTCGACCGACAGCGCTTTGGGCAGCGATTTCTCGCGTTTGGGCGCGCGTACCCCGGCGACGGGATTCGCGGGCATCTCGATGTGCTGTGCGAACCAGCGATAGAACGCGCGCCATGCGGAAAGCCGGTGCGAGATCGAGCGCGCGGACAGCCCGCCCGCGTGTGCGCGCACGACCGCGCCGCGCATGTCGGCGGCCGTCAGCGCTTCGAGCGGGCGGCCGGCGGCGAGCTTTTTCAGTTCGTCGAGCTCGTGCGTGTACGCGCGCAGCGTGTGTTCCGACAACTGCCTGACATGCTTCAGGTTCGACAGGTAAGCGGCGATCGGATCGTCGGTCATCGGTGCGACGTCAGTGCGGCAGCAGGCGTGTGAGCGCGGCGCTCGCGAGCGTCGCGATCTGCGCAAGGAAATCGGTCGCCATTCCGTCGTGGAAGCGGCGCGGATCGGGCGAGCCGAGCACGAGCAGCCCGAACGCGGGCGCGTCGTTGCCGGCAAGCGGCGGGCGCAGCGCAAGCAGCGCCACGGACGCGGCCGCGCCGTCGCCGGCCGGCGCGGCTTCGGCGCCTTCCGCGGCCGTCGCGGCCGACGACGCGATCGCCGGCGCGAGCCACTGGGCGGCTTCGAAACCGGTGTTCGCGCCGCAGTACGGCGTCGACAGCCCGTTCGTGAACAGCCGCACCTCCTCGCCGACCTGGCGCGCGAAATCGGCCTGCGAATAGGTGTCGGCGACATCCCAGACGCGCAGTGCCGTCTGCGGCACGTCGAACACGTCGGCGATGCCTTCGGCGATCGTGCGCGGCAGCGCGTACGGGTCGCGTTCCGCGATCACGCGCGCGGTCCAGCGGCTGAACTTCGCGGACAGGCTGTCGTTCTCGTGGCCGTACCGCACGAGCTCGGCGAGCCGGCGTTCGAGATGCTTGTTCTTGTCGCGCAGCATTTCCATCTGCCGCTCCTGCAGCGAGATCGCGGCCTTGCCGTGCGGATTCGCGAGACGGATCGTCGCGAGCAGTTCCGCGTGTTGCGCGAAGAATTCGGGATTGGCGAGCAGGTAGTCGGCGACTTCGCGATCGTTCATGAGGCTGGAGCGTTGTTCGGTTATCGGAGCGTTGAAGGGTCAGACGTTCAGGTCGATTACGCCTTCGAATACGGTCGTGGCCGGCCCGGCCATCGTCAGCGCGGCGGTTTCGTCTTGCGCGCCGTCCCAGGCGATCGTCAGCGTGCCGCCGTGCGTGTGCACGGTCACCGGCGAATCGAGCAGGCCGCGCCGGATGCCGGCGGCCACGGCCGCACACGCGCCGGTGCCGCACGCGAGGGTTTCGCCCGCGCCGCGTTCATACACGCGCAGCTTCACCTCGTTGCGCGAGACGATTTGCATGAACCCGGCGTTCACGCGCTGCGGGAAGCGCTCGTGGCGTTCGATCAGCGGGCCTTCGGCGAGCACCGGGTACGCTTCGGCGTCGTCGACTGCCTGCACCGCGTGCGGATTGCCCATCGATACCGTCGAGATCCAGCGCGTCCGGCCGCCGACGTCGAGCGGCCACAGCGTGTCGCGGCCTTCCGTGCGGCCTTCGAGCCCCGCTGCATCAAACGGCACCTGCGCCGGCGTGAACACGGGCGCGCCCATGTCGACGACGACTTCGCCGTTGTCCTGCATCGTCAGCGTGATCAGGCCCTTCATCACCTGCACGCGCACGCTGCGCTTGTCGGTCAGGCCGCGGTCGCTGACGAACTTCACGAAGCAGCGTGCGCCGTTGCCGCAGTGTTCGACCTCGCCGCCGTCGCAATTGAAGATCCGGTATTTGAAGTCGGCGCCGTCGACGGTCGGCTTCTCGACGAGCAGCAGCTGGTCGGCGCCGATCCCGAAGTGTCGGTTGGCGAGCGCGCGCACTTGCGCGTCGGTGAGCGGCGGCAACGCGCGCGAATAGCCGTCGAGCACGACGAAGTCGTTGCCCGCGCCGTGCATCTTGGTGAACGAGAGTTTCACTGGATCCGGAATTCCATGACGAACGAGGCGATCGGCACGGCGGACGCAGCGTACCGCCATTACGGGCGGCGTCGTTCGTCGTGCTGATCTCAACCGCAAATGATACATGCAGCCGACAGGGGCGTCCCGCGCGGGCGGGGCGGTGTGGCCGCGATGTGGCCGTCAAGGGCGGCGGAACGCGATGTGCATCTGTCCGGGGCGCGGCATCTCGCCGGAAATGGCGCTGCGTCTCGAAGCGTGGCCCGGTGAGGAAAACGGCGGGAACGCTGATCCGTGGCTCGCGCAGCAGTCGGCCTGCGATCTCTGGCAGGCGCGCGAAAGGCGCGAAGAAAGTGGCGAGAGCGCAGGCGCGCGCGTGACGGCGCGCCCGCGCGTTCGACTCAGTAGAGGCTCGGCTCGCCGGGCGGCCGCGTCTTGAAGCGCTTGTGGACCCAGTAATACTGCTCGGGCATCAACGGAATCTGTTCCTCAAGGAATTCGTTCATCCGCCGCGCGTCGAGATCGTCGTCGCCGGTCGGGTAGTTGTTCCACGGCTTGAACACCTTCAGCCGATAACCCTTGTAGTTCGGCAGCACCTCGCCGATGAACGGCACGACCTGCGCGCGGCCCGTTTTTGCGAGCCGGCCGACGGCCGTCAGCGTGCACGCGGGCACGCCGAAGAACGGCACGAACGTCGAATTGCGCAAACCGTAGTCCATGTCCGCGCCGAGCATCACCGGCTTGCGATCCCGCAGCCAGCGCAGCACGACTCGCGCGCTGTCCGCGCGCCCGACCATCTCGGCATCGAAACGTCCGCGCGCCTGCTTCGCCGCTTCCTCGAGCACCGCGTTCGAGAACGGCTGGTACAGCGACCCGCAGCGCCGTTGCAGCGACCGGTTCAGCCAGATCGAGCCGGCTTCGATGCCGACGAAATGCAGGCCGAGAAACAGCGTCGGGGGCAGATCGGGATCGGTGAGATCGACGGCGCTGTCGACCTGGATCAACTTCGCGAGCTTGCGCTCGGAGCCGAACCACTGAACGCTGCGTTCCACATAGCTGCGGATCGCGTGGCGGAAATGCTGGCCCGCCACTTCCTCGCGCCGGTCGTCGCTCCAGTCGGGGAAGCAGAGTTTCAGATTGATATGTACGATGCGCTTGCGCCGGCTGGGAATCTGATACAGCAGCCAGCCGAGGCCATCGCCGAACCGCGCGGTCAAACCGTACGGCAGCAGGGCGAGCAGCTTCAGCAAGCCGATGGCGAGGTGCGTGCCGAGGCGGCCTAGCATGCGGAATCTCCGTGGGGCCGGCTGGCCGGCACGTTGCGAACAGGGGGGTGGAACAGCGGACGATGCAGCACGGGCGGCGCTCTGTGACAATTCACGAAAGCCGCTATAATACGGGCTTCGCCGAGTTAACTGACAACTTGCGGGGCGAAGCCGGCTGGCGCGAAGCGCGCTGCCCGGTCCTGGTAATCCGCTAAAGCGTCGCCGCTTCAGGCCCAACGAAGCTGGCTACGTGAAACCAACCGTAACCACACAGGAGCCTGAAAAAGTGGCAAACGATTATCTCTTCACGTCCGAATCCGTCTCCGAAGGCCATCCGGACAAGGTCGCGGACCAGATCTCGGACGCGATTCTCGACGCCATCCTCGAGCAAGACAAATACTCCCGCGTTGCGGCCGAAACGCTGTGCAACACGGGTCTCGTCGTGCTGGCCGGTGAAATCACCACGACGGCCAACATCGACTACATCCAGATCGCGCGCGACACCATCAAGCGCATCGGCTACGACAACACCGACTACGGCATCGACTACAAGGGCTGCGCGGTGCTCGTCGCGTACGACAAGCAGTCGCCGGACATCGCGCAAGGCGTCGACCGTGCGCACGACGACAATCTCGATCAAGGCGCGGGCGACCAGGGCCTGATGTTCGGTTATGCGTGCGACGAAACGCCGGAACTGATGCCGCTGCCGATCTACCTGTCGCATCGTCTCGTCGAGCGCCAGGCCAGCTTGCGCCGCGACGGCCGCCTGCAGTGGCTGCGCCCGGACGCGAAGTCGCAGGTCACGGTCCGCTACGTCGACGGCAAGCCCGACTCGATCGACACCGTCGTGCTGTCCACGCAGCACGCACCGGACATCGAGCTGCCGGCGCTGCGCGAAGCCGTGATCGAAGAAATCATCAAGCCGACGCTGCCGGCCGAACTGATCAAGGGCGACATCAAGTTCCTGGTGAACCCGACCGGCCGGTTCGTGATCGGCGGCCCGCAGGGCGACTGCGGCCTGACCGGCCGCAAGATCATCGTCGATACGTACGGCGGCGCAGCACCGCACGGCGGCGGCGCGTTCTCGGGCAAGGATCCGTCGAAGGTCGACCGTTCGGCAGCGTATGCCGGCCGCTACGTCGCGAAGAACATCGTCGCCGCAGGGCTCGCGTCGCGCGCGCTGATCCAGGTGTCGTACGCGATCGGCGTCGCGGAGCCGACCTCGGTGATGGTCAACACGTTCGGCACGGGCCGCGTGTCGGATGCGGTAATCACGAAGCTCGTGCGCGAGCATTTCGACCTGCGTCCGAAGGGCATCATCAAGATGCTCGACCTGCTGCGCCCGATCTACGAGAAGACGGCCGCCTATGGCCACTTCGGCCGCGAAGAGCCGGAATTCTCGTGGGAAGCGACCGACAAGGCACTCGCGCTGGCCGAAGCGGCGGGCGTGGAGCCGACGGCGCGCGTCGCGTAAGCGCCTATCCGCTTGAAACAAAAAACCCCGGCATGCCGGGGTTTTTTCATTTCCGCCGCGCGTCGCGAGAGGACGACGGTCACGACGGCCATGGCGGGAGGGGCCGCCGGTGCGGCCTCAGCGTGCGCTGAACCCGAACCACCCGTTGCTCGCCGCGAGGCGGCGCGGGCGATTGACGCGGCGCTGCGGGCCGAGCGTTCGGCGCACCGCGAGCGCGCGCAGCGACGACGGCTTCTGCAGCAGCGAGCGCAGCCCGGCGCGGCGGGCGAATGCCTGCGCGCTCATCATCGAGAAAAACGCATGGAACCACGCGCGGATGCCGTCCAGCCGGCTGTGTGCCTGCGTGTGCTCGGCGAGCGCCCGCGTGCGTGCGCGGTGATGGCGCAGCGAGCGGGCGGGAGCGGACGGCACGACGCGCTTGGCTGCGCGGCTGAGACGGGAAGTCAGACGGAATGGCATGTGAACGATGCTTCGCTTGTATGGATGGCGCCCTTGAAGAACGCACTGGTATGAATAACGGCCTCGGATGGCGCAACGCATCTTATCGAAAGTCGTTGCGCGCCGCGCCCGCCAGAATTGACAGGCCGCGTCAGGCTACAGGGGATTCATGACGCGCAAAAGTCGCGATAAACCCTCGTGCCGCAAGCGCGTGGCCGCATACCGCCTGTCGCTGAGGCTCGCGCGGCGCCGCACAGTTCCCTTGCGCCAGATCAAATCCGCGATTGGCATGCCCCTGCGCACGACAATGGCGCTGTTCGCGGTATCGGACGCCGATTTACAATCGTCACATTCACACAATAAACGCCTGGCATCCCATGTCGTCTCCATTGCAGTTGGAATCGATCCGCGCGCAAGTCGCGGAATTGCGCGAACGCGGCTTCGTCGTCGCGCGCGGCCTTGTCGGCGAAGCGCAGTGCGCGACGCTCAAGCAGATCGCGGAGCGCCAGTTGCAGGAAGCGGCGGAGCCGATCGAATTCGAGGCGGATTTGCGCTATCCGGGCGCGCCCGAATCGAAGCATGCGCCCGGCGGGCATACGGTGCGGCGGCTGCTTGATGCGTACACACGCGATCCGGCGTTCGCCGAGCGCGCGGTCGCACCCGAAATCGGCGCGTGGATGCGTGAATACTTCGGCGAGCAGCCGGTGCTGTCGCGCGCGCATCACAACTGCATGATGACGAAACACCCGGCGTACGGGAGCCTGACCGGCTGGCATCGCGATTTTCGCTACTGGTCGTTCGAACGCGCGGACATGGTGTCGGTGTGGCTGGCGCTCGGGCCGGAAACGAACGAGAACGGCGCACTGTGGCTGGTGCCGGGCTCGCACACGGCTGAATTCGGGCCCGAAGCGTTCGACGATGCGAAGTTCTTCCGCAGCGATCTGCCGGAGAACCGGAAGCTGATCGATGCGGCGACCTGCCCGCCGCTGCAGACGGGCGACGTCGTGTTCTTTCACTGCAACACGCTGCATTCGGCCGGGCAGAACCGCTCGGACCACGTGAAGTTCTCGCTCGTCTACACGTATCACGGCGTAAGCAACCGGCCGGTGCCGGGCACGCGCTCCGCATCCAAGCCGGAAGTGCAGTTCTAGCAACGGCTGCGCGGCGTGGCATTGCCGCCGGGCGTGCGGATGAAGAAACGGGCGGCATCGGCCGCCTGTTGCGTTTTGTGCGGCCTGCGTCGCGCGATGTACGCCGCGTCGCGCGGCCGCGCGATCAGCGCTTGTTGGCCGGCATCGCGAGGCCGATCAGGCCGATCAGCAACGCGACGGCGCCGCCGGCGATCAGCAGGATCGTCTTCGTGGCGGGCGAGCCGGTGAAAAAGCGCGCCACGTTGTCGTTGATCGAATGGAACGACTGGCCGCCGAAATACAGCAGCACGACGCCGCCGACGAGCAGTGCAACCGAGATGACGCGGGACATACCAACCTCGCTGTAACGGTAATTCGAGACGCCGCAGTGTAGGCGACGCGCGCGGCCGCGTCCATGTCCGTGCGCGGTTGCGCGGCGTTCGTTACCATAGCCGTCGTACGTTTCCTTCGCCGCCGGCGCGCGATGTTCGTGCGCGGCGCGCCCCTTCCCCCACGTCCTGACGGAACCGATCCATGGCCTACGAAGCAGCTACCGAACGTTATGCCGACATGCAATACCGTACCTGCGGCAAATCCGGGCTCAAACTACCCGCCCTGTCGCTAGGCCTGTGGCACAACTTCGGCGACTCGACGCCGATCGACACGCAGCGCGACATCCTGCGCACCGCGTTCGATCTCGGCATCAATCACTTCGACCTCGCGAACAACTACGGGCCGCCGTACGGCAGCGCGGAAACCAACTTCGGCCGGCTGCTGAAGGAAGACTTCCGGCCGTACCGCGACGAGCTGCTGATCTCGACGAAGGCAGGCTGGGACATGTGGCCGGGGCCTTACGGCAGCGGCGGCGGCTCGCGCAAGTACGTGCTCGCAAGCCTCGACCAGAGCCTGCAGCGAATGGGCGTCGACTACGTCGACATCTTCTATTCGCACCGCTTCGACGCGCACACGCCGCTCGAGGAGACGGCCGGCGCGCTCGCATCGGCCGTGCAGCAGGGCAAGGCGCTGTATATCGGCATCTCGTCGTACTCGGCCGCGAAGACGCGTGAGATGGCCGCGTTGCTCGCGCAATACAAGGTGCCGCTGCTGATTCACCAGCCGTCGTACAACATGCTGAACCGCTGGATCGAGCACGAGTTGCTCGATACGCTCGACGAGATCGGCACCGGCAGCATCGCATTCACGCCGCTCGCGCAGGGGCTGCTGACGTCGAAATACCTGAACGGCGTGCCGGCCGACGCTCGCGTGAACAAGCCGGGCGGCGGCTCGCTGAAACAGGATCACCTGAGCGCGGACAACCTCGAGCACGTTCGCAAGCTCAACGGTATCGCCGAGCGGCGCGGGCAGAGCCTCGCGCAAATGGCGCTCGCGTGGGTGCTGCGCGGTGGCCGTGTGACCTCCGCACTCATCGGCGCAAGTCGCGCGGAGCAGGTGCGCGAAAACGTCGGCGCGCTGAAAAACCTCGAATTCTCGGCGGACGAAGTCGCGGAGATCGATCGCTACGCGACCGAAGGCGGCATCAATCTGTGGGAAAAGCCGTCCACCGATCAGGCGATCTGATCGGCAGCCATGACGGTCGATACGGCATGCGAACCATCGGATGCCGTATCGCGATGCGTGCATGCGAACCGTCACGCCGCTGCGGTGCAGCGACGTGGCGGACACCCGCCGGCACGCGTCGGCGCTGCGCTAGATCAGCGCGGGCAGCCCTTCTACCAGCAGCACCGCGACACCGACGCCAAGAATGACACCGAGCACGCGCAGCAGGTTGTGACGGAACTGGGTTGCGCACGGCACCGCGCCGAGGAATAGCGCTCCGGCAAGCGCCATCGGAATCAACAGGATGAAATCGCCGATCGTGAAGTAGGTCGTCATGCGTGTCTCCGTAGTCGGCCGGCGCACGCGCGTGCTCCAGCCCCATGCCGGGCATTTCTAGTATCGTGCCGACCCGTTTGCGAGCGGGAGCGGACAATTCGAGTATAGGCAACCTCGCGGCGTTTTTCGCTATCCGAACCATTAAAAGGCTGCAGGAAACCGGCGGGAAACCGCGTCGTTCGCGCAAACAAGACGAATGCCTTTCGCAAGTCTTTCCCGTTCCTTTCGTTCTGCGCGCAGACGTCGTATGCGTCCGATACAAGCCGCCGCACCCGCGCGGGCGCGGCGGCTTCCGTCCGGTTACGCGCGGTCGGGCCGCGTGCGAGCGGCCGGCGTGCGGAACACCAGCGCGAGCCCGGCCACGATCGCCGCCATGCCGGCGAGTGCGAGCGGCTCGGGCCGGTTGCCGAGCCACACGGCGTCCATCAGCGTGGTAACGACGGGCACGAGATAGAACAGGCTCGTGACGTTCACGAGATCGCCGCGCTGCATCAATCGGTAGAACAGCAGTTGCGCGATCACGGAAATCACGATGCCGAGCCACAGCAGCGGCACGACGAACGCCCAGCCGGCGTCGAGCGAAATCGGCCGGAACGGCAGGATCGCTACGCACAGCGCGAGGCCGATCGCATTCTGCAGCGGCAGCACGTCGGCCGGCGCCGTACGCACCCGTTTTTGCAGCATCGAGCCGACGGTCAGCGCCGCGAGCGCGGTGAGCGCGCACGCGGCGCCGGCGATCGACAGTCCCGTACCGCCCACGCCGCGGCACACGACGACTGCGAGGCCGGCGAGCGACAGGCCGAGGCCAGCGAGGCGCATCGGCTGCCAGCGCCGCTCGACGATCGCGAGCGTGAGGATCGGTTGCACGCCGAGGATCGTCGCGAGCACGCCCGGCGCGATTCCGCGCTCAAGGGCGAGCAGGTAGAAGATCGAATAGCCGCCCATCAGCAGCAGTCCGGTCAGCACGGCCATGCGCCGCTCGCCGCGCGGCGGCAGCCAGCGGCCGCGCACGACCGCCAGCGCGACCAGCACCAGCGATGCGAGCGCGAAACGGGCGGTGAGAAAGACGAACGCCGATGCGTGACGCAGCCCGAGTTCGGCGAAGATTGCGCCGCTGCTCCATAGCAGAACGAAGAGCGACGTGATGCCATGCGCGGCGAGCGCGCGTTTGAACGAAACCATGTGAATCCACCTGTCGTACGGATCGAAACGTTCCATGTCGCGCGCGCAGCGATATACCGCGCGTGATCACGCGCGAGCGACTGCAAACTGGCGACTGGAATGCGGAAAGCGAAGCCGGCTGATTAGCCGACGCGTGCCGCCGGCGGGGGCGGCGCGGCGCCGACGACCGGCGGTGCGACAGGAGGAGGGAGGACCGATGGATGCGCGCACGCCTGCGGCCGCGTGTCGAACTGCGGCCGGGATTTTGCGAGAGCGGACGTGAGCGGATGCATCGTGTGTCGAAATGCGCTTGAACGCGGATGAACGTTAAAGGTACAGCACGGCGGCGCTCCCGCGCAACTGCGGCGGTACGCAAGAAAGTCGGGAGAAGTCTGTATAGCCGGCGGGCGAACCGCAATGTGATGCTCGCGCGCCAGTCGCCACGCGAGCTGCATTCGAACCAGGAAGAGAGGCGTTGCGGCGCGCAGCGGGGCGCGGTTTCCGTCGCGTGCGGTCACGCGAAGTGTCCCGGCTGCCGGAGCAAAGGCCAGACGATACGCGCATTGCGCGATTCGGATGCGCATCGCGCGGCCCGCCGGATTCGGCGGTCAGTCACATTCGACAGGGTATGATGGGGGTAACCGCGCGTGCAAGCGCACGTGCGACGCAGTGGTTGATTGGAGACATTCGACGAATTCGCGGCACTTCGCCCGCTTCTTCTTCTTTTCGCGCTTCGATAAACCGTGAACAATGGGATTACGCGCCACAGCCCGGCAACGGCGGCGCGGATCGTGCATTTGCCGGCTCGCCACCGAGCCGGGTTTCAAGTTTCAAGAGTGGGGAACCATCATGCATGTCGGGTCGATCGTTTGTACTACCCATATCGCAGTGCCGAAGGGCGCGCGCGGCATCGTTCAGCGCGTTCTGGGCGACATGGCCATGGTGACCTGGTACGCGGGCGTGCCGGGCGCGTCGAAGGAACTCAACACCGAGCCGTTCTTTCTCGAGGACCTGATCGATACCGGCGAATCCGTGCTGCCCGCCGGCGCTGCGATCCACTGAGCGAGCGCGCCGCACCCGGCGCTCGTGTTTCGGCTCGGGTGACGGCACAATGCGGGGCATGAAAGACGACACTTCCGCCCCCGCCACACCCGCCGGCCCGCCGTTCGCCGGCCTCACGCCCGAGTGCGTGCTCGACGCGCTCGACAGCGTGTTGATGCCGGCCGGCCTGCGCACCGACGGGCGCCTGCTCGCGCTCAACAGTTACGAAAACCGCGTGTACCAGGTGGGCATCGAGGACGGCCCGCCCATCGTCGCGAAATTCTACCGGCCGGCGCGCTGGACGGACGACGCGATCCTCGAAGAACACGCGTTCGTCGCCGAACTCGCCGCGCGCGAGATTCCGGCGGTTCCCGCGCGCGTCATCGACGGCCGCACGCTGCACGCGTTCGAAGGCTTCCGCTTCTCGGTGTTCGAGCGGCGCGGCGGCCGCGCGCCCGATCTCGACCGCAGCGAAACGCTCGAATGGCTCGGCCGCTTCATCGGCCGCATTCATGCGGTCGGCGCGACGCAGCCGTACATGGCACGGCCGGTGCTCGATATCCGCACGTTCGGCCACGAGCCGCGCGACTACCTGCTCGCGCACGATTTCATTCCCGACGATGTACGGCCGGCTTACGCGACGGCGGTCGCGCTCGCGCTCGAAGGCGTCGAGGCCGCGTTCGAGCGCGCAGGGGACATCCGGCTGCTGCGCACGCACGGCGACTGCCATCCGAGCAACGTGCTGTGGACCGACGCGGGCCCGCATTTCGTCGATTTCGACGACAGCCGGATGGCGCCCGCGGTCCAGGATCTGTGGCTGCTGCTGCCCGGCGATCGCGACGGCGCATCGCGCGCGCTCGCGGACCTGCTCGCCGGTTATGAGGACTTCTGCGAATTCGAGCCGCGCGAGCTGCATCTGGTCGAAGCGCTGCGCACGCTGCGCTTGATCCACTACGCGGCGTGGCTCGCGCGCCGCTGGGACGATCCGGCGTTTCCGGCCGCGTTCCCGTGGTTCAACACACATCGCTATTGGGAAGCCCGCGTGCTCGAACTGCGCGAGCAGATCGGCGCAATGCAGGAAGGGCCGCTCTGGCCCGTGTAACGCGCGAACGTGCGCGGCAGCGTGGCCGCGCGGCGTCGGCGGGCGGACCGACGCGCGCGGCGCGGGCCGCGTCGCTCAGAATTTCAGCATCATCCTGATCACGGCCGCAAAGCGCTTGCCGTACGGCGGCGCGATCAGCCCGCGCGTGTTCAGGCGCGCCTGCGTGAGCACGGGCTTCATCTTCGAGAACGTCACGAAGCCGTCGTAGCCGTGATACGCGCCCATCCCGCTCGCGCCGACGCCGCCGAACGGCAGGCTGCCGCATGCAATGTGCAGAAGCGCATCGTTGACCGTCACGCCGCCCGAAATCGTTTCGCGCATCACGCGATCGATCGTGCCGGCATCCTCGTCGAACAGGTACAGCGCGAGCGGCCGCGGGCGCGCGTTCACGTAGGCGATCGCCTCGTCGAGCCGCTCGTACGGCACGAGCGGCAACAGCGGTCCGAAGATTTCCTCCTGCATCAGCTGAGAAGCGGCCGGCACGTGCGTGACCGCGCACGGCACGAACCGGCGCGATGCGGGGTCGGACTGCGCGTCCGACAGAGGATGCAATTGGGCGCCGGCCGCCTGCGCGTCCGTCGCGAGCTGCTGGAGCCGCGCGTAGTGGCGCGGCGATACGATCGTCGTGTAGTCGCCGTTGGTCGACAGATTCGGATAAAGCTTCGCGAAGCGCGCCCGCGCGCGCTCGATGAATGCGCCTTCCATTCCGCGCGGCAGCAGCACGTAGTCGGGCGCGATGCAGGTCTGCCCGGCGTTCAGCGTCTTGCCGCCGACGATCGCGTCGACGGCCGCGTCGAAGCGCGCGTTCGGGCCGATGATCGCCGGCGACTTGCCGCCGAGCTCGAGCGTAACCGGCGTGAGGTTGTCGGCCGCGGCGCGCATCACGTGTCTGCCGACCTGCGTCGAGCCGGTGAACAGCAGGTGATCGAACGGCAACGCGCTGAACGCTGCGCCGACGTCCGCATCGCCGTTGACGACTGCGACGTGGTCGCGCGAGAACGTCTTCGCGATCAGCTGCTCGAACAGCGCAGACGTGCGCGGCGTCAGTTCGGACATCTTGATGATTGCGCGATTGCCCGCGGCGAGCGCGCAGATCAGCGGGCCGGCGGCGAGCAGGACCGGATAGTTCCACGGCACGACGATCCCGACTACGCCGAGCGGTTGCGGCAGCACTTTCGCGCGCGCCGGCCGCAGCCATTTGTTCATCGGCTTGCGCATCGGCTTCATCCAGCGCTTGCCGTGCTTGAGCGCGTCGTCGATCTCTTCCTTCGCCATCCATATTTCCGACAGCAGCACTTCCTGCTTCGCGCGATGGCCGAAGTCGGCGCTGATTGCATCGGCGAGCGCATCCGCGTGATCGATCAGCATCGTGCGCAGCGCACGCAGGTGCTTCGCGCGGGTGTCCCATTCGGGGTAGGGCGCGCGAAGGTAGGCCGCGCGCTGGTCGCGCAGCAGCGAAGTCAGCGCATCGACCGACGGCAGCGCTTGCGGGGCCAGTTCGGGCAGGTCGTTTTTCATGTCGTGTCCTCCAGTTGGGCGTGGCGCGGCGGCCGGCAGTCAGGTCGCGCGTGCGCGCTCGGCGAGCGTGGCAAGTCGGTTCGGGATGGCGCGCATCGCGCGGCGCGGGGCCGGATCCGATGCGCGGTCGAAAAGCGGGTGAAGCATCCGGCGAGCGTCGCGTGCGCGCGACGGTGTCCGGATGTCGAAACGGGATCGTACGGGAGGCGGCCGCGTCTCGAAGCCGCGTGGGAACGGTGCGCGATCGCGTGCCGCGCTCCGTCGACGACGCTCCGACGCGGGCCAACCGACAGCACGCGGCGACGGCCGCTCACGCGCGATGCGCGGCGCATGCGGCACACCGTCCAAACGGCCGGCGGTGTCGTGCGCCGTTCGATTTCGGCCGATCGCGCGCATCCTGCCGCACGTGCGCGCCGGCGTTCGCGTTTGAAATGAAATGCGGGCCGTGCGCAGTGCGTCCGGACTAGCCGGTCGACACACGGCCTGCAGAACGTCGCGCTGCATCGTCGTCTCCCTGGTTGCGCGACGGCGCGGCTTCTGACGGCCGATGAATCGCGTCGCATCGATCGATACATCTTAAATTTAGTTCACGCGGCCGTTTAGAGGAATCGCTCTTGAATCGGCGTGCCGCGCACGCGACGGCCATTCCTACAATGCCCGAACATTACAAGCGGAGCCGGCCGCGCCAGGCACCGTCCATGACACGAAGGAGACGTGACATGCAATACGACTACATCATCGTCGGCGCTGGCTCGGGCGGATCGAGCGTCGCCAGCCGCCTCGCCGATGCGTGCCCCGACGCGACGATCGCGCTGATCGAAGCCGGTTCGCATACGGAGCGCAACCTGCTCGTCAACATGCCGGTCGGGATCGCGGCGCTGGTGCCGTTCAAGCTCGGCACGAACTACGGTTACGAGACGGTGCCGCAGCCGGGCCTCGGCGGCCGTCGCGGCTACCAGCCGCGCGGGCGTGGAATGGGCGGCTCGAGCGCGATCAACGCGATGATCTATACGCGCGGCCATCCGGGCGATTACGACGAGTGGGCGCAACTTGGCGCCACGGGCTGGGGCTGGCAGGACGTGCTGCCGTATTTCCGCCGCGCGGAAGGCAACGAGCGCGGCGCCGATGCCTGGCACGGCGCGGACGGTCCGCTGACGGTGTCCGATCTGCGCTTTCGCAATCCGTTCTCCGAACGATTCATCCAGGCCGCGCATGCCGCCGGCTATCCGCTGAACGACGACTTCAACGGCGCGACGCAGGAAGGCGTTGGCTTCTATCAGGTCACGCATCGTGACGGCTCGCGCTGCAGCGTCGCGCGCGCCTACATCTACGGTCGCAACCGGCCGAACCTGCACGTGATCACCGATGCGACGGTGCTGCGCGTGGGCTTCGACGGCAAGCGCGCGATCGGTGTCGTGGTGTCGCGCGACGGCCGCGTCGAGACGCTCGGCGCGCGTGCCGAAGTGATCCTGTCGGCGGGTGCGTTCAATTCGCCGCAACTGCTGATGTGCTCGGGGATAGGTCCGGCCGAACAACTGCGCCGGCACGGCATCGCGGTTGTGCACGACGCGCCGGACGTCGGCTCGAACCTGATCGACCACATCGACTTCATCATCAACACGCGCGTGAATTCGTCGGAGCTGGTCGGCATTTGCCTGCGGGGAATCGCGAAGATGGCGCCGGCGCTCGCGCGTTATTTCTCGAGCCGCACGGGAATGATGACGAGCAACGTCGCGGAAGCCGGCGGCTTCATCAAGAGCGATCCGTCACTCGATCGTCCGGACCTGCAGCTGCATTTCTGCACGGCGCTGGTCGACGACCACAACCGGAAGATGCACTGGGGTTTCGGCTATTCGCTGCACGTGTGTGCACTGCGGCCATTCAGCCGCGGCACGGTCGCGCTTGCGAGCGGCGACGCGCGCGACGCGCCGCTGATCGACCCGCGCTTCTTCAGCGACACGCGCGATCTCGACCTGCTCGTGCGCGGCGCGCACGCGATGCGCCGGATCCTGTCGCAGCCGCCGCTCGCGTCGCGGGGCGGCCGCGAACTCTATACGCGGCCGGACCAGAGCGAAGCGGAACTGCGCGCGACGATCGTCGAGCATGCGGACACGATCTATCACCCGGTCGGCACCTGCCGGATGGGCTCGGATGCGCGCGCGGTCGTCGACCCGCAACTGCGCGTGCGGGGCGTCGAAGGGCTGCGCGTGGTGGACGCGTCGGTGATGCCGACGCTGATCGGCGGGAACACGAATGCGCCGTCGGTGATGATCGGCGAACGGGCCGCAGACTTCATCACCGCGGCACGCCGCGGCGGCGTGCCGCGCGGCGAGGCCGCGGCGGCGGCGCACGGCCGCTGAGCGGCGCGCACCGGCACGCGGCGCGCGCGATGCTCAGGCGAACGTATCGACGAGGCCCGCGCGGCTCGCGGTCGCGCCGGCCGCTGCGGATTGCGCAACGTCGGCCGGTGCGTCGACGGTTGACGATCCGGCGCGCGCGCGCCGCGACGACTGGCCGCCGGCGAAACCCTGTTGCGCGTTCTGCTGTTGCGACGCGAAGCCGCCGTCGCTGACGGTCGCGCTGCCGAGCCCGAGCCCGCCCGCTTCCATCGCTTCGCGCAGCTTCGGCAGCGCGGCTTCCACCGCGTCGCGCACCTGCGCGTGCTGCGACACGAACAGCGCATGCGCGTGATTGTCCGCGACGCGCAGCACGACCTGCAGCGGACCGAGATCCGGCGGGTTCAGCGTGAGCTCGGCGCTCTGCTGGTGCGCATTCGACAGGAACACGACCTTCTGGCTCAGCGCGTCCGTCCAGTCGGCGGTGCCGACATGCGGCGTCAGCACGTGTGCGTTGGCTGCGGCGATCGAGCCGGCGGCGGGCGATGCCTGCAGGTTCGCCTGCGCGGCTGCCGCGGCCGCCGCCGTTGCAGCGGCCGAGACGGATGCGTCGGCGGCCGGGCTGGCGGCTTCTTCGGCGGCCGCGAATGCATGCTGCGCGGCCGGCTGGCCGGAAGCACCGGCCTGCGGCGCCTGAGCGGCCGCCTGCGTGGGCGACTGCTGCGTCGCGAGCGCGTCTTTCGCGTCCGCGAGCGTGCGGTCGAACGCCCCGGCCTTCGGCGTCGGCGGTGCGGCTGCACTCGATGCCGACGTGGCCGTTGCCGGTGCTGCTGCAGCGCCGGCTGCGCCGGTCGCGGGCATCGCGATCGCGCCTGAACCCCCGGTCAGCTTCGCCAGGGCCGCTTGCAGCGCATCCCGGCTCGATGCGGGCGCGCCCCGTTCGGCGGCGGCATCGTTGCCCGGCCGATTCGTCAGCGCGGCGGTCGCGTCCGGCTGGCCGGACACGGCCGTCGTTTCCGCAGCCTTGGCGGCCGTGGCGGTATTTGCGTCCGCCGGCGGCGCGTCGGTCGCGCGTGCCTGCAACTGCGCCTGCACGGCAGCTGCGGCCGCAAGCGCGGCGGCATCGGGATTGGGCGTCGCGTTCGCTTCGTCGGACGATTTGTCGTCGTCGCCCGTGCTGCCGATGCCGGACGGTTTCGCGCCGGCCGTCTGCGTCGACGCTAGCTGCTTCGATGCGGCGTCCGGCGTGTCGTCGTTCGCCGTCTCGTGCCGGGTGGCGACGCTTTGCTTCAACGTCTGTGCGAACGGCGCGGCAGCGGGCCCGTTCGCGGCATCGCTGCCGGCGGACGGGGCGGAGGCGGCCGATCCCGCGCTACGGGTGGCGGCCTTGAGTGCTGTGCCGGCGGTGTCGAGCAGTGCGCCGAGCAGGGGCAGGGGAGGCATGACGATTCTCTCGTTCGAAAGCGGTGAGCGGCTACGCCGAGCGGGCCGCGTCGGCCCTCATGCGCAGGATTTTCGCGGCGTGTTCGTCGGCGTCGCGCTGTTCGCGCTTCGCGGCGCGCTGCGCTTCCTGCGCGACGCCGCGCGCCTGCAGGATTTCGTATGAGCCGACGGTGCGTTTCTTTTGCTGCCAGTTCGGGCGCGCCTCGTCGATGCGGACTTCGGCCGCGGCCAGCACGTTGCGCTGCTGCGCGATCGCCGCGTCGAGCGTGTCGATGAACGCCTGGAAATTGCGCCAGTTGCCGGCCGGCATCCCGTGCTGCGCGGACTGCGCGAAGCGTGCGTGGTATTCGTCGCGATATCGCAGCAGCGCATCGAGCTGTTCTGCGGCCGCGGTGCGGTCGCGCTGCGCGGTGCCGAGCTGCTTCGCCGCGGTGTCGAGATCTTCCTGCGCGCGGTCGAGCAGCAGTTGAAGGGGAAAGCCGTGTGCCATCGGAATCAGCCTCCGTTTCCGTCGAACAGCGCATCGAGTGCGGCAAGGCTCGACGCGAACGGCGCGCATTCGCGAAAGCCTTGCTGCAGGAACGATTCGATGCGCGGGTAGAGCGCGATCGCGCGGTCGAGCTGCGCGTCGCGGCCCGGCGCGTACGCGCCGACCGCGATCAGGTCGCGGTTGCGCTGGTAGCGCGACAGCATCTGCTTGAACTGCCGCACGCGGTCGAGGTGCGGTTCGTCGATCAGCGCGGTCATCGCGCGGCTGATCGACGCCTCGATGTCGATCGCCGGATAGTGACCGGCCTCGGCGAGTGCGCGCGACAGCACGATGTGGCCATCGAGAATCGCCCGCGCCGAATCGGCGATCGGATCCTGCTGGTCGTCGCCTTCGGTCAGCACCGTGTAGAACGCGGTGATCGAGCCGCCGCCTTCGGGCCCGTTTCCGGTGCGTTCGACGAGCGCGGGCAGCTTCGCGAACACCGACGGCGGATAACCCTTCGTCGCGGGCGGCTCGCCGATCGCGAGCGCGATCTCGCGCTGCGCCATCGCGTAGCGCGTCAACGAATCCATCAGCAGCAGCACGTGCTTGCCCTGGTCGCGGAAATACTCGGCGAGCGACGTCGCGTACGCGGCGCCTTGCATCCGCAGCAGCGGCGACACGTCGGCCGGCGCCGCGACGACGACCGAGCGCGCGAGGCCGTCCTCGCCGAGGATCTGCTCGATGAATTCCTTCACTTCGCGGCCGCGTTCGCCGATCAACCCGATCACGATCACTTCCGCGCTGGTGTAGCGCGCCATCGTGCCAAGCAGCACCGATTTGCCGACGCCGGAACCGGCGAACAGGCCCATCCGCTGCCCGCGGCCGACGGTGAGCAGCCCGTTGATCGCGCGTACGCCGACGTCGAGCACGTGGTGGATCGGCTCGCGATCGAGCGGGTTGATCGACGGCGCCGACAGCGGCGCGTCGACCTTTGATGCGAGCGGCCCGAGCCCGTCCAGCGGGCGGCCCGACGCATCGACGACGCGCCCGAGCATCTCCCAGCCGACCGGCAGCCGCTTTGCGCCGGAGATCGCGCCGGCGAGCGGATCGGCGACCGGCGCGCTCTCCAGCGGCCACACGCGCGCGCCGGGCAACACGCCCGCGACGTCGGTGGTCGGCATCAGGAACAGGCGGTCGCCGGAGAACCCGACGACTTCCGCTTCCGCGTGCGGCAGCGTGCTGCCGGGCGGCAGTTCGATCGTGCATTCGGCGCCGACCGACAGCCGCAGCCCGATCGCTTCGAGCACGAGCCCGGCAGCGCGCGTGAGCCGCCCGCACGGGCGCAGCGGCATGGCGCGATGGCTGCGCGCGGCCAGCGCGTTCAGGTGCGTGCGCCAGTGCGCGAGATGGGGGTTGTGCGGCGCGCGCGGCGTATCGGCCGGCGCACCGGCCGGATCCGGCGCGGCGGCGTGCGCGCGTTGTTCGGGCCCGAACGATGCAAGCGCGAGTTCGCGCTCGAGCGGCGTCATGCCGTCGTGCGCAAGCGACTCGGGTGCGCGCGTCACCACGTGCTCACCTTGCCGATCGCGGCGGCGACGCGTTGCCAGCGGGTCGGCAGCGTCGCATCGACCTCACCCGTCGCGGCGTGCGCGCGGCAGCCGCCGCGCTCGATCGACGCGTCGGTGCGTACGGTCCAGCCGAGCGTGTCGAGATCGTCCTGCAAATACGCTTCGACGACGGGCAGGTCGGCCGGGTTTACCGCGAGATGCGGCGCGCCGGACAACGCCGGCTCGGCGGCGAGCACGTCGCGCACGGCGGCGACGAGCGCGGCGGGATCGTGCTTCACGTGCTGGCGCACGACCTGCTGCGCGATGTCGAGCGCGAGTTGCGCGAGCTCGGACGCGAGATCGTGCTCGGCGCTCGCCACCGCTTCGCGAAACGATGCGGCGAGCGCGGCAAGCTGCGCGGCTTGTTCGCGGGCCTCGGCCTGGCCGGCCTCGAAGCCTTGCTCGCGGCCCTGCTCGAAACCGGCCTGGTAACCGAGCGCCTGGCCTTCAACGTGCCCGGCTGCATGGCCTTCGGCATGCGCGGCGTCGCGCACGCGCTGCAATTCCTCGGCGAGCGCGGCGGCGGCCGCTGCCGCGTCGTCGGGCGGCGGCGGCGGCGGAGGCGGATCGAACGACGCCATCTCCCACCGTTGATACGCGGTGAGGGTGCCGGCGCGGTCGCGCGCGGAATCAGACATACGCATCTTCCGCCTTGCCGCCGATCACGATCTGACCGCTCTCGGCGAGGTTGCGCACGATCTGCAGGATCCGGCGCTGCTGCGTCTCGACTTCGGACACGCGCACCGGGCCGCGCGCGTCGAGATCCTCGGCGAGCAGCTCGGCCGCGCGCTGCGACATGTTCGCGAGGAACTTCTGGCGCAGCGCGGGCGGTGCGCCCTTCAGCGCGATGATCAGCGTTTCCGATTCGACTTCCTTCAGCACCATCTGGATCGCGCGATCCTCGAGGTCGAGCAGGTTCTCGAACACGAACATCTGGTCGATGATCTTCTGCGCGAGGTCGGCGTCGTACTGGCGCACGCTCTCGAGCACGCCTTCTTCATGATTGCTCGTCATGAAGTTCAGGATTTCGGCGGCGGTGCGGATGCCGCCCATCGGGCTGCGCTTCAGGTTGTCGCTGCCGGACAGCAGGCCGGTCAGCACGTCGTCGAGCTCGCGCAGCGCGGCCGGCTGGATGCCGTCGAGCGTCGCGATGCGCAGCAGCACGTCGTTGCGCAGCCGCTCGGTAAAGCACGACGCGATCTCGGACGCCTGGTCGCGGTCGAGGTGCACGAGGATCGTCGCGATGATCTGCGGATGCTCGTTCTTGATCAGTTCGGCCACCGCGCCCGAATCCATCCACTTCAGGCCCTCGATGCCGCTCGTGTCGCTGCCCTGCAGGATCCGGTCGATCAGCACGCCGGCCTTGTCCTCGCCGAGCGCCTTGGTCAGCACGGAGCGGATGTAGTCGCTGGAATCGAGCGACAGCGCGGTGTGCTGCTCGGCTTCCTTCGCGAACTCCTGCAGCACGCCCTCGACCTGCTCGCGCGTGACGTTCTTCAGCGCGGCCATCGCCGCGCCGATCTTCTGCACCTCGCGCGGTGCGAGGAACTTGAATACTTCAGCGGCCTCTTCCTCGCCGATTGACATCAGCAGCAGCGCGCTCTTGGTCAGGCCTTCAGCGTTCATCGGACACCCAGTTCTTCACGACGGTGGCGACGATCTTCGGATCCTGGCGGGCGATCGTGCGCGCATAGTCGAGGTTGCGTTCGTAACGGTTCTTTTCGTTCTCGAAGCCGAGCAGCAGCGAATCCGGCTCGTCGGCCTGCTCGGGCGCGGGCAGGCCGTCGAGCGCGATGGTTTCCTCCGGCGCCGCGAGGGATGGCGCGGCAGGCTCGGGCGGCGGGAACGCGCGGCGCATCGCCGGGCGCACGAACATGAAATAGAGCGCCGCCGCGGCCGCCGCGATGCCGAGCCACTTCGCCGCTTCCTTCGCCATCGCGATCATGTCGGGCTGACGCCACCACGGCAGGTCCGCGTACGGATCGTTCGCGGTCGAGAATGCGCTGTTCACGACATTGACCGAGTCGCCGCGCTTCTCGTCGTAGCCCATCGCGTCCTTCACGAGCTGCTCGATCTGCGCGAGCTTCGCGGGCGGCAGCGGCTGCATCGTCACGTGACCCTTCGCGTCGGCGACCGGCTGGTAGTTGACGACGACCGCGACCGACAGCCGCTTCACGTTGCCCATCGGCTGCTCGACGTGGCGGATCGTCTTGTCGAGCTCGTAGTTCGTCGTCTGGTCCTTGCGGTCGCTGACCGGCGTCGACTGCGGCCCGCTCTGGCCGTTGCCGGCGACGATCGGCGCGGAGGCCGGCTGCGGCGGCGTGTTCGACAGCGCACCCGGCACGCCCGACGCGCCGCCCTGGGCGAGCTCGGTCGCGGTGCTGGTCTGCTGGCTGCGGATCGCGGCCTGCTGCGGCGTGCCGTTCGGGCCGTAGCTTTCCGACGTCTGTTCGAGCTTCGAGAAATCGATGTCCGCGCTGACCTGCGAGCGCGCGTTGCCGGCGCCGAAGATCGGCGCGAGGATCGCGTCGATGCGCTTCTGCGTGTTGCGCTCGACCTGCTGCACGTACTTGAGCTGGCTCGCGTCGAGGCCGGATGCCGATGCGGTCTGCGTCAGCAGGTTGCCGTCCTGGTCGACGATCGTCACGTTCTTCGCCGGCATGTCGGGCACGCCGGACGACACCATCCGCGTGATGGCCTGCACCTGGCCCTCGTCGAGCACGCGGCCCGGGTAGAGGTCGACGAACACCGAGGCGCTCGGCGCTTCCTTGTCACGCACGAACACCGACGGTTTCGGGATCGCGAGATGTACGCGCGCGCCGCGCACCGCGTTGATCGACTCGATCGTGCGCTGCAGCTCACCTTCGAGCGCGCGCTGGTAGTTCACCTGTTCGGCGAACTGGCTGATGCCGAATTTCTGGTTGTCCATCAGCTCGAAGCCGACCGAGCCGCCCTTCGGCAGCCCCATCGCGGCGAGCTTCAGGCGCGTCTCGTGCACCTGGTTCGACGGCACGAGGATCGCGCCGCCGGCGTCGGCGAACTTGTAGGGAACGTTTGCCTGCTGGAGCGCGGCGATAATCGCGCCGCCGTCGCGGTCCGACAGGTTGCTGTACAGCACGCGGTAATCGGGCGTGCGGCTCCACAGCACGAGCGCGGTGATCGCGGCGATCGCGAACGCGACGGCGATCACGAACGGCAGCTTCGGGTTGCCCTTCATCCGCGAGATGCCGGGAATCCGTTCCGCGAAGCCGCCGAACCCGAAGTCCGCGCCGGCGCCGCCTGCGCCCGGCATCGCGGCGGCCGCGGTGGCGCCTGGCACCGGACTGGCGAGGCCCGTGCGAGCGTCGGGGTTGATCAGCGAGTTGGCCTGCGAATCCATGCGTGGAGTTTCTCCGGAGCGGGACGACTGAACCGCTCGGACGAGCGGACGGACAATGACACGATGCGATTATCGGGACCCGCGCGCGACTCCGATCGACCGAAAAGAGCGGGGTTTCACCCGTACTTTCACGGCTTTGGCGGGCGCCGCGCTGCTATCCTTTTTTGCGATCCGGCATGGTGCGCATCGTGCGGCGCCGGCCAGACGCCCGGCACGCCGGGTCACTTCTCTTGTGTATTGGGGACAGCATGGCTGCCAACGTCAGCGGAATCGGTTTGGTGTTGCAACAGATGCAGGCGATGGCCGCGCAGGCGAGCGGCGGCGTCGCAAGCCCGACGGCCGCGCTCGCGGGTTCGGGGGCCGCGACCGCCGGCACGTTCGCGAGCGCGATGAAGGCGTCGCTCGACAAGATCAGCGGCGACCAGCAGCACGCGCTCGGCGAAGCGCAGGCGTTCGAGGTCGGCGCGGCGAACGTGTCGCTCAACGACGTGATGGTGGACATGCAGAAGGCCAACATCGGTTTCCAGTTCGGCTTGCAGGTTCGCAACAAGTTGGTGAGCGCTTACAACGACATCATGCAGATGTCGGTTTGATGCAACGGGCATCCGGCGACGGGCATCCGGCGACGGGCATCCGGCGACGGGCATCCGGCGATGGCCGCCCGACGCGCGATCGCCCGGCGTCCGACCACCCGCCCGGCCGATCGAAGAGGGGCGGCCCGGACGCCACGGCCCTCGGCTGACGACTACCCGGCAGCCGCTGCTGCGACACGCGACCGGTAGTCCGCCCGACTAAAGCTTTTCAATTCCCTTCCGATAACTCTGGAACAAGGCCGCGCCATGCGATGCAGGGCGGCCGCCACCGCATAGCAAACGCATCACAAGGAGAAGCGCATGTTTTCCCCAGGACACGCTGGAGCCAGTGCGTACGCGCGTGTCGGCGTCGAGACCGGGGTCATGGGCGCGTCGCCGCACCGGCTGATCGCGATGCTGTACCAGGGCGCACGGCAGGCGATCGCGCTCGCGCGCATGCACTTGCAGCAGGGCAACGTGGCCGCGCGCGGCGAGGCGATCGGCAAGGCGATCGGGATCGTCGAGAGCGGGCTGCAGGCGTCGCTGAACCGCGACGCGGGCGGCGAGATCGCCGGGCGGCTCGACGCGCTGTACGCGTACATCGGCCGGCGCCTGCTGGAAGCCAACCTGCATGCGAGCGACGCAATGCTGGTCGAGGTCGACGGACTGCTCGCGACGCTCGAGGAAGCGTGGACAGGCATTGCGCCGGAAGTCGCCCGGATGGCCGCACAACAGGCGGCGGACGCGGTGCGATGAATCTGAAGGCCGAATACTTCGCTCGCTACGAGGCGCTCGCGGCCGTGTCGAGCCGGATGCTGTGCGCCGCGCGCGGGGCCGACTGGAGTGCATTGCCGGAGTTGCAGGCCGAGTTCCTGCGGCTCGTCGACGGGTTGAAGGAGGCCGATCCGGGTGTGACGCTCGACGAATCGGATCTCGGCCGCAAGCTCGCGCTGATCCGCCGGATCCTCGCCGACGACGCGGCGATCCGCGATCTGGCGAGCCCGGAAGTCGCGCGGCTGTCCGCGCTGTTCGAGGCGCGGCGCTCGACGAAGGTGTTGACCGATCTGTACCGCGCGCGCGGGTAGTGCCCGTTTGCCGGGGCGGCGGCCGCCGCGTGCCCGGATTCGCAACGAAGTGGCTGAGGTGAGCAGGCTCCGATCATGACCGGTATCGACTCCGTTGCGGCTGCCGTGCTGGCGAGCCGCCTTGACAGCCTGCTGAGCGGCACCGTGGCCGCGCCCGCCGGCGGCGGTGCGACCGCGCAGGTCGGCACGCCCGGCGCCGGCGCGTCGCCGTCGTCGTCCGCGAGCGCACCGCCGGCCGCGGCGCCGGCGTCCGCCCAGACCGCACTGTCCGACGTCGCGCTCGTGCTCGATGCGATTTCCCGCTCGGGCGGCGTCGCGACGCCGGCGGTCGCCGGACGCGCGCCGTTGCTCGCCGATCCGTCGGTGCTGCTCAGTCCGGCACCGGCCGTGGCGCCGGACCCGGCGCAGGCATCCGGGTCAGCCGTCTCGTCCTCCGCCGCTTCCGCCGCCTCACCGGCCGCAGACGTCGCCGCCGCTCGGGCCGCAGCGGCCGCGGCACCCGTCGCGGCGTTGCGCGCTGCGCTCGCGCAGGCCGTCAGCGAAAGCGGCCTCTTCTACGAATCTCATCTCGCGCAGTGGCTGGCCGGCCAGCGCCCGCTTGCCGCGCTGATGCGCGAACCGCAGGCTCAGCTTGCGACCGTGCCGGTGCAGGCTGCACCGGATGCCGCGCAACACCCTTCGGCCGACGAACTGGACGAACTGCTCGCGCAACGCCTGCCGTTGCCGGCGGCAACGGCGTCGCGAGCCGCCGTGCCACCCGGCGTACCGGAGACGCCCGGCGCGGCCCCGCATCCGTTTGCGCCGGCCCCGCAGAGCGCACCGGCTTCAGCGCGACCGGCGTCGGCTGCGGGCCTAGCCGAGCTGCCCGATCCGCTCGGCGAACATCCTGGCGCGCACTGGACGCCCGCGCGCGCCGAATTGGCCGCCGCGTCGCTGGACCCGCAGGCGCAGGCGCAGGCGCAGGCGTCGAACCCGGTGCATCCGGCCGCCGTGCCGCTCGTGCGCCAGCAGCTCGACGCGCTCGCGACCGACCAGTTCCGCTGGGCGGGCGAAGCGTGGCCCGGCGCGCGCCTCGACTGGACGATCGAGCCCGACGATTCGGGCGGCCACGCGTCGCGCGGCGGCGACGATACGGGCGACGGCATTGCGTGGCGCACGCGGCTCACGTTGACACTGCCGTCGCTCGGCACGGTCGACGCTGAACTGGTATTGAACGGCCGGCAGCTCGTCGCACGGCTGCGCGCGAATTCGGCCGGCGCCGATCGCCTCACACGCCACGAAGCCGCGCTCCGGCAGCGATTCGAGGGGGCCGGTCTGCAGCTCGGCGGGCTGTCGATCCGCGCGGTCGGCGACGAACCGGACGGCTTCGACCTGCTCGTCGCGCAGGCCGCGGCGGCCGCGTATGCGCGCAGCGCGGCCGGCGGCACGCCGGGCGCCGACGACGAGACTGCGCGATGAGCATGACCTCCCGCAAGCGCGCGGCCGCGCTCGTGTACGACCCGAAAGGCGGCGACAGCGCGCCGCGCGTGGTCGCGAAGGGCTACGGCGTGCTCGCGGAAATGATCGTCGCCCGCGCGCGCGATGCGGGGCTGTACGTGCATACGGCGCCGGAGATGGTGTCGCTGCTGATGCAGGTCGACCTCGACGACCGGATTCCGCCGCAGCTGTACCAGGCGGTCGCCGACCTGCTCGCGTGGCTGTACGCGCTCGATCGCACCGAGCCGGCGGCGGGCGACCCCGCACCGCACTTCCCGCTGCCGCCGCTGCGCCGCTGACCGGCCGCTTCGCATCGCCTTCTTGCGAATCGCTATCGCGTGCTTTCGACGCGATTTCGCAGTCATCTGCGCTCATCCGCTTGCCATTCGCACGCACGGCGCGCACATCGCCGCTTCATTCGCCGCCCTTTGTTCCGTGCCCGACGTATGCGGACCGATTGAGACCTCGCGCAGTTTATGTAATGATATTCATTCTCATCTTATGACACGGCGGGCGGTGCACGTTTCGGTGCACCGCCCGTTGCTTTGAACGAATGGAATCTTTCGCGTGAACGCACCCGAAACGATCGCCCCGCCGCCGGCGGGCACGCCTGCCGCGGGCGTCATCGTGCTGCATCCCGCCGCACGTCCGCTGAGCGATGCCGAGCGCGCCGCGCGCCGCCAGCGCTCGCGCCGTGCGACCTTCATCAAGTGGCTGCGCAAGGTGCACGGCTGGGTCGGGCTATGGGGCGCGGTGCTCGGATTGCTGTTCGGCGTGACGGGCGTGGTGCTGAATCACCGCGCACCGCCGCTGAAGATCCCGACCGGCGAGCCGCAGGTCGAGGAGCTGCAGATCGGGTTGCCGGATCCGGCGCCGAAGTCGCCGGCCGCGATGACGAAATGGTTGCAGCAGGAGCTGCACTTCGACGGCCGGCCGGGGCGCGTGCGCAAGGAACCCGCGCAGCCGGTCGCGTGGGGCGACCGGCGCGTGATGCAGCCCGAGCATTGGCAGATGGGCGTGTTCGGGCCGCACCAGAACCTGCAGGCCGAATACTGGGTCGGCAACGGCTATGTGTCGGTGAAGCGTACCGGCAACACGTTCCTGACGACGTTGAACAACCTGCATCGCGGTGTCGGCATGAATGTCGGCTGGGTGCTGCTGATGGACACGATCGCGGGGTCGCTGATCCTGCTGTCGCTGACGGGCGTGTTGTTGTGGACCGAGCTGAACAAGCGCCGCACGGTCGGCGTCGTGCTGGTGGTCGGGTCCGTGGCCGCGGCGCTCGCCGCGGGCCTGGCCTGACGGTCGACACGCGCCGGCCGGCGGCCGGCGCCCCGCGCGCCGCGGCGGCGCCCATGCGCCGCCGACGGCCTCACAGCCCGCAGGTCGCGCCGTTGTTTGCCGCGATTTCACGCGCGGCCTTCGCGCCCTCGACCTGCAGGATCGTCGGCAGCGACACGTTGTTCTTCGCCGCGGTGACTTCCGCGAGGATCGAGATGGCGATCTCGGGCGGCGTGCGGCTGCCGATATAGATGCCGGCAGGCCCGTGCAGCCGCGCGAGCTCCGCGGCGCTCAAATCGAATTCGAGCAGCCGTTCGCGCCGCGCCGCATTGTTGCGCCGCGAACCCAGCGCGCCCACGTAGAACGCGGGCGTTTTCAGCGCCTCCATCAGTGCGAGATCGTCGAGCTTCGGATCATGCGTGAGCGCGATTACCGCCGACCGTGCGTCGAGCTTCATGTCGAGCACCGTGTCGTCCGGCATCGTGTGCACGACGCGCGTGCCCGCGACGTCCCACGCATCCGTGTACTCGTCGCGCGGATCGCAGACGGTGACCTGATAGTCGAGCCCGACCGCGATCTGGCACAGATAGCGCGACAACTGCCCGGCCCCGATCACCAGCATCCGGTAGCGCGGCCCGTGGATCGTCACGAGCCGCTCGCCGTCGAACGCGAGCCCGTCGGTCGCCTGCGCCGGCGACAGCGACGCGCGACCGGTCGCGAGCGTCATCGTGCGGGTCACGAGCCGGCCGGCTTCGACTTCCGCGCACAATGCGGCGATCCCGCTGTCGCGGGTGAGCGGTTCCAGCACGAGCTGGATCGTCCCGCCGCAGGGCAGGCCGAAACGGTGCGCTTCCTCGGCCGTCACGCCGTACTTGACGGCTTCGGGGCGCGCATCGGCTGCGATCCCGCTTGCATGCACGCGGGCGATCAGGTCGTCCTCGATGCATCCGCCGGACACGGAGCCGACCACGAGCCCGTCCTCGCGCACCGCGAGCATCGCGCCCTCGGGGCGCGGCGACGAGCCCCACGTCTTCACGACCGTCACGAGCAGCACGCGACGCCCTTCGTCGAGCCAGCGCGCGCTTGATTTCAGTACATCGAGATCGACGCTTTCCATCATGTATTCCTGTTGCCGGAGGCCCGCCGGCGCGGACCGTCGTTCGATGGCGCGATTATGAACCGCCCGGCGCGCGCGTGCAGGCAGCGTGCGCGTCTGCGGCGCAAATGCGGACGATCGGGCAAGATTCCGCGACGATCGGGCAACCGGCGCGCGCGGGCGCAGCGCGCTGGCGCACGCGTTGCGGCCGGAGGTTCGACAACGAGAGGGGGGCGTGCCGCACGGGGCCGGTCGCGGCCCCGTGCGGCGGCACACCGCCGCGCGGCATGCGCGCGGCGGCGCGGGTCAGTGCGCGTCGTGCTGACCGCGCGCGAGTTTCGAGTGGTGGCGCGAGTACAGGAAGTAAATCACGAGGCCGATCACGAGCCAGATGCCGAACGCGGCCCACGTGACGGGCTGCAGGTTGAGCATCAGGAACAGGCATGCGCCGACCGCGAGGATCGGCACCACCGGCACGCCAGGGCAGCGGAATGCGCGCGGCAGTTCCGGGTGCGTGCGACGCAGCACCAGCACGGCGATCGACACCATCGAGAATGCGGCGAGCGTGCCGATGTTGATCAGTTCGGCGAGCACGTTGAGCGGCACGAGCGCGGCGATCAGCCCGAAGAACAGGCCGACGAGCCAGGTAGTCAGGAACGGCGTCGCATAGCGCGGATGCACGCGCGACAGCGTGGCCGGCAGCAGCCCGTCGCGCGACATCGCGAAGATGATCCGCGTCTGGCCGTAGCTCATCACGAGGATCACGGTCAGCATCCCGAGCACCGCGCCGAGGTCGATGAAGCCCGCAACCCACGTCTCGCCGGCGATCTGCAGCGCATACGAGATCGGGTGCGACACGTTCGCGTACTGCGCAGACGGGACGATGCCGGTCGCGACTGCCGCAACCGTCACGTACAGCACCGCGCACACCGCGAGCGACGCGATGATGCCGATCGGCAGGTCGCGCTTCGGGTTCTTCACTTCTTCGGCCGCCGACGACACCGCGTCGAAGCCGATGAACGCGAAGAACATCACGGCCGCGGCGCCGAACACGCCGTTCCAGCCGTGCGGCATGAACGGCTTCCAGTTCGCGGGCGTCACGTGAAACAGGCCGACCGCGATCACGAGCAGCACCACCGAGACCTTGATGAACACCATTACGTTGTTGATGCGGGTCGACTCGCGGATGCCGAGCGCCAGCAGCGTCGTGATCACCAGCATCACGAGGAACGCAGGCAGGTTGAACCACGTGACGACGCCGGGAATCGCGCCGGGCGCGGCCGTCAGCACGGTCGGCAGCGTGAGCCCGAAGCCCTGCAGCAGCGACTGCAGGTAGCCGGACCACCCGACCGACACGGCCGATGCCGCGAGCCCGTATTCGAGCATCAGATCCCAGCCGATGATCCACGCGACCAGCTCGCCGAGCGTCGCGTACGAGTACGTGTAGATCGACCCTGCGACCGGAATCGTCGACGCGAACTCGGCATACGACAGCGCCGCGAGGCCGCAGGCGATCGCGGCGATCACGAACGACAACATCAGCGCCGGGCCCGCCTGCACGGCGCCCGTGCCGGTCAGCACGAAGATGCCGGTGCCGATGATCGCGCCGATGCCGAGGAAGGTGAGATCGATTGCGCCGAGTGCTTTCTTGAGCCCGGCGCCGTGCGCGCCGGCGATCATGCGATCGACGTTTTTCTTGCGGAAGAGGGACATTGCGGATGTTTCTCCAGCGCGCGCGAACGCGGCGGCGCCGACTGAGTGAAAACCCGGAATTTTAGCCGATTTGGCGTGAAAGCCTCGCTGCGGCGCAGCGGTGCGTGCGGGAATCGTTCGACAAAACAAACGCTTGCACGCGATTGGGCGGCCGCGCCGGCGCCGGGCGCGGCGAATCGGGCGATGCAGGTCCGGTCCCGGCGCGATGACGCCGGGCGGATCACGCGCCCGATGCGGGCGCCATGTCGACGAGGCGGTTGCTCATCACGTAGAACGTCAGCTCGGCGTTGTTCGACAGCCGCATCTTCTCGAGCAGCCGCGAACGGTACACGCTGACCGTCTTCACCGACAGCGACAGCGTGTTCGCGATGTCGGTGAGACGCTTGCCGGACGCGAGCATGCAGAGCGTCTGGTACTCGCGGTCGGACAGCTTCTCGTGCGGCAGCGGCTCGTTCTCGAACGACACGTATTCGGCAAGCGCTTCGGCCATCGCCGGGCTCACGTACTTGCGGCCCGCCGCGACCTGCTGAATCGCGCCGATCATCTGCGCGGCATTCACCGTCTTCGACAGATAGCCGGCCGCGCCGGCCTTCAGCGCGCGCACCGCGTACTGGTCCTCGCGGTACATCGAGAACATCAGCACCGGCGTCGCGGGCAGCTTGCGCTTGATGCGCTTGAGCAACTCGATGCCGTTCGTGTCCGGCAGCGAGATGTCGAGCAGGATCACATCGAAGGTGTCGCGATCGATCGCGGCTACCGCATCGGCGCCGGTCTCCGCTTCGGTCACTTCCCGGGCCACGCCGCGGTCGATGAGCAGATGGCGGATCCCTTGCCGGACGATCGCGTGATCGTCCACGAGCAGGATGTTCAGACTCATGGCGACCCTCAGCGCGACGTGCGGCGCGCGGCGGCCGGCACCGCGAACAGCGAATTCCACGCGAAACGCGCGGTGACGCGCGTGCCCTGGCCCGAAGCCGGCGCGCGGGTGTCGAAGCTGCCGCCGAATGCCTCGCAGCGGGCGCGCATGCCCGCAAGGCCGTAGCCGGCACGCCGGCCGCGCGGGAAACCGGTCCCATCATCGGTAACGATGAGGGACAGATGTGTGCCGTTGGTGTCGATCCGTACGTCGGCGGACGCCGCGCGCGCATGCTTCGCGACATTCGACAGCGCTTCCTGCGCGACGCGGAAGATCGCGAGCGCGCCGGCGCCGCCGAGCTGCGTGAGCCGCGCATCCGCCGCGCACACGAAGCTCGTGCGCAGGCCGGTGCGCGCCGCGTGCGTGTCGACCCACGTCGACAGCGCGCCGACGAGGCCGCCGTCGAGTGCCGGCGTATCGCGCTCGTCGATCAGCCGGCGGTTCGCGTCGGTCGCGGCGTCGAGCGCCCGTTGCGCGAGTTCGAGCGCGCGCAGGCAGCCCTCCGGCGCATCGGCCGGCAGCCAGGTTTGAACGTTTGCGAGCGCGAAGCGCGCGGCGGTGAGTTCGGCGCCCAGCCCGTCATGCAGCTCGCCGGCGAGATGGCGGCGGGCCGCTTCGTCGGCGACCATCAGTTCGGTGGACAGCGCCGCGATCCGCGCCGCGGATGCGTCGCGCGTGTCGCGTTCGGGGAGGGCGCCGACCATGACGGCAGTAGCGGTGCAGCTGTGTGCGAGCTGCCTCGACGGGAACGGGGCGTGAGCGCCGGGGGGCGCGTTGAGCGACGTATCCATGACTCTCCCTGCTGTCAGAAAGCGGTTCAGACACCGGCTGGCTGCGTGAATCGACGGTCGCTTCGATGACGGCCGTCGCCAGAGAATCGCCTCATGCCGAGGTAACAAAAGTTACATTTAGTAACGTTCGAGTCCGACCCTCCGCGGCTCGTCCGATCGGCGAGCACGCGGGGCGAATAATATCCCAAAAAAACGGAAAACGTCATGCTGGGCGGCCATTTAAGGGTAAATGTGAATAATCGGAATGAAGGTGTTGTAGGAAAAACACCGACATGAAAGCACCTGCGGGGCGCCCATCAAAATGTAACTATTTGAGATGGAATGGTCGCAGTTTGTTACGAATTCGCCAAGCCCGGACGAAAAAAAACCGGAGCTTTCGCTCCGGTTCTTGATGCGGCACAAATTTGGGGATCGATCAGTCCACGAATGCGCGCTCGATCACGTAGTGACCGGGTGCGCTGTTCTTGCCTTCGACGAGACCGGCCTGCTTCAGCAGCTCGGTCGTGTCCTTCAGCATCGCGGTGCTGCCGCACAGCATCACGCGGTCGTTTTCCGGCGAGAACGGCGGCACGCCGAGATCCGTAAACAGCTTGCCCGTCGCGATCAGGTCGGTGATCCGGCCCTCGTTGTCGAACGCTTCGCGCGTGACCGTCGGGTAGTAGACGAGCTTTTCCTTGATCACGTCGCCGAGGTATTCGTGGCCCGGCAGGTCGTGCTTGATGTAGTCCATGTACGCCAGTTCGCCCTTCAGGCGGCACGTGTGCGTCAGGATCACCTTGTCGAAGCGTTCGTAGATGTCCGGGTCGCGGATGATCGACATGAACGGCGCGAGGCCCGTGCCCGTCGACAGCATCCACAGCGTCTTGCCGGGCAGCAGGTTGTCGGCGACGAGCGTGCCGGTCGGCTTCTTGCCGATCAGCACGGTGTCGCCGACTTTCAGGTGTTGCAGGCGCGACGTCAGCGGGCCGTTCTGGACCTTGATGCTGAAGAATTCGAGGTGCTCTTCGTAGTTCGGGCTGACGATCGAGTACGCGCGCGCGAGCGGCTTGCCGTCGACCTCGAGGCCGACCATCGTGAATTCGCCGTTGTTGAAGCGCAGGCTCGGCTCACGGGTGCAGGTGAAGCTGAAAAGCGTGTCGGTCCAGTGGTGGACGGATTGGACGGTGGCGGTGTCGTATTTGCTCATGGCTTTGAAAACGGACGCGCGTAGCGGACGCGTGTAACGGGCCCAAAAACGGGCAAAAAACCGAGTGCGTCGGCCCGATCGCGGATCGGCCGGCCGGCGCGTCGGACACGCGCCCTCTCGATGACAGACGATTGAATAACTCGCTATTTTACCCTGCTTGGGGCAGATGCGGGCTTGACCCGCGCGGCTGCGCGGATTTGGCACAACGCATCGTTTCAACGAGCTTTCAGCGCTCGCTCGCGCCCGGGCCGGCGAGTGCGCGCCGCACGGCCGCGGTCATGGCGCGGCGGATGGTGCGGGATCGAGGCGCAGCCGCGCGATATACGGCAGGTGGTCCGACAGCCACGCGGTTTCGCCGGACGGCGCCTGCCATTCGAGCGGCGTCAGTCCGCGCACGAACATCTTGTCGAGCGCGAGCGCCGGCGAGAATGCGGGGAACGTGCGACCCGACTGGCCGAGCAGTGTCGCGACCTCGGACAGCCCGATTTCGCCGAACAGCGCGACCGAATCGTTGCGCCAGTCGTTGAAGTCGCCGGCGAGCACGAGCGGATCGTCGCCCGCGTTGCGCACGATCCAGTGCGCGATCCAGTGCATCTGGCGCAGCCGCGCGGCGCGCGTGAGCGCGAGGTGCGCGCACAGCAGCGTGACGGGGCGCGAGCCGGCGAGCGTCGCGCGCGCGACCAGCAGCCCGCGCCGCTCGAAGCGGTGCGCGGAGATGTCCCAGCGGCCGCCGAGATCGAGCGGATGCGGCGACAGGATTGCATTGCCGTGCCGCCACGACGGCTTGAACACGTTCGGCCCGAGCGCGATCTGCCAGTCGAGCGCTTGCGCGATCTCGGTGGCCTGGCAGTGCCATACGTCATCGACCGCGTCGTCCATCGGCGCGCCGAATCCGGCGGCGAGCATCGGACGGGGCATGCGGCGCGCCATCGCTTCCTGCAGAAAATACACGTCGGCGTGCGTCGACTGCATCCAGTTGCGCATCGCGTTCCACGCGGTGAAGCCGAGCGGCGAGCGGCCCTTGTGCAGGTTCCAGCTGACCGCGGTGATTTCGTCGGGGGCGGCGTGCGGTTCGGCGAACGGCAAGGACAGGGCGTCTGCGGACATGGCGCTCAGTCCTTTGCGACGTGCGCACGCACGCGGTACACGAGATGCGGATGCTGCTCGACGAGCGTCCAGTCGGTCCACGCGTCGGCGCCGACCGCGAGGCCCGGATGGCTCGCGACGATCTGTCGCGGCGACGCGGGCACGCATGGATCGCTGCGCGTTGCGGTTTCGTCGTCGAGGGTTTCCTGCACGTCGAGCGCGAGCGACACGGTGTGTGCTGCGTCGTCGACAGCGAGCGGCGCGACAGTCACGGAGCGCGAGCGTTCGGTCGGCACGACGCGCGCGGCATTGCCGCAGCCGACGGGCACGGCGGACGGATAGCGGTGAGTGTCGGTGCGGGTCTGACCGACGGTGGTGCGCTGCTGGAACGTGTCGATCGTCTGACCGTCGCGCACCACCTGGATCTCCCACGCGACGGCCGCCGGTGCGGGGCTTTGCGCATGGGCGGCGAGCGCGACGCTCGCGAGCAGGACGGCCAGGCCGTGTTTCAGCATCGAACTTCTCCGGAAACGCGGGATAGCGGGGAACGGACGCACATCTTACGCCCGATCGATCTGGGCGGTGGTGTGACCGGAATCGTCGCGGCAGGTTCGCAGCACGATCCGGTCCTGATCGGAAGGTAGGTGCACGCCGCGCGTTTTCAAGCATAAAGGCGCGCGAACCCGGCCACGCCGGCGCGCTCGGTGACGAGGCGGTTCTCGATCGCGTCGCGGTCCGCATGGACGAGCGACATTCCGCAAACGCGCTGTTCGTTCGCGGGGATGTCGACATGCTTGGCGACGATCCGGTGAAACGGCACGAACGCGGCTCGCGGGCAGGTGTCGAGGCCGCGTGCGCGCGCGGCTTGCAGCTTCGAGGATCGCCTCGAGCGTGTCGCGCGGCACCGCGTTCGGCCGGAACGCGCGAGTCGCGCGGTGCGACCCGAGTGCGGCGTCGACGGCTGCGCCAGCGCGGGCGGCGCCGGTACCGTCGCGCGGTTCGGCAGCGGCAGCGGACATCGGCAATCCATCGAAACGAAGCGCGCCGCACCGGCCGGTGAACCGTCGATCATACGCCGCGCGGCCCGACGCTGCAGGCACGCGTTGTGTTAGCAGCAGACGCGTGCGGCTGCTTGCTTGCACGCGCGTGCGGGATCGCTACACTGAAATCGTAAGGGTCTGATGAGTGTGCAACGGCAGCAGCAGCGAGGTTGGTATGACGACGGCGATGGTGAAACAGGAACTGGCGGTGGCGTCCTTCAGCACGGTGTACGACCTGGAGCAGGTCGAAACCGCATTGAACGACCTGAACGAGAGCGCGAGCGATGCACTGCGCGCCACTTACGAGCGGATGCTCAAGACCGGCAATCTGCGCTTTTGCGTGAAGCCGAACCGGATGCCGTCGTTCGACGAACTCGACGACGCGCTGCCCAATTTCACCGAGCCGCTCGGCGACGTGCGCAAGCAGGTCGCGCTGTGCCTCGAGACGGAGGACCGGCTCGAACTGATGCCGATCCTGCTGCTCGGGCCGCCCGGGATCGGCAAGACGCATTTCGCGAAGGCGCTTGCGCAGTTGCTCGGCACCGCCTATCACTACGTGCCGATGAGTTCGCTGACGGCCGGCTGGATCCTGTCGGGTGCGTCGTCGCAGTGGAAGAACGCGAAGCCCGGCAAGGTGTTCGATGCGCTTGTCAACGGCAGCTATGCGAATCCCGTGATCGCAGTCGACGAGATCGACAAGGCCGGCAGCGACGCGCAATACGATCCGCTCGGCGCGCTGTACGCGTTGCTCGAGCATGACACCGCGCGCGCGTTCGTCGACGAATTCGCCGAAGTGCCGATCGACGCGGGCAACGTGATCTGGATCGCGACCGCGAACGATGCGCATGCGATTCCGGAGCCGCTGCTGAACCGGATGAACGTGTACGAGATCGCGCCGCCGGATGCCGCGGGCGCGCGGCGGATCGCGCGGACGATCTACGACGAGATTCGCTCGTCGCATGCGTGGGGGCGGCGCTTCCCGGACACGCTCGACGACGACGTGCTCGACGTGCTGGCCGCGACGCCGCCGCGCACGATGCGCCGCGCGTTGCTGCACGCGTTCGGCGCCGCGCGGCTCGCCGGCCGCGACGTAATCGCTCCGTCCGACATTCGCGCGGACGAGGGCGCGGCGAAACGCCGGCCGATCGGATTCTGAGCCGCGGCGCGCGTATACATGGATGCGCGTGCATCGGCAGGCGGGCGAACCGGGACGTACAATTCCAATCTCTCCCCTCGATGCGTGAGCGATACGTAACGCTATGGAGCAGACGGATTGTGTGGTGATCGGCGCGGGCGTCGTCGGTCTGGCGATCGCACGCGAACTCTCGCTGCGCGGGCGCGAGACGATCGTGCTCGATGCGGCCGACGCGATCGGCACGGGCACGAGCTCGCGCAACAGCGAGGTGATTCACGCGGGGTTGTACTATCCGCGCGGCTCGCTGAAGGCGACGTCGTGCGTGCACGGGCGCGATCTTCTGTACGAATTCTGCGACACGCACCACGTGCCGCATCGGCGCGTGGGCAAGCTGCTCGTCGCGACGAGCGCCGCGCAGGTGAAGCAGTTGAAGGCGATCGCCGCGCGCGCGGCGGAAAACGGCGTGCTGGACCTGATGCCGCTCACGCGCACCGAGGCGCAGACGCTCGAGCCGGCGCTCGAATGCGTCGAGGCTCTGTTCTCGCCGAGCACCGGCATCGTCGACAGCCACCAGTTGATGCTCGCGCTGCTCGGCGAAGCCGAGCGCCACGGCGCGATGTGTGCGCTGAAGTCCCCGGTCGAATCGATCGACGTGCTGCGCGGCGGCCGCTTCGTCGTGCGCACGGGCGGCGATGCGCCGACCGAGATCGAAGCCGCCTGCGTGATCAACAGCGCGGGTCTCGGTGCGCAGGCGCTCGCCCGCCGCACGCGCGGCCTCGACTCGCGCTGGGTACCCCCGCTCTATCTCGCGCGCGGCAACTATTTCAGTCTGTCGGGACGTGCGCCGTTCTCGCATCTGGTCTATCCGATGCCCGACCGGGCCGGGCTCGGCGTGCACCTGACGTTCGATCTCGGCGGGCAGGCGCGCTTCGGGCCGGACGTCGAATGGGTCGATGCGCTGCGTTACGAAGTCGATCCGGCGCGCGCGCCGGCGTTCTATGCATCGATCCGCGCGTATTGGCCTGCGTTGCCCGACGGCGCGCTGCAGCCGGCGTACGCCGGCATCCGGCCGAAGCTCGCAGGGCCCGGCGAGCCGCCGGCCGACTTCATCGTGCAAGGCGCCGCGCAGCACGGCGTGCGCGGGCTCGTGAACCTGTTCGGGATCGAGTCGCCGGGGCTGACCGCATCGCTCGCGCTCGCGCAGCGCGTCGGCGACATGACGTCCCGCGCGTGACGGCGTCGGCCCGCGCGTGCGGGCCCGCCGTGTGAATTCCCTTATCTCCGGCATTTCGGCGCGCACATTCGTGCGCTTGGCGGTTATTCTGTTGAGCGCCGTCGCCAGAACGGCTTTCAAACCGATAACGTTGGAGCGAGTCCCCATGAAAGCAACCCGTCGGAGTTTCCTGATCACGAGCATTGGCGCGGTGTCCGCGCTGGCGTTGTCGCGCGAAGCGCTGGCCGATGCGCCGATGCTGTCGGAAACCGATCCGACCGCCGTGGCGCTCGGCTACAAGGCCGATGCGACGAAGGTCGACAAGACGAAGTATCCGAAATACGCAGCGGGCCAGGATTGCGCGGCCTGCATGCTGTACCAGGGCAAGAAGGGCTCGGCTTCGGGCCCGTGCGGCGCGTTCCCCGGCAAGCAGGTGTCGGCGAAGGGCTGGTGCAGCGCGTTCTCGAAAATGGGCTGATGCCCGTCGCGGCATCGTGCAATGCCGCAATGTGGCGAAAACCGCACAACGCCCGCCATCGGACGATGGCGGGCGTTTTTTATGCTTGAAATCGGTTCCGTCGCTTTCTACACTCGCTGCACACCAGCGCGCCGCGGCCACTTTGCGCGCCGCACCGGCCGACACGGCGAACTTACGAGGACGAGGCACGCATGGCGACGATTGCGAACTCAACGAAAACGGTGCGGCCCGAGCGTGCGCTGAACCGGCGCGCGGTGGCGGCGGCCGTGATCGGCAACGCGCTCGAGTGGTACGACTTCACGGTGTTCGGCTTCATGACGGTCGTGATCGCCGAGCTGTTCTTTCCGACGTCCAGCGAATACTCGTCGCTGCTGCTCACCACCGCGACGTTTGGCGTCGCGTTCTTCATGCGCCCGATCGGCGGCATCGTGTTCGGCCTCTATGCGGACCGCGCGGGCCGCAAGGCCGCGCTTTCGCTCGTGATCCTGCTGATGACGGCCGGCATCTTCCTGCTCGCGATCGCACCGCCGTACGCGGCGATCGGCATCGGCGGTCCGCTGCTGATCGTGCTCGGACGCCTGCTGCAAGGCTTCTCCGCCGGCGGTGAATTCGGCAGCGCGACCGCGTTGTTGATCGAAGCCGCGCCGTTCTCGAAACGCGGCTTTTACGGCAGCTGGCAGATGGCGAGCCAGGCCGCCGCGCTGCTGATCGGCGCGCTGGTCGGCGCAGCCGTCACGCGCGGGCTGTCGCCCGACGCACTGCGCAGCTGGGGCTGGCGCGTGCCGTTCATCCTCGGGCTCGTGATCGGCCCGATCGGGTTCTACATCCGCCGTCATCTCGCGGATTCCGAAGCATTTCTCCATGCGCAGCAAAGCGGGCGGCGTGCGACGCTCGGCGAAGTGTTCACGCGCCACCCGCGCGAGGTGCTGTGCGGACTCGGCTCGGTGATTGCGTTGACGGTGACCATCTACGTGCTGATCAGCTATCTGCCGACCTTCGCGGTGAAGCAGCTGAAGCTGCCGTATGCGGAGTCGTTCTATGCGGTGATCGTCGGCAACCTGCTGCTGATGGTGCTGTCGCCGGTCGCGGGCGCATGGTCGGACCGCATCGGCCGCAAGGGGCTGTCGCTGTGGTCGCTCGTGCTGACGCTCGCGCTGATGTATCCGCTGTTCGCATGGCTCGACGCGGCGCCGAGCATCGGCCGGCTGATCGCGGTGCAGGCCATCCTGTCGGTGACGCTCGCCGGCTATTACGGGCCGTTCGGCGCGATGATCGCCGAGCTGTTTCCGGCCAACGTGCGCTCGACCGGGCTGTCGATCGCGTACAACGTCGCGGTGATGCTGTTCGGCGGCTTCGGCCAGTTCATCGTCACGTGGCTGATCAAGGCGACGGGCACGCCGCTCGCGCCGACCTATTACGTGATGGCGGGGCTCGCGCTGTCGATCGTCGCGGTCGCGTTCGTGCCGGCGCGCAGCGCGGATCTCGACGCGCCGGCCTGACCGACTGCGCTCGGTATTGCATGCGATGCATCGTTTCAGAAAACGTAACGATGCACGCGAATCCCCGGAAAATCCGCGGTCAACCCGCGTGACGCGCGTTCGCGTGCGCGCGGAAATTGTTTAGTTGTCGAAGGAAACATGCGCGGGATGAACGGAATGGCTGCGCCCGCGTCCACCCGCACCTTTTGCGTGCGCGAGACATCGGCAGAAACCCGCGTGAATGCATGTAGAAGAGTTTTTTCTCCAGCTTGTTGCAAAATCGCTAGCTCAAGTAATATCCGCGTACCCCGGCCCCCTGCGGGACCGGTTCCGATCTGGAGACCTGGAGGAAACATGGAATACAACCGTCTGTTGCACACCCTGCGTGTTACCGCCATTGCAGGCGTGGCAGCGGCATCGCTCGGCGTCGCGGGCTCTGCATTCGCACAGATTCCGAACAAAACGCTCGTCTACTGCTCAGAAGGCAGCCCGGCGGGTTTCGATTCCGCGCAATTCACGACCGGCGTCGATTTCACCGCCGCCACGTTCACCGTCTATAACCGCCTCGTCGAATTCGAGCGCGGCGGCACCAAGGTCGAACCGGGCCTCGCCGAGAAATGGGACGTATCGTCCGACGGCAAGGAGTACACGTTCCACCTGCGCCACGGCGTCAAGTTCCACACGACCGATTTCTTCAAGCCGACGCGCGAATTCAACGCGGACGACGTCGTGTTCTCGTTCGAGCGCATGCTCGACCCGAACCAGCCGTTCCGCAAGGCATACCCGGTATCGTTCCCGTACTTCACCGACATGGGCCTCGACAAGCTGATCACGAAGGTCGAGAAGGTCGATCCGTACACCGTGAAGTTCACGCTGTCCCAGCCGAACGCGCCGTTCATCCAGAACATGGCGATGGAATTCGCGTCGATCCTGTCGGCCGAATACGCGGATCAGCTGATGAAGGCCGGCAAGGCCGCCGACATCAATCAGAAGCCGGTCGGCACGGGCCCGTTCATCTTCCGCAGCTACACGAAGGACGCGACGATCCGGTTCGACGGGAATCCTGATTACTGGAAGAAGGGCGCAGTGAAGATCTCGAAGCTGATCTTCTCGATCACGCCGGATCCGGGCGTGCGCGTGCAGAAGATCAAGCGCAACGAATGCCAGGTGATGAGCTATCCGCGTCCGGCCGACATCGCGACGCTGAAGGCCGATTCGAACATCGACATGCCGTCGCAGCCGGGCTTCAACCTCGGCTACCTCGCGTACAACGTCGAGCACAAGCCGGTCGACAAGCTCGAAGTGCGCCAGGCGCTCGACATGGCGATCAACAAGAAGGCGATCCTCGAATCCGTGTATCAGGGCGCGGGCCAGGCTGCGAGCGCGCCGATGCCGCCGACCCAATGGTCGTACGACAAGAACCTGAAGATGGCCGCGTACGACACCGCGAAGGCGAAGGCGCTGCTCGCGAAGGCCGGTTATCCGAACGGTTTCGACATCACGCTGTGGGCGATGCCGGTGCAGCGCGCATACAACCCGAACGCGCGCCTGATGGCGGAGATGATCCAGGCGGACTGGGCGAAGATCGGCGTGAAGGCGAAGATCGTCACGTATGAATGGGGCGAGTACATCAAGCGCGCGCACACGGGCGAGCAGGACACGATGCTGATCGGCTGGACGGGCGACAACGGCGACCCGGACAACTGGCTCGGTACGCTGCTCGGCTGCGAGGCGATCAAGGGCAACAACTTCTCGCACTGGTGCTACAAGCCGTTCGACGATCTGGTCCAGAAGGGCCGCACGACGACGGGCCAGGACGCACGCACGAAGATCTACACGCAGGCGCAGCAGATCTTCGCGCAGCAGCTGCCGTTCTCGCCGATCGCGAACTCGACGGTCTACCAGCCGGTACGCAAGAACGTGGTCGACATGCGGATCGAACCGCTCGGCTACGCGCGTTTCGACGGTGTCAGCGTGAAGTAACCGGCCTGACCTAAGCTGTCGTCATCGAGAAGACCGGCTTGAACTCATCCGGCGGCGAGGGGCCAAAAGCTCCTCGTCGCCGGTCGCACATTTCCCACAAGAAAATACGAGACGCATCATGTTTACATTCGTGTTGCGCCGCGTGGGCATGGTGATTCCGACTTTCATCGGCATCACCATCCTGGCGTTTGCGCTGATTCACCTGATACCGGGCGATCCCATCGAAGTGATGATGGGCGAGCGCGGCGTCGATCCGGCGATGCATGCTGAGGCCATGAAACGCCTCGGGCTCGACCAGCCGCTGCCCGTGCAGTATCTGCACTACATCGGCCGGGCGCTGCATGGCGACCTCGGCATGTCGATCATCACCAACACCAGCGTCGCGGGCGAGTTCTTCGCGCGCTTCCCGGCGACCGTCGAACTGTCGCTGTGCGCACTCGTGTTCGCGCTCGTCGTAGGCCTGCCGGCCGGCGTGATCGCCGCGTTGCGGCGCGGCTCGGTCGTCGATCACGGCGTGATGGGCACCGCGCTCACCGGCTATTCGATGCCGATCTTCTGGTGGGGGCTCATTCTCATCATGGTGTTTTCGTCGTATCTCGGCTGGACGCCCGTGTCGGGCCGCATCGCCGTCGAATACGACTTCCCGCATCCGACCGGCTTCATGCTGATCGACGCGCTGCTTGCGCCGGACGAAGGCTCGTTCAAGTCCGCGGTCAGCCACCTGATCCTGCCATCGATCGTGCTCGGCACGATCCCGCTCGCGGTGATCGCGCGGATGACGCGCTCGTCGATGCTCGAAGTGCTGCGCGAGGATTACATCCGCACAGCCCGCGCGAAGGGGCTGTCGCCCGCGCGCGTGGTCGTCGTGCATGCGCTGCGCAACGCGCTGATTCCGGTCGTCACCGTGATCGGCCTGCAGATCGGCACGCTGCTTGCTGGCGCCGTGCTGACCGAGACGCTCTTTTCGTGGCCCGGCGTCGGCAAGTGGCTGATCGATGCGATCGGCCGCCGCGACTATCCGGTCGTCCAGGGCGGCATCCTGCTGATCGCGACGCTCGTGATCGTCGTGAACCTGGTCGTCGACCTGCTGTACGGCGTGCTGAATCCGCGCATCCGCCACACGAGGTAATGCCATGAGCAATCTGCAAAATACTCTGCCGACCGAATCCGCGCCGGCCGGCGGCCGTGCGCTCGCGCTGCGCGAGTTCTGGGCCAACTTCTCGCGCAACCGCGGCGCCGTCGGCGCCGGCATCGTCGTGCTGCTGCTGATCCTGGTCGCGATCTTCGCGCCGCTGATCGCGCCGCACAGCCCGGTCGAGCAGTACCGCGACTACGTGAAAATCCCGCCCGCGTGGCTCGCCGGCGGCAACTGGCAGTTCATCCTCGGCACCGACGAAGCGGGTCGCGACATCCTGTCGCGGCTGATGTTCGGCGCGCGGATGTCGTTCTGGATCGGCTTCGTGTCGGTCGTGCTCGCGCTGATCCCCGGCATCGTGCTCGGGCTGATCGCCGCGTTCTTCCAGAAGTGGGCCGACACGCCGGTGATGCGCATCATGGACGTGCTGCTCGCGCTGCCGTCGCTGCTGCTCGCAGTCGCGGTCGTCGCGATCATCGGGCCGGGCCTCACCAACACGATGTTCGCGATCGCGATCGTCGCGCTGCCGGCCTATGTGCGTCTCACGCGCGCGTCGGCGCTCGGCGAGCTGCAAAAGGAGTACGTGACGGCGTCGCGCGTGGCCGGCGCCGGCACGCTGCGCCTGATGTTCTCGCAAGTGCTGCCGAACTGCACGGCGCCGCTGATCGTGCAGGCGACGCTCGGCTTCTCGTCGGCCATTCTCGATGCGGCCGCGCTCGGCTTCCTCGGCCTCGGCGTGCAGCCGCCGACCGCCGAGTGGGGCGCGATGCTCGCGTCCGCGCGCGACTACATCGACAACGCGTGGTGGATCGTGACGATGCCCGGCCTGTCGATCCTGATTTCGGTGCTCGCGATCAACCTGCTCGGCGACGGGCTGCGCGACGCGCTGGATCCCAAACTGAAGCGGATGGCATGACCATGAGCCAAGATCTACTGACTATCCGCAATCTCGCGGTGAACTTCAACGGCCTGCCCGCAGTCGACCGGATCAACCTGTCGATCGCGCCGGGCGAGGTGGTGGGCGTCGTCGGCGAATCGGGCTCGGGCAAGAGCGTGACGATGATGGCGCTGATGGGCCTGATCGACGCACCGGGCAAGGTGACCGCCGACGAGATCACGTTCAACGGCGTGGATTTGCTGAAGGCGTCGCCGAAGGCGCGCCGCGCGATCGTCGGCAAGGACATCGCGATGGTGTTCCAGGACGCGCTGACGAGCCTGAACCCGAGCTACACGGTCGGCTACCAGATCAAGGAGGTGCTGAAGCTGCACGAAGGCCTGCGCGGCGACGCGCTGCACCGGCGCGCGCTCGAACTGCTCGACCAGGTCGGCATTCCGGATGCGAAGAATCGCATCGCGGCGTTCCCGCACCAGATGTCGGGCGGCATGAACCAGCGCGTGATGATCGCGATGGCGGTCGCATGCAATCCGAAGCTGTTGATCGCGGACGAGCCGACCACCGCGCTCGACGTGACGATCCAGGCGCAGATCATGGATCTGCTGGTAAAACTCCAGAAGGAGCGCGGGATGGCGCTCGTGCTGATCTCGCACGACCTGGCCGTGGTGTCGGAAGTCGCGCAGCGCGTCGCGGTGATGTACGCGGGCGAGGTCATCGAGACCAATCGCGTGCCGGACATCTTCCGCGAACCACATCATCCGTACACCGAAGCGCTGCTTGCCGCAATTCCCGAGCACAATAAGGGTGCGCGGCGCCTTGCCGCATTGCCGGGCATGGTGCCGGGCCGCGATGATCGCCCGTCCGGCTGCCTGTTCGCGCCGCGCTGCAAGTACGTCGTCGACGATTGCCGCAAGGCGCGTCCGGCGCTCGACACGCTGGTTGCCGGCAACGATGCGATGCGCGCGCGCTGCATCAAGCCGCTCAATGTTTCCAACCTCGACCTGACTGGAGGCGCACGATGAATGCTGTCCACGAAACGCGTGCTGCTTCGCACGACGAGGAAGCGGTGCTGGTGGCCGACCAGCTCGCGAAGCACTACACGGTCAAGCGCGGAATGTTCGGGCAGGGCACGGTGAAGGCGCTGAACGGCGTGTCGTTTACGCTCAGGCGCGGCAAGACGCTCGCCGTGGTCGGCGAGTCGGGCTGCGGGAAATCGACGCTCGCGCGCCAGCTCACGATGATCGAGACGCCGACGTCGGGGCATCTGACGATCGACGGCAAGGACGTCGCCGGCGCGAACCGCGAGACGGTCGCCGATCTGCGCCGACGCGTACAGATGGTGTTCCAGAATCCGTTCGCGTCGCTGAATCCGCGCAAGACCGTCGAGCAGACGCTGTCGGAGCCGCTCGAGATCAACGCGAACCTGAGCGCCGCGGAGCGTGCCGCGCGCATCGCGCAGATCATGCGCACGGTCGGCCTGCGGCCCGAGCATGCGAAGCGCTATCCGCACATGTTCTCGGGCGGGCAGCGCCAGCGTGTCGCGATCGCGCGCGCAATGATCCTCGATCCGCGGATCGTCGTCGCCGACGAGCCGGTGTCCGCGCTCGACGTGTCGATCCAGGCGCAGATCCTGAATCTGTTCATGGATCTGCAGGAGCAGTTCAAGACGAGCTACGTGTTCATCTCGCACAACCTGGCGGTGGTCGAGCACGTCGCGGACGACGTGATGGTGATGTATTTCGGCAGCGTCGCCGAGCTCGGCGACAAGGCGACGATTTACGCGCGGCCGCGGCATCCGTACACGCGCGCGCTGATGTCGGCGACGCCGGCGATCTTCGAGGAAGACCGCCGCGTACAGATCAAGCTGCAGGGCGAGCTGCCGTCGCCGCTCAATCCGCCGCCGGGCTGCGCGTTTCACCAGCGCTGCCCGTATGCGGTCGAGCGCTGCCGTGTCGAGGAACCGCAGCTGCGCGACGTCGACGGACGCCGCGTGGCCTGCCATCGCGCCGAGGAGGTGGGGGAGGCGAATGCCTGATGGTGTGGCGGCGCGCGCGCCTCGCGCGCGCCGCTCGGAGGCCGGCCGCGCGCACGTGATGCGCGCGTGCCGCAACGCACGTCGCTGGAGCGTGCGCACGGTCACGGGCGCGGCGCTGGCCGGCGCATGCGTGGCCGCCAGCGTGCTGGTCCCGGTCGACGCCGCGCGTGCCGAAGGGCGCGCGCCGGCGAGTTCGCCGATCCATCCGTCGCAGGTCCCGCCGCCCGGCGTGAGCCTGCCGGGGTTTCACGCGCCGTCCGGGCCGAACGGCACGGTCGCGCGCGGCACGGTGCGCGTGCAGCCTGCGCGCATGCCGTTCTATGTCGCGACGAAGGGCAAGGTCACGCTGTACGTGCTCGGCACACTGCATACGGGCGACCCGTCCGACTATCCGCCTGCCCAGCCGTTCCGGCCGCCGATTCTCGCGGCGCTCGCCGCGTCGCCGACGCTCGCGCTGGAGCTGTCGCCGGACGACCTGCTCGAATCGCAGGACGACGTGTCGAAGTACGGCGTGTGCCGGTACCCGTGCCTGCAGCGTCTGCTGCCTGAGCCGCTGTGGCAGCGGCTCGCCGCGCGGCTGCGCGGCAATCCGGCTGCGCTGACGGAGATCCGCCGGATGCGCCCGTGGCTCGCCGCGCTGGTCGTCGAGACCTACGATTCGCTGTCGGCTGGCCTGCAGACGGAGTTCGGCACCGAGGCGCAACTGCAGAACGTGTTCCTGAAGAAGAAGGGCGGCCGCGTGATCGGGCTCGAGACGCTCGCCGAGCAGATGCGCGCGTTCACGGGGCTCACGCTTGCCGAGCAGCGCGAGATGCTCGCGCAGGACATGGTGCAAACCCCTGCGCAGAACGCCGACGACATCAAGGCGCTGCACCGGCTGTGGCAAATTGGCGACGCCGACGCGATCTCCGCGTGGGCGGTTGCGAAGAGCGAGCGGCTTGCCCGTTCGAAGGCGCTGTCGGCGTCGATCGACAACAAGATCCTGCACGAGCGCAACCGGCGCTTCGTTGCACGGATGACGGCAATCGCCGCGCCGAACCGGCCGGTATTCGTGGCGATCGGCGCGCTGCATTTGGGCGGCCAGCGCGGCGTGCTCGAATTGTTGCGCCAGCAAGGATACCGCGTCGACGCGAACTGATCGCGCGCCGCCGCGCGCATCGATCCTGCCCTGTTTGACCGGCGACCTCGACGCAATGCGCCGCGCATGCGCGGCGTCGCGGGGCGATAAGGAAAACCCTTGAATCGTCAGAAAATAGCGTTTAAAACGATTGACATCCGGTTCTGGCAATCTCTATTCTTCACCCCACAAGTTGAAAAAATGAAAAGAATAGATAAGTTCTACGGGGTAGCAGAAAACAAAGCGCGGGGTTGGCGTAGCCGGCACGTATCATCGTGCCGGCCGCGGAGTGTCTGCATGCACGGCGGGGCCAAACATCGTCGGTACAACAAATGCATGCGACAGACTTGCGGCATAAGCAACGTTCCGTCGTCCGACCGGGGGAAGCAGTAATCGGGCGGCGGCGGACGTTTTTTAATCCGGAGCATCTTTCCGGTCACCGTCGACGGACGGTTTCGGGGGGCGAGAATCGACAGACGGCGAAGCCGCAGCGATCGCGCCAACGGAAAAGCGCCACGAGGGCGCTTTTTTCTTTTGTGCCTTGGGGTTACTTCGGTCGCTCACTGGTGACGACCGGCGTCGCCATGGATTCTGTTGCGCATGCGGGCGGTCACCCTGGTCAGCGCGAGCGGGTATCCGGTCCCCTGGATCATGGTCGTGGCGATGGGCAGCGCCCAGTTGACATGCTTATGACGCGCCCAGCGCATCCGTCGCTCATAGTGCGATGTCAATGTCAGTGCGGCTAGCGTTCGGTTTGCGTTCGCTGGCACCTACAATTGGGGTAATGACGATAGCGGGGGTATCTGGCTCTCCTTATGCTTCGATCGGAGCATTAAGACCTCCCGAGCGCGGTTAGACTCGCATGGTCCCACGCGTTATGGCATGAAGTAACGCGCACACTGGTGAGTTTGCCATTCGCAACAGTCCTGGACGTAGTATCCGACCACTCCTGTCCGGCTCCGCTTCAAATTCGCGTCGGCTCCTTTTTCCATGTCATCGCCAGTCCTCGCGCGGCTTCGAGTCGTTCAGCATAGGCGCATGTTCGATGATCGGGCACGTCTTTCACATTTCGATCGCAGCGACACATAGTGACTTCCCGTTGTTTTGAGATGGGTGACGTGTCACGGTTGGATCAATGTGCCGAGCCAGCCATCCTATGAGGACGCGAGAACCATGGACAACGAAACGATATGCGATCAGACACTCCCGGTTCTGCTGGTCAAATTTCAACCTATCGTCGCTCATGCAATGCAAATTAAACTGGCGATGATTGACGACCGTGTGAGATCAACCGTTTGCAATTGCGCTGAAAGTGCCACGAAGGAGCTTCGCCATAGCTGCGGATGGTTTCGGATTTTTATCGATCTCGATGGTCAAGGTGAACAAGGCATGGCGCTCGTGCGGCAATTTTGCGAGCGAGGCGCTGCAAATCGATGCGTGGCCGTGACGTCGCTCCATCGCTCTTTTTGGCTTAGCGAAGCAAAGCGACTGGGGATGGTCGGTTACATCGACAAGCTGGCGCCGATCGACGATTTCACCGCGGCGTTGCAGTCCGTGTTCGAGGGTCGACCGAGTTTTCCCGACATTCAATTGGGACCAAATGCGTTGGAGCGTTTGACAAATCGTCAGCGCGAAGTGCTATCGCTACTGTGCATCGGCTATCCAACTAAAGTCATCGCGTCTACGTTGAGGCTTGCCGAGGGAACAGTCGACAACCATATCGGCAATATCCTTCGCACGTTGAATGCGCACAATCGCGCGCATGCGATCTACAAAGCTGTCGCGCAGGGTTATCTTCCTGCAGTCGCACGGGAACGTGCTTCATCAGAGTGTGAGCAAGGGGGTGCTGACGTATCGGTTCGGAGACGTTGGATTAGCTAACCGATCGCGAACACTGAAATTCCGATGCGAAGCGTTGCTAATCTCGTTCAGTCCGACGGCCATAGTCTCAGATTGCCGAGACCGGCCGCGAGCCGGAGACGCGAAATCCTCCATTTCGACACGGCGATCACCCGTTGTTTCTCTGCATCGAAGAATGCCGTCTGCGCATTCAGCAGTTCGGTAAATGTGCCGACGCCCTCTTTGTAGCGTCCACGAGCGATGTCGAGTGAGCGAGAGGCATCGTCAACGAGTTCTCGTGCGTTCGTCAAATTGGCCGACGCAGCTTGCAGTTCGTGATAGCTCCTCCAGACTTCCGACGATACCAGTAATTCGGTGTTCCGCAAGTCGGCTTCCCGTTCGTCGGCGCGGGCCAATGCATATGCGACGCGCTGGCCGGAGTAGAGCTTTTCAAATAGCGGGATTGTCAGCTGGAGACCGACCACGCTGCTACTGAGACGAGAAACGGATGCGTATTGGAGCAGCCCCCTGAAACACCGGACATAGCCTCTCACTTAAACTAGCGGGTAGGCATAAGACTGTGTTTTTGACTAACACCAGGCAGGAAGTGATGGAAGTGTTGACGGGCCCGGAGCGTCGGCGGCGCTGGACGGCGGAGCAGAAGCTGGCGATGGTTCGCGAGAGTTTCGAACCGGGGAAGTCGGTTTCGATGGTTGCGCGCCAGCACGGCGTGAACCCGAACCAGCTGTTCCACTGGCGCAAGCTGTACCAGGACGGGAGTCTGTCGGCGGTCAAGGCTGGAGAGGAAGTGGTCCCTGCATCAGAGCTGGCCGATGCCCTCAAGCAGATTCGTGAGCTGCAGCGGATGCTCGGCAAGAAGACCATGGAGAACGAGATTCTCCGCGAAGCAGTCGAGTATGGCCGAGCAAAAAAATGGATAGCGCACTCGCCCTCGCTGCCGGAGGACGACCAGTGAAACTGGTTTGTGAAGTTCTCGGCGTGTCGCGCTCGAACGTATCGGCACGACTGTCGCGTCCGGTGACGTGGCGCGATGGCCGTCAATCGCGGCAGACGGACGATGCGAGCGTGGTCGAGGAAATCCGCCGAGTCGTCGGCGATTTGCCCAGCTATGGCTATCGCCGGGTGTGGGGCTCGCTGCGCAATGAACGCATTGCTGCCGGACAGGTGCCGTTCAATGCGAAGCGCATCTATCGCATCATGCGCACTCACGGTCTGCTGATGCAACGGCGTCCAGCCCCGCCTCGGCCGCAACGTCGGCACGATGGCAAGGTGGCCGTCGCGCGCAGCAATCAGCGATGGTGCTCGGACGGCTTCGAGTTCCGCTGCGACAACGGCGAGCCGCTTCGAGTGACATTCGCGCTTGACTGCTGCGACCGCGAAGCGATGAGCTGGGCGGCTACGACGGCAGGTCACAGCGGCGACATCGTGCGCGACGTCATGCTGGCAGCAGTGGAAAATCGGTTTGGCAACGAGCTGCATACACCGTCCGAAATCGAGTGGCTGAGTGACAACGGTTCGGGCTATACGGCCGACGATACACGCCGGTTTGCAGCGGCCATCGGCCTGAAGCCATTGACCACGCCGGTGTGCAGCCCGCAAAGTAACGGGATGGCCGAGAGCTTCGTGAAGACAATGAAGCGCGACTACGTTGCCTTCATGCCAAAGCCGGACGCAGCGACTGCTGCACGCAACTTGGCCATCGCGTTCGAGCATTACAACGAGAAGCATCCCCATAGCGCGCTGAAGTACCGCTCGCCTCGCGAGTTCCGGCGCTCAATGGATTCAGCAACCTTAGTGTGACGCTGTGTCCGGGATTACAGGGTCAACTCCACGTATTCCGAACGCTGTCCATGCAAAGGGGTGTTCACAATCCGTTTGGCGACGAGTGAAATCGTGGGTCGACCTTGAGCACGAGCAGCATCGATGTCCGCTTGCGCCGCATCGAGCATTGCGCGTGCCGCGATAAGCTTGGGGTGACGTGCTTTCGCCTCGTCGATGAGCAAGTCGACACCCGCCTGAATGACATGTTCGCTCGGCATCGCTTTGGCTGACGCAATCCTCACAGGTACGTTAGCGTCGAGCCCCATTGCAACCGACAACACACCTGCTGCCACGCGTAGACTGCCTTCGGCGGAAATGCGATCCAGTATCGCTCGGCGATAGGCCGTCCGGGCTTGCAGTTGGTCGGTTAGGAATCCTACGCCAGACTGGTGCTTCGCCTGCGCAATGACTAGGCTTCTGTGCGCAACCTCCTCGTTCAGATTCGCTGTGCGAGCGGCGGCCTGCGCGTCGCGGACGGCGTAAAAGGCATGTGCTGCGTCGAAGAAGATCGTTTGAAGCGCTTCGTCATGGTTCGCATTGGCTGCGGCTAGCAGTGCGTGAGCTTGCTGAATGCTCGCACCACGCTGACCGAAATCGAAGAGCAGCCAACCCAGATCAAGCGAGCTTTGCATAGACGATGTTGTCCGGGAATTGTCGACCGAACCGAGGCCAGAGACGCTGTAGTCGTACCTCGCCGAAACGGTGTCACGCTGAATGTGAGTGCTTGCGTTGAGCGACGGAAGATAGGCGGTCCGTGCCGATCCGACAGCAGCGGCTCGTGCGCGGATGACAGACCAAGTTTGGCGCGCGCGCGGATGTGCACAGATTGCCCGAAGAATGACATCCTCTAACTCCAGCGGAACATCAACACGCACGTCGGGACAAATCGCCGTTCCGATCAACGGAGAGGCCGGTGTGGCCGGTATGTCGGTACGGGTCCGGAAGACGTCTAGAAACGCCGCTTGGGTTGCCGACGAAGACGCGGAGATTGCAGCGAGTAGTACAAAGGACGCGCAGCGTTTCATTAGTATCAGCGCTCGGTGGACATGGGTGCGGGCCCGTGCGAGTGGTCGCACGACGATGATGCCGGATGTTCAGATGCTACCTTGCCACTAGCAAGCACAATCACACGTGACGCCGATGCAATCGTTTCTTGGCGGTGCGCAACGATAACGCGCGTTATTTGCAGTGCGCTGACGGCAGCGTTGACTTGATGTTCGCGTTGCGGATCGAGGTGGCTTGTGGCTTCGTCGAGCACGAGGATTTTCGGCCGCTTGTAAAGCGCGCGCGCGAGCAAAACTCGTTGCTTCTGACCACCAGACAGGACGGTTCCCATGTCGCCGACGAGAGTGTTGTATCCCATAGGCATTGCGACGATGTCGTCATGCACCGCAGCGATCCGCGCGCATTCAGCGATCCACCGTGGATCTGGGTTGGAATCGAAGAAGCAGATGTTGTCTGCGATGGAGCCTGAGAATAGGAGGTCATCCTGCATGACAGTTCCGATTAGCATCCGCAGTCGCTCTAATCCGAGCCGGCTGAGCTCGATGCCGCCGATCCTGATGGCGCCCCCAGTCGGCTCAAGGGAACCGAGCAGTATGTTGACGAATGTTGTCTTGCCGCATCCCGACGGACCGACGAGCGCGACCGATTCGCCGGCGCCGATCTTCAGCGATACTCCATCGAGTATGGCCGGTTCGCCATCAGCGTAGGAGAATGTGAGGCTATCAACTTCGATGCTTGCGGCGAGTCGTTCGGTTTCGTCGGGCACGAGACGCGAAGTCATGTCAGCTTCGGGAGCCGTGAATACGATGTCGGAAAGCCGCTCTCCCTGGAGCTGGAGCATTCTCAATTCAAAAAATCTGTCGATTAAGTTGCCGACCCGGCTATCGAACTGCCCCTTGTATGCGTTGAAGGCCATCAGCACGCCGACCGTAAAGTGGCCTTCCATGACCATCGTCGCGCCGAGCCAGATAATCAGCAGACCTTCGATACCGAAGAGTAGTCCGTTGAGTTGCTGGTAAAGCAATTGGAGTTTTTGGGTACGTAGGCCAGAGTTGATCTGATCGACGAATAGCGTCAGCCAAGTCGCGCGACGCTCGCTTTGGCGATTGAACAACTTGATTGTCTTGACGCCTCTGATGGTCTCGAGGAAGTGACTGTGTTGCTTGGCACCGTGCACGATTTCATCTTCGGTGGCCTGCCGAAGCGGTTGATACCAAAGCCAGCGCAACAGACCATACACTAGCATCGCACTGAGCGCGACAGTTCCCAACGTGCGGTTGTACAGGAACATCATGACCAGCGTCGCGACGGTCATGATGCCGTCGATGATCGCGCTTAGGAACGATGTGGTCAACGATTTCTGGATCGTATCGATGGTCCCGAATCTCGAGACTATATCTCCCAGATGACGGCGCTCGAAGTAGCGTACGGGGAGGTTGAGCAAGTGCGTGAACAGGTTCGCGCGCCACTGCACGTTCAATGTCGTACTGAAATGCAGCAACATCCACGCACGGATGGCATGAGTGCCTTCTTGCATGAGCAAAAGCAGGCCAAAGCCGATTGCGAGCACTGTGAGCAAGTCGCGGTCCGCGCTGACTATGACCTCATCGATCACCCATTGCAGGAAAAAGGGCGACGCCAGGGTGAAGATCTCGAGGGCTAGCGCCAGCAGTAGGATCTGTCCGATTGAGCTACCGAGTCCTGAGATCGGACCAGTTAACATGCGCAATCTGATTGAAGGAGCCGGATCAAGTCGTTTAAATCGATTCGTCGGCCACAGTTCAAGGGCTATGCCGGTAAATGACCTCGATACTTCGTCGATTGGCAACCTGCGGCGGCCATGCGCTGGATCATGAATCGTGACGTGTTTTGCACCGACGGACTGCAGAACGACGAAGTGATTGAAGTTCCAGTGAAGAATGCATGGGGCTCGAAGTTGAACGAGCTGTTCGAGTCCGAGCTTGAGTGCGCGGGTGCCGAAATCGAGTCGATGTGCAATCTCCATGATACGTGCGAGACCGACACCTTTCAGCGAGACGGTGAATTGGCGACGCAGCGTGGCGAGGTCGACGTGATGGCCATAGTGACCGGCTACCATCGCGAGACAGGCGAGTCCGCATTCGGTCGCTTCCGTTTGCAGGACGATCGGTAGCCGGCGCTGAAAAGGCAGCGAGAGGCGATGGGTAAGCAGCATGGATTGTGCGTATTAGAGTTTGCCGGTCAGGCTATAAAGTGGTTCGAGGACCCATTCGTACAGGCGCCGCCGCTCTTGCAACACATCGGCGTGAAGCGACATGCCGGCTTGGAGCTTTTGCGGTTTGCCGTATGCAGTGATGTCTTGATTTCTCAATGCAGCGGTAATGCGATAAAACGTGCCGCTCATCTCAACTGGTGCGCCACTGTTCGAGAGTTCAGCTGCGGAAAGTGCAGAACTGGCAATCGATACGATCTTTGCCGCGTACTGCCCGAATTTCTGGTAAGGATAGGCTTTGTAACGAATCAATACTGCGTCGCCGATACGAAGGAATCCTACTGCTTCGCTGGGTACGAAAAGATGGGCCTGCCAATGGGCGCCCTCTGGCACGATGGTCGCGAGCGGGCGCGATCCATCGGTCGTCTGCCCGGATTCCAGCAGGACCGCCTCCACGGCGCCCGACTCCGGAGCGGTTACCACGAATTCTCGCTTGGCTTCGTGCTCGATCATCGACAGGTCGACGTCGATCATGCTGCGTTTGATCTGCGACAATTGGTTTTGGTGTTTGAGGGGGAGTCCGGAGCGTTCGTTGATGGCATCCGTGAGTGCCTGAGCCGAGGCTGCGCGTTCACGTTGTAGGCCTTGTAATCGCGATTGTTGGTCGAACAGGCCGGCGTGGCGTTCCTGCGCCTGGTCTTTCGAGATGAAATCAGCTGCGAGCAAGCTGTCGTAGCGTGCCGCAGCATCGGCAGCAAGGGCGGTGCGCCGTTGCTGACTCGTAAGTTGAATGTCGATGCGTCCTAGTTCGGCATGCAGATTCCGGATCTTGGCTTGCAATGCGTTGAGTTCGTTCTGTTGCAGAATTTGCAGCTTGTCCATCTCCTGCTGCATCGCAACCTTGCGCTTGCGCGCTTGTGCAATGACTGCGACGTGCATTTGTCCGCCGACGGTGCTGTGCAATTCGCTTGAAACCGTGAATATCGGTTGCCCTTTTTTTACTCGCATTCCCTCCGTGATATGTCGAGTCAGGACGACGCCGGATTGTGGTGCGTAAACCTTTACCAGGCCAGTGCTCGGCATAATGACGCCTGAGACTGTCGTGCGGCGCGTATAGCTCCCGAATCCGAACAGAAGAATCACACCCATCGCCATGCAGATTGCAATACCAGTCACCGTTGCGAACGAGATGGGGCGCACAAGAACGATCGAACCGAGGGCAGGGACGTGTTGTGCGTCCTGCGCTTGTTTGCGGAAGAGGGCGGAGCGTGGGCGGGACGTCATGAAAGGATTTCGCGCACGTTCGCATTGTGCGAAGCGTTAATGCGCCAAAGGAAGAATAGAAGTAGGCCGACAAATCCGATCAGGAGTGCCGACCCGTGTGCGCTATCCATCAATTAGCGCGGATGATTCAATCCTCCTTGTACTGCACCGGCAAGGCCGCCGCTCACCATGCCGCTGATTCCCGCGATGCCGATCGGCTGACCGGTGGCGGCTGCACCGGCTGCGGTGGTGAGTCCAGTGAGCACTGAGCCTTGCAAGCCACTCAACAACATTCCTCCCCAGTTCCATGCGCCGGAGATTTCAGCGAGTTCTTCGGCCGAAAGGATGTTTAGCTCGGAGAGCTCGGAAGAGAAATTCGACGTAGAAAAATGGTTTGGAGCATTTTGAGCGATGGATGCGTAATTCATGGTTTTCTTCCTATTTTTTTGTAATAGGTGAAATAAAATAGCTCCAGAATTGTCGTAATAATTACGATGACGATCAGGAGGAGGTGGTCAACATGAAAGTGTGTCAATTTTTCAATAGATGAGTAAACTCCCATAAATATTAGGTAACCTAAGATAAATCTGAAAATCAATATTGGTGCCTTTATAAAGGCGGGATGTTTCATGGGTCTTGATACGTTTGTTTGGGATGGGTTTGCGGTGATTCTCGAGTTTGGTGTCTTGGTGGAGCTGCTATCCCCGGTGGGGTATTGAGTGATACCAGAATTTATCGATCATCTTGGCTGTTGGAAATATGTATTTCCTCATGGTTTTTATTTTGATAGTTGCGATGCATCTGAGGATGCGATGTGGTGATATGCCAATTTTTCCGGAGCTTAAGTGGCCGAACGGGAAAGTTCGAGCAGTGGAAAAGTGGTTCGAAAGCCGGAGTGCCGTAGTCAGGGGGAAAGGAGCAAAATGCGCAGTCGCCGGTGGCTCGGAGTCGGGCTGCGGTTGTATGCAAAGGGAGAGTGGCGGCGAGCGCCGCAACGCAATGTGGCCAGTCTGGCGCGCGCGAGGGGATGTGGGATATGCGGTGGTGCTGTGTCAGCTGCGCGCGACTGCGTACCGGTACGAAGGGTGCGAATTAATCGAAAGGAATGGCCGCGTCAGTCAAGTCCCTGCAATCCGGGATGGTGTATTCCACCGGTTCGCGCCGATGTCCGCGAGACCAGCCAAGGCACCAGTGGTCGTCTGACAAGACGATGCCCTGGCGTTTCGAGTTTTGATGAATTGAGTGACAGATGGTCGTGACAAGACTGGAGTGTTCTCGTCGGGCTACGGATATTGCGTTGCAGTGCTCAGCGCCAAATGCGATCGATTATTTACGCGCCTTCATCCGCCCGCACCGCACCCGGCGCCACCACCTCAACCCCCGCCGCCTCCAACGCCGCACGAATCCTTTTCGCGAACGCCAGCGCATGCGGCCCGTCGCCGTGCAGGCAGACCGTCTGCGCGTTGAGCGGCACCCATTCGCCGCTCACCGCGCGCACCTGCCGCTCGCGCACCATGTCGAGCGTGCGTGCGAGCACCGCGTCTTCGTCGTCGATCAGCGCGCCGGGCTGGTTGCGCGGCACGAGCGAGCCGTCCGCGCGGTAGCCGCGATCGGCGAACACCTCTTCCACCGCGGCAAGGCCGGCGTGGCGCGCGGCCGCGACGAACACGCTGTTCGCGAGGCCGAACACAGCGAGCGACGGATCGAAGTCGTGAATCGCCGACACGACCGCGTCGGCAATCATCGGATCGCGTGCGGCCTGGTTGTACAGCGCGCCGTGCGGCTTCACGTGCGCGATGCGGCCGCCCTCGGCCTGCGCGATCGCGGATAGCGCGCCGAGCTGGTACAACACGCCCGCGTAAATGTCGCCGGCCGGCAACTGCATTTCCTTTCGGCCGAAATTCTCCGGATCGTGAAAGCTCGGATGGGCGCCGATCGACACGCCCTTCTGCACGGCCCACCGCACGCAGTCGCGCATCGCATTGGCGCCCCCCGCATGCCAGCCGCACGCGATGTTCGCCGACGTGACGAGATCGAGCAGCGCCTCGTCCGATCCGCATCCTTCGCCGAGATCGGCGTTCAGATCGATTTCCATGATGTTCCTCGTCCACTGATCGCGTGGCGCGTCCTTCGTCCTGCTTCTGCCATTGTCACGCTGCGCGCGATTGCGCGCGAAGGCGGGTTTCCTCGCGCATCTCGATCGCGACGTCGATCTGCCGCAGATACGCGCGTTCCGCGGTGAGCGCGGCGCGCGCGGCATCGAGCGTCGTGCGCACGAAGCGGATCGGCAGGTTGAGCCGCGCCTGCGCGAGTTTCCACAGATCCGCGCGGATCACCGTGCCGATCTTCGGGTAGCCGCCGGTGGTCTGCGCGTCGTGCATCAGCACGATCGGCTGGCCGTTCGGCGGCACCTGGATCGTGCCGGGCAGCACCGCATGCGACAGCAGCTCGACCGGCCGCTCGCGCACGAGCTCCGCGCCGGCGAGCCGATAGCCCATCCGGTTGCTGTTCGCTGTGACGAGCCATTCCTCGTCCCAGAACGCCTGCTGCGAATCGGCCGCGAACGACGCGTAATCGGGGCCCGGCAGCACGCGCACGGGCATCGCCCACGGTGCATGCGCCGGCCGGTGGCGGCGCGGCGGCTCGTCGACGCGCACGAACGCGCACCACGCGGGCGCCTTCACGCCGAATTCGGGCGCATCGGCCGCGAGGCAGCCGGCGCCCGTCGGCGGCACGCCGATCGGAAGCCGGTCGCCGTCGCGCAGCGCGCGGCCGCCGAGCCCGCCGAAGCGCGACGCGAGATCGGTGCTGCGCGAGCCGAGCATCGGCAGCACGTCGATGCCGCCCGCGATGCACAGGTAGCCGCGCATCCCGCGCTTCGCGGCCGGCAGCACGAGCGTCTGCCCGGCGTCGACCGGCAGGCTCCACCATGAGTACACGGGCTGGCCGTCGAGCGTCGCGCCGAATTCGGTTCCCGTGATCGCGATGCGCGTCGCGCGCGTGAAGCGGAACGCGGCGGGCCCGATCGTGATTTCGACGGCTGCCGCGTCGGGGCGGTTGCCGACGAGGCGGTTGCCGACCTCCAGCGCGAGGCCGTCGAGCGCGCCGCCCTGCGCGACGCCGAGATGGCGCGTGCCGCGGCGGCCGAGATCCTGCAGGGTCGATAGCGGGCCGGCGCGGACGACTTCGATCGTGCCCGGTGCGGTGCTCTGGGTCATGTCGCGTCGGCTCCGGCAATGGTGAAGCGCACGCGGTCGCCCGGCAGCAGCAGTGTCGGCTGCGCGCGCGCCGGGTCGAACAGGACGTGCGACGTGCGGCCGATCAACTGCCAGCCGCCGGGCGACGTGGCCGGATAGATCCCGGTCTGTGCGCCGCCGATACCGACCGAGCCGGCCGGCACTTCCAGCCGCGGCGCTGCGCGCCGTGGCGTGTGCAGCGACGCGTCGAGGCCGCCCAGATACGCGAAGCCCGGCTGGAAGCCGACGAAGAACACGACGTATTCGCCGGCCGCGTGGCGCGCGACGACTTCATCGGCCGACAGCCCCGTGTGCGCGGCGACCGCCGCGAGGTCGGGGCCGGCTGCGCCGCCGTATTCGACGGGGATTTCGATCTCGCGGCCGTTCGCGTGGCCGACGTCGGCGGTTTCCCACGCATCGCGCAGCGCCGGCGTGAGCGACTCCGCCGTCGCGGCGAGCGCGTCGAATACGATAGTCAGATTGTTCATGCCCGGCACGACGTCGATCACGTCGGGCCACGCGCGCGCGGCCTCGGCGACGGCCCAGACGCGGCGCTGGCAATCGAGCGTGGCGGGCGGCGGCACCTCGCAGACGAGGGCGGCATCGCCGAGCGGATAAATGCGGGGTTGCGTCATCGGACTGGCACGGTTCGGACGGCAATGTTAGCGCACATTGTCAATAAAATATCGACAACTTCCCAATAAGCGTTTTCGCCTAGCTCGTATGGCAGGGCTTCTGTCGTACACTCGGCACACCCTGACATCCTGCTTGCGCTGACTTTCCATGAAGCGTCCTCCGACCAAGATCGTGTCTTCCGAACACCTCGTTTCCGAGTCGAGCGCGGAGCTGTCGGAACTCGAATACGGGCTCATCATGGCCGGCAACGCATTCAACCGATGGATGGTGCGCTGCATGTCGGCCGCAGGCGCGAAGGACATGACGGCGGTCGAGGTGTCGCTGCTGCATCACGTGAGCCATCGCGAACGCAAGAAGAAGCTCGCCGACATCTGCTTCGTGCTCAATATCGAGGATACGCACGTCGCGACCTATGCGCTGAAAAAACTGATCGCGCGCGGCTACGTGAAAAGCGAGAAGAGCGGCAAGGAAGTGTTCTTCTTCGCGACCGACGCGGGCCGCGAGCTGTGTCTGAAGTATCGGGAGGTGCGCGAGCACTGCCTGATCGAGACGCTGAAGGACAGCGGCCTCACCAACGAGCAGATCGGCGACGCGGCGCAGTTGCTGCGCCACGCATCGGGCCTCTACGACACGGCCGCGCGCGCGGCGGCTTCGCTGTAAACGGTTGCGGACGGAGCGGCGGCAAACGCGGTGACGCGCGGCATGCCGCGTGCGCGGCGTCGCGCACCGCGTCATCCCGCGGACGGATAAAGCGCGCCGTCCGTCACGATCCAGTTCATTGCGAGATCGTGCGCTTCGGCGGGCAACTCGTCCACGCGGCATGCTTCGTACGCGACGCCGACCGTCACCGGCAGCGTGTCGCCGGGCCATACCGCGAGCGTGCGATCGTAGTAGCCGCCGCCATAGCCGAGCCGATACCGCTGCAGGTCGAATCCCACGCACGGAATCAGCAGCAGATCGGGCACGACGACGATGCCCGATGCGGGCTCCGGAATCCGGTGATGGCCTTCGCGCATCGGCGTATCCGCATCCCATGCATGGAACGCGAGCGGTGTGTGCTTCTCGCCGATCACCGGCAACGCGGCGCGCCGGCCGGTGCCTGCCGCGACCCACGCGAGGATCGCGTCGCGTGCGTCGAATTCGCCCGGCAGCGGCCAGTAGAAGCCTACCGTGGACGGTGCGAGCCGTTCGAGCAACGCGCGCAGCCGCGCGTCGAGCGCGGCATTCGCCGGGGGCTGCGACGCGGCGTCGCGACGCGCGCCGGACAGCGTTTTGCGCAGTGCAACCTTCGGGTTCGGCACAGGGTTGCATGCTATGCTTTCGCTCAATTCGTGCTCCATTCAATACGATGTCGAACAGCCTTTTCCGAGTATATCGCGCGGTCGCGCTCACGCTTTCGGCCGCCGCGCTCGTCACGGGCACGGCAGCGTGCGCCGCACCGGGCGACGACACGCTCGCCGGGGACGACCAGATCTTCGTGCAGCTTCGCGAAGCCGCGCGCCGCAACGACGCCGCGAAGGCAGCGCAGCTCGCGTCGATGATCCCCAACTATCCGGTGCCGTCCTACGTCGAGTATTTCCAGATCAAGCCGCAGTTGTTCGATTCGACGGGGCGCGCGCGTGTCGACGCGCCCGACGCCCCCGTGCAGTCGTTCCTGCAGCGCTACGACGGTCAGGCGATCGCCGATCGCATGCGCAACGACTATCTGCTCGTGCTCGGCGCGCGCCACGACTGGCGCAACTTCGACGATCAGTACAAGCGCTTCGTGCTCGACGACGACACGCAGGTCAAGTGCTACGCGCTCGAATCGCGCGCGGCGCGCGGCGAGAATGTCGCCGAGGCGGCGCGCGCGCTGCTCGTGGAGCCGAAATACTACGGCGATGCCTGTGTCGACCTGATTACCGCGCTCGCGGTGAACCAGCAGTTCACGAGCGACGACGTGTGGCAGCAGGCGCGCCTCGCGTACGAGCAGAACTACACGACGCTCGGCGGCAAGATCGTCGACGCGCTCGGCCCGCGCCCCGTCGGTTTCGATCAGGCGACGAGCGCGCCGCCGCTGTACCTCGCGCGCGGCATCGGCCCCGACGCGGCATCGCACCAGCTCGCGCTGATCGCACTCGGCCGGATGGCGCGCAACGACCCTGACGCGGCAGCAGGGATGCTCACGTCGGTCGCCGGCTCGTTGACGAAGCAGGAGCAAGCGATCGCGTGGGGCGCGATCGGCTATCAGGGCGCGATCAAGCGCTCGCCGCTCGCGTCGGTGTGGTACGCGAAATCGGCGAACGCGCCGCTGTCGAATCCGGGCTACGAATGGCGCACGCGCGCCGCGCTGCTCGCCGGCAACTGGCCGATGGTGCGCTGGTCGATCGAGCAGATGCCGCCGTCGCTGCGCGACGATCCGGCGTGGATCTACTGGCATGCGCGTGCGCTGAAGCAAAGCGGCGACACGCTGCAGGCGAACCAGGAATTCGAGCAGGTCGCGGGGCAGTACAACTTCTACGGGCAGCTCGCCGGCGAGGAGCTCGGCCAGCGCACGTCGATCCCGCCGCGCACGAAGGTGAGCGACGCCGAGATCGACGCGATGAGCAAGATCCCGGGCTTCGCGCTCGCGCAGCGCTTCTACGGGTTGAACCTGCGCCTCGAAGGCAACCGCGAATGGAACTGGCCGCTGCGCGGGATGACCGACCGCCAGCTGCTCGCGGCCGCGGAATACGGCAAGCGCATCGATCTGCTCGACCGCACGGTCAATACGGCCGACCGCACGAAGGCCGAGCACGACTTCACGCTGCGCTATCCGTCGCCGTACCGCGACATCGTCGAGCGCTACGCGCAGTCGACGGGCCTCGACATCGAATGGGCGTACGGGCTGATCCGCCAGGAGTCGCGCTTCATCACGAACGCGCGTTCGTCGGTCGGCGCGGGCGGGCTGATGCAGCTGATGCCGGCCACCGCGCAACTCGTCGCGAAGAAGCTCGGGATGGGCACGATCACGCGTGCGCAGATGCACGACATCGACACCAACATCCAGCTCGGCACCTGGTATCTGGCGGACATCTACAACAACTTCGACAGCTCACCGGTGCTCGCGACCGCCGGATACAACGCAGGCCCGGGCCGGCCGCGCCAGTGGCGCCAGGTGTTGACGCAGCCGGTCGAAGGCGCGATCTTCGCGGAAACGATTCCGTTCAACGAGACGCGCGACTACGTGAAGAACGTGCTGTCGAATACCGTCTACTACGCAGCGCTCTTCGAGGGCAAACCGCAGTCGTTGAAGAAACGTCTCGGCATGATCTCGCCCTGATCCGCAAGCTTCACACTGCCGCGTGACACGCGGCAGTGTTCAAGGGCTGGTCACGCTGATGACGGGCTCGTCCCCGGACGGGAAAAAACGTCAATGCGGCTAACGTGACCAGCGCGAACAGCCGCTGAGAGGACCCGAACATGGATCGCCAGACCGTCGCGCTATTGGGCGGCACCGGCTTCATCGGCAGCCGGCTCGTCAACGCTTTGATCGACGCCGGCAAGCACGTGCGGATCGGCACGCGGCGGCGCGAGCACGCGCGCCACCTGCAGATGCTGCCGGTCGAGATCGTCGAGCTCGACGCGCTCGATGCGCGCACGCTCGCGCGATTCGTCGCCGGTGCGCATGCGGCCGTGAATCTCGTCGGCGTGCTGCATGGCGGCTACGGCACACCGTACGGGCCCGGCTTCGAGCGCGCGCACGTGGCGCTGCCGGCGGCGCTCGCCGCGGCATGCGTCGGCGCCGGCGTGCGGCGCGTGCTGCACATGAGTGCGCTCGGCGCCGATTCGAACGGCGCGAGCATGTATCTGCGCTCCAAAGGCGACGGCGAAGCCGCGCTGCATGCGGTCGCGGCAACCGATTCGCTCGCGCTGACGATCTTCCGCCCGTCGGTCGTGTTCGGCCCCGGCGACGCGTTCCTGAACACGTTCGCGAACCTGCAGCGCGCGCTGCCGGTGCTGCCGCTCGCGATGCCCGACGCGCGCTTTCAGCCGGTATTCGTCGGCGACGTCGTGCACGCGTTCGTCAACACGCTCGATCTCGCCGGCGCGCATGGCAAGACCTACGAGCTCGGCGGCCCGACCGTGTACACACTCGAGCAGCTGGTGCGGTACTGCGGCACGCTGGTGGGCCGGCAGGCACGCATCGTGCGGCTGCCCGACGCGCTCGCGCGGCTGCAGGCGCGCGCGTTCGAACTGCTGCCCGGCGAACCGGTGATCACGCGCGACAACCTCGCGTCGATGTCGGTGCCGAACGTGCTGTCGGGGCCGATGGCGCCGGAGCTCGGGATTGCGCCCGCGAGTCTCGAGAGTATCGCGCCCGCGTATCTCGGCCACACCGCGCAGCGCTCGCGCTTCGACTGGCTCCGCTCGCGCCGCTAGGCGCCGCGCGGCCGCATTCCGACTTTCACTTTCGCGCTTTCCGGAACTCCGCCATGAAACTCGTCATTGGAGACAAGAACTACTCGTCGTGGTCGATGCGGCCGTGGCTGTTGCTCACGCATTTCGGCATTCCGTTCGACGAAATCACGATCGAGCTGCGCCGCGACGACACGGCCGCGCGCATTCGCGAGTATTCGCCGAGCGGCAAGGTGCCGTGCCTCGTCGACGATCACGGCGTCGCGATCTGGGAGTCGCTTGCGATCGCCGAGACGCTCGCTGAGCGCTATCCGCAGTTTCCGATGTGGCCGGCCGATCCGCAGCAACGTGCGCATGCGCGCTGCATTTCGGCCGAGATGCACGCGGGCTTCACCGCGCTGCGCACGGAAATGGGGATGAACGTGCGCGCGTCGATGCCCGGCCGGGGCGCGACGCCCGACGCGCTCGCCGACGTCGCGCGCATCGACGCGCTATGGAATGCATGCATCGAGGCATCGGGCGGCCCGTTCCTGTTCGGCGAATTCGGCATTGCCGACGCGATGTATGCGCCGGTCGTGATGCGGTTCAACACGTACGCGCCGGCGCTGTCGCCGGTGGCGGCCGGTTACGCCGCGCGCGTGACCGCGCTGCCGGCCGTGCAGCGCTGGATCGACGCCGCGCGCCGCGAAACCAGCGTGATCGCCGAATACGAGCCGCAGCCATGAACATCTACGCGGTAGGCGGCGCGATCCGCGACGAATTGCTCGGCGTGCCGGTGCAGGACCGCGACTACGTGGTGGTCGGCGCGACACCCGAGCAGATGGCCGCGCAGGGCTTCCGGCCGGTCGGCAAGGACTTTCCGGTGTTCCTGCATCCGGACACGCAGGAGGAGTACGCGCTCGCCCGCACCGAGCGCAAGACGGCGGCCGGCTATCACGGCTTCCAGTTCTATTACGCACCGGACGTGACGCTCGAGGAGGATCTCGCGCGGCGGGATCTGACGATCAATGCGATGGCGCGCGAAGTGACGCCGGAGGGCGAACTGATCGGGCCGGTCATCGATCCGTTCGACGGCCAGGCCGACCTGCGCGCGCGCGTGTTCCGGCACGTCGGCGACGCGTTCGTCGAGGATCCGGTGCGGATCCTGCGGATTGCACGCTTTGCCGCGCGCTTCGCGGATTTCACGGTCGCGGACGACACGCTGGCGTTGATGCGGCGCATGGTCGAGGCCGGCGAAGCGGACGCGCTGGTGCCCGAGCGCGTGTGGCAGGAGATCGCGCGCGGGCTGATGGAGGCGAAGCCTTCGCGAATGTTCGCGGTGCTGCGCGAATGCGGCGCCCTCGCGCGCATCCTCCCCGAAGTCGATGCGTTGTGGGGCGTGCCGCAGCGCGCGGACTACCATCCGGAAGTCGACACCGGCGTGCACGTGATGATGGTCGTCGACTATGCGGCGAAGCAGGGTTATTCGTTGCCGGTGCGCTTCGCGGCGCTCACGCACGATCTCGGCAAGGCGACGACGCCCGCCGACGTGCTGCCCCGCCATGTCGGCCACGAAGGCCGCAGCGTCGACCTGATCAAGCCGTTGTGCGAGCGGCTGCGCGTGCCGAACGAGTGCCGCGATCTGGCGCTGGTGGTCGCGCGCGAGCACGGCAATCTGCATCGCGTGATGGAGATGGGCGCGGCCGCGCTGGTGCGGTTCTTCGAGCGCTGCGATGCGCTGCGCAAGCCGGCGCGCTTCGCGGAGATGCTGCAGGCATGCGAGTCGGATGCGCGCGGGCGGCTCGGACTCGACACGCAGCCGTATCCGCAGGCCGAGCGGCTGCGCGTGGCGCTGGTCGCGGCGCGCAGCGTCGATGCGGGCGCGATCGCGCGCGGCATCGGCAACGACGCGATGCAGATCAAGGACGCCGTGCATCGCGCACGGGTCGAGGCCGTCAAGCAGGCGCTGGCGATCGCGGAATAGTCCGGCCGAGGCTGGCGCGATCCGGGACGCCATCCGGAGCAGCGATTCGGTAGTGCGCGCGACTCCCGCGCAGCGCGGGGGCGAACCGGGCCGCGCACTGCGCGACGCGGCCGCCCGCCGTCATTTCTTCGTGCGCGCGCCGGTTCGGCGGGCCGGCGCGGCCGCGGCCCGGCGTTCGTCCGCAGCGGCGCGCGACTTTGTGGCCGTCGGTTTGGCCGACGCACGAGCCGGCGTGTCGGCGGGCGGTTGGGCGGCCGCCGCCGCATCCGGGTTCGCGTTCACCGCCACGCCCGCACGGCGTTCACGCTTAGGCGCCGCTTCGCGGCGGTTTACACGCGGCTCGCCCGCCGGCGGCGCGCCGGCATCGCGCGCGAGCAGCCGCATCTTCATCGCCTCGGATCCCAGCTCGGCGCAGTCGTCGCCGAACAGCGGCAACGTGCCGACCGCGATCAATTCCGCCGGCCCGTCGCCGACGTTCGCGACGCGATGGCGCTTTCTCGCATCGAAGTGCAGCGAGTCGCCGGGCGACAGCGGATATTCCTTCTTGCCGATCGTGTAGCAGACGCGGCCGGCCAGCACGTACACGAACTCGTCGCCGCCGTGCGCGACCCATTCCGAACGATAGCCTTCCATCATCCGGACCTTGAGCGCGTTGATCTGGCTGCCGTCGAAGGTGGTCGACAGCCGCTCGTACCACTGCGATGCGGCGTCCACCGCGTAAGGCTCGCGGCGGCCCGCATGCGAGTCGGGCTGCGCCTGGCGCGGCTGGTCGATCAACGCGCCGAGCGGCACGTCGAGCGCCTTCGCGACGTTGACCAGCGACGACAGCGAGATGCCCGTGAGATTGCGTTCGACCTGGGACAGGAAACCGACCGACAGGTGCGCTTCGGTCGCGACTTCCAGCAGCGTCTTTTTCGCCTCCCGGCGCAGGCGCCGGATGCGCTGGCCGATACGCATGATGTCTGAATCCATGAATCTCTTTGATGGCAACGAACCGGAGGGCGAGCGCGGGAGCGGGCAGCCGCCGGGGCGTTGCGGGCCGCGATCCGCACCGGGCGCGGCCGTCGGACCGACGATGCCGGCGCATTGTACCGCGCGGTGCTGCGCGGACGCCGCGAGGCCGCACACGACCGCGGCGTCGGCCGGCGCGGGATCGGTAATTTTAGCGCTACGAAAATTTTGGCTTGACCGCGATTTGCGTGTGCTCTAGATTCTGTCGCGCATCAAACAAAGTTAAGTGAGACAAAAATTTTACCGCCGGCCGCCGCTGGATCGGCCCCGCAGCCCTCGCTGCCGGCGGGGCTGCGCGTGCGCCACGCGCGGGCGGCGTGCTGCCGCAGGCGCGCGATCCGCGCGATGCCGCCGACCGCCGGCCGCCGACGACAACGAATAACGGGTTCCCGATGATCGACCGACTGAAATACAGCTTCTCCGGCCTTCCCCCGTATCACGCGCGCGTTGCCGACACCCAGGCCGGCCTGTCGCGCCTGCTCGACGCCGCGCGGCTCGACGCGGTCGTGGTCACGTCGCAGGACGAATACATCACCGAATACGTGCCGCTTCGCAACAATCCGCGCTACGCGGTGTCGGGCTTCGACGGCTCGGCCGGCTGCGGGATCTTCCTGAGCGCGGCGACCGCACACGCGCTCGGCGTGCCGCCGTTCGTGCTGTTCGTCGACGGCCGCTATCACCTGCAGGCCGAGCAGCAGTGCGACCCCGCGCGCGTGCGCATCGAGAAGCTCGGGCTGAACGTGACGATCTGGCAGGCGCTTGCCGACTGGCTGATCGCACATGCGAGCCGGCTCGCGCGGGTCGGCTACGATGCGCTGCGGATCAGCGTCGCGCAGCGCGATCGGCTGCTCGCGCAGACACGGGCCGCGACGCTCGACTGGACGAGCTTCGCGGAGCGGGAGATCGATCGCGCGATCGCGCTGCCGGGCTGGGTGGTCGAGCGGCCGATCTTCGAGCTGCCGGAAACGATGACCGGCGCGAGCGTCGCGCAGAACGTCGACGCGCTGAACCGGCGGCTCGCCGCGCACACGGGCGCGGCGCCCGGCAAGACCGCGTTCTTCACGTGCGCGTCGGACGATCTCGCGTATCTGCTGAACAGCCGCGGCTATCACATCCCGAATGCGTCGTCGCATCTGGGCTTCCTGTTCGCGATCGGCGAGCAGGTCGTGCTGTTTTTGCCGGAGGGCTGCGACCGCTGCCCGGTCGAACTCGCATCGTATCCGGCGTTGCACGTGATCCGGCGCGACGTCGCCGAACTCGAGCGCTTCCTTGCGCAGTTCGCGATCGACCACGTGTGCTACGGCTTCGAATCGGTCAACTGCGCACTCGCCGAATCGGTGAGCCGCGTGTGGCCGCACGCGCGCCACGCGGATTTCAATCCGGTCGAGGCGCTGCGCGCCGGAAAGACGCCGGCGGTGCTCGACCGGTTCCGCGACGCGTTCGCGCGCAGTTCGGCCGCGATCGCCGAGACGATGCGCTGGGCGAAGGCCGGCGAGCCGGGGCAACGCCATACCGAGTACGACCTGGCCCGCGCGATCAACGACGCGTACGGCGCGCGCTCGGCTGTCGCGCTGACGTTTCCGTCGATTGCCGCGAACGGCGCGAACAGCGCATTCGCGCACTACACGGCGGCGAGCGCCGACGTCGAGCTGACCGAAGGCGAACTTGTGCTGCTCGACAGCGGCGCGTATTACGACGCGGGTTTCGCAACGGACTGCACGCGCGTCGTGCTGCGCCGCACGCGGCCGGATACGGTCGCGCAGCCGTGGCAGCGCGAAATCTACACGGTCGCGCTGAAGGCATGCATCAAGGGGCTCGTCACGCGCTTCCCGAAAAACGCGACAGGCGGCGACGTCGATGCGACGGTGCGCCAGGTGTGCCGCGACCACGGCTACGATTTCGGCCACGGCACCGGGCACGGCGTCGGGATCCACGTGCATGAGGGCGGCGTGCGCTTCGCGCCGGGCGCAACGTACGGGCTGGTGCCGAATGCGGTGATTTCGGTCGAGCCGGGCATCTACGTGCCGGGCAAGGGCGGCGTGCGGATCGAAAACATCGTGATCGTGCGCGCGGACGACGAGGCATCGGACGCCGTCAGATTCGAGAACCTCGTCACGGTCGGCTACGACTGGGACCTGATCGACGTCGACCTGCTGGACGACGACGAGCGCGCGTATCTGCGCGACTACGAACGGCTTTGCGTGGAACGCGGCACGCAGGTCACCGCGTGTCCGCTGCTGTAGGGCGAGGAAGCGGCGCACGGCCGGCAGAGGGCCGCGCTGCGTGGGGCCGGTGCATCGGTGCGCCGGCCTTTTGACGCCATCAGAGCATCAATGCATCAGCGCATCAGCGCCGACACGCGCCCGTCGGGCCCGTAGACACCGGCCGGCGCGGGCGCGGAGCGCAGCACCGCAAGCGCGCGTTCGTTGTAATCCATCCGGATCCGGATCAGCATCCCGTTGGTCGCATTGGCCTGGCGCGCGCGCTCGGCGGCCTGCAGCAGGAGTTGCCAGCGGCCCGCGAGGCGCGCGTCGCGCTCGGCGGCCTGGTCCATCCCTTTCTTGCCGGCCGGAAAGCCGAGTGCCGACAACTGCGTGTCGCGCATGCGCTCGAGCTGCGCGAGCCGATCGATCAGCTCGGTCTTTTTCTCGACGATGCCGGGCAGCATTTCGAACGGTTCGGGTGTCGTCAGCGCCTTTTCCTCGTAGGCGAGCAGGGACGCGAACGCTTCGACCGTCGCGTGTTCGTCGTTGACCGTGGCCAGCAGCTCTTCTCTCATCGCTTCATGCTCGTCGCGCCGGCACGCGCGTGCGCATGCCGGCAAACCAGGGGACCGGTCAGGGCGTGACGGGCCCCGGGCCGGCTCAGTTGCCCGGCGAGCGCTGCTGTTGCAGCAGGTCGCGGGCGGTATTCAGTACGCCGTCGGCGATCTTGTTCACGTCGATCGTCAGTGTGCCGTTGTTCAGCGCGTCCTTGATCGACTGGACGAGGGCCGTGTCGATGTCGGCGCTGCCGGAGGCCGACGCCGAACGCAGCTGGCCGGACAGACCCGACAGGTTCACGGTCGTGTCGCCGCCGGTCGATCCTGCGTCGGCCGCCTGCGCGGACGTCGACGAAGCCGCGCCGGATTGCGCGCGGGCCGCGCCGTTGCCGGTCGGCGCGAGGGGGCTCGGGTTCGGAGTGGAATCGATCTTCACGATGGTTTTCCTGGACGGTATGACCCAGATAACGGCCGGGTCGGCCCGAACTTTAGCACCGTGCGCCCGAAACTCTCCGAATAAACAATTCTTTACAAACTTGCGGCGGGATCCGTCCCTACAGCGGAATTTCCACGGTCCCCGCGTCCTTGACGACCGCGGTGACGATCTGCCCGGCGGCCATCCTGACCCGCACCGACTGGCCGGGCGCCGCATTCGCGAGCGCGCTGCCCTCGGCCGAGATCGTGAAGCCCGGCCCGGCCGCGACGACCCGCACCGTCTGGCCGGCCGACACCGACGCGGCGCTCTTCAGCATGTCCTGCCGCAGCGGCAACCCGGCCGCGATCCTGGCCAGCGCCGTCGCGCCGACCGCCTGCGCCGGATCGGTGATGACTGCGAGCGGCAGCACCGTCAGGTCGCCGTCGCGCGCGACGAGGTCGGCGGCGGTCAGCGGCTCGCCGGGGGCGATCTGCCGCGCGGCGACGTAATACGTGGCCTGCACCGTCACCTTCGCTTGCAGGTAGACCGTCCATGGCCGCTCGCCCGCGCAGCGGATGCCGACGGTCGTGCGGCCCCATAGTCGCGCGCCGGTCGGCAGGAACGGCTCCAGCGTCGTGCACGCGGCGAGCCCGCGCGGAAATGCGGCGGCAACCGTCGCGGTCGTCTTGCCGGGCAGCCCGGCGATCTGCTGCTGGAGGAACGCGAGCGCCGTGCGCCGGATCGACTCCGGGTCTTGCTGGCCGGGTTGCGTCGGTTGCGGCGCGCGAGCGTCCGGCGTGGGTGAAACTGTGCGTGCGGCGGCCATGCGGGCGGCGAGCGCCTGCCGTGCGGGAGCCGCCGCGGGTTCGGCCGCACCGGCGCCGGCGACGACGGTTGCGACACCGGCGGGATCGACGGCGCGCGGCGCGCCGTAGCCGGCGTTCGCGATGTTCGCGCGGGCTGCCGTGGAGACGGATCGCGGCGCCGGAGCCGGTACCGACGCGGGCGCCGGAACGCTGATCACCTGCATGGATCCGGCTGGCTGCACCGGCGACCCGGCGGCCGCTCCGGTGGCACCGGCCACGCGGAAATCGGCACCCGCCGCCATCCCGGCGGCACGAGCCGTGCCGGAACCACCGCCTGCCCCAACCCCGGCCGCGCCGATCGTGCCGGAAGCACCGCCCACGGCCGCGCCGGCCGCAGCGGGCGCACCATTTCCGACCGCATCCGGAACCGCGCCCGCGTTCCCGCCGAGCCGCCCGCCGCTCGCCGCATTCGCATGCGCGAGCGCCGTCTCGGCCGTCTCGCCGCGGCCGGGAATCACGATCATCCCGTCGTCCGCGTGTGCGGCCGGCGCCGCGGCCCACAGCACCGCGGCAAGCGCGAACGCACGGCGCACGCGCATCCCGCGCCCGGCGATTTCGCGAAGTGCGCTGCGTGCCATTGCCGTGTCCTCCAAGCCGTTGATCCGAGTTGCATTCTAGGGAGCCGGGCGGTCGCGCAAACGATGAATAGAGGGGGCCTTTGCCGCGTTATTCATCCGATTGCCGGTTGCGTGCGACGCCTACCATCGCTGTCATGGAAAAAAGCCTCTTGGGTCGCCATCCGGCGCGAGGGGCGTGCAGCGCTTCATACGGAGAGACGCACACATGCTGGACAAACTCGATGCCGAATTCGCGTTCGGCCGACAGGCGCTCGATGTGCGCGCGTATCGGCAGGAACTGCTGTCGTCGAACATCGCGAACGCCGACACGCCGGGCTACCAGGCCCGCGACGTCGATTTCGCGTCGACGCTCGCGCGCTCGCTGAAGCAGACGGGCGGCGCGCTTGCGCCGAGCAACGCCGCGCAGCTGCCGATGGCGCAGCCGGCGGGCGTGACGAGCGGGATGACGATGGTGTCCACGGCGCCGGGCCACATGGCCGGCACCGTAAAGCTGATTCCGACCGGCGGCCCGGGCGACGACTACGGTCGTGCGCAGTACCGGATGCCGCTGCAGCCGTCGCTCGACGGCAACACGGTCGATCTCGACGTCGAGCGCGTGCAGTTCGCGAACAACGCGCTGCACTACGAAACCGGGATGACCGTGATGACCCAGCAGATCAAGGCGATGATCGCCGCGATCTCGACGAACTCGTAAGCGCGCGGCGCTTGCGCACCCGAACAAGGAGCCTCCATGCCCTCGTTGATGAACATCTTCGGCGTCGCCGGTTCGGCGCTGTCCGCGCAATCGCAGCGGCTGAACGTTACCGCGTCGAACCTCGCGAACGCCGACAGCGCGACCGGCCCTGACGGCAAGCCGTACAAGGCCAAGCAGGTCGTGTTCGCGACCGATCCGATCGGCGGCGCACGCACCGCGTCAGGCCAGGGCGTCGGCGGCGTGCGCGTGACGAAGGTCGTCGACGATCCGTCGCCGATGAAGTCGACTTACGACCCGGCAAACCCCGCCGCCGACGCGAACGGCTACGTGCAGATGCCGAACGTCGATCCGGTGCAGGAAATGGTGAACATGATCTCGGCGTCGCGCTCGTACCAGGCCAACGTCGAGACGCTGAACACCGCGAAGACGCTGATGTTGAAGACGCTGACGATCGGCTCGTAAGCCGCGCCGACCCACGCCACAGATCCGATAGACCCGACAGTTCCGACCCAAGGCACCCAGGATGACATCCACCAGCACGACGATCGGCAGCAACGGCACCAACGTGTCGACGCTGCCGACCGACACGATGAACACCAACAACGTGTCGACGACCGGCACGTCGGCGAGCGACCTGCAGGCAACGTTCCTGAAGCTGCTCGTCACGCAGCTGCAGAACCAGGACCCCACGAGCCCGGTCGACAGCTCGCAGATGACGTCGCAGCTCGCGCAGATCAACACGGTGAGCGGCATCGCGCAGCTGAACACGTCGCTCACGTCGCTGTCGACGCAGCTCGCGGCCGGCCAGCAGACGCAGGCCGCGCTGCTGATCGGCACCAACGTGCTCGCGCCGGGCAACAGCGTCGGCGTGAAGAGCGGCGCGGCGTCGCCGTTCGGCGTGTCGCTCTCGACCGACGTGTCGAACCTGACGATCACCGTGAAGAACAAGTCGGGCGCGGTCGTCAACACGATCAACGCGGGCAAGCAGTCGGCCGGCACGGTGCCGTTCAACTGGACGCCGACGGACGCGGCCGGCAACGCGCTGCCGGACGGCACGTACACCGTCAGCGCGCAGTACACGGGCAGCGACGGCAAGACATACGCGCCGACCGTGCTCACGGCCGCGACCGTGCAGAGCGTAATCAAGCAGGCCGACGGCACGGCGGGGCTCGTGCTGTCGAACGGCTCGACCGTGGGGCTGACCCAGGTCGCGTCGATTTTCCCGAACACCGCGTCGTCGTCCGGCGGCACGAACACCACCAACTGATCCAGCTTTCTCGAAAACGGAGACCGAAATGGGTTATCAACAAGGTCTGAGCGGCCTCGCCGGCGCATCGAACGCGCTCGACGTGATCGGCAACAACATCGCGAACGCGAACACGGTCGGCTTCAAGTCGAGTACCGCGCAGTTCTCCGACATGTATGCGAACTCGGTTGCGACGTCGGTCAACACGCAGATCGGGATCGGTACGGGGCTCGCATCGGTGCAGCAGCAGTTCGGCCAGGGCACGATCAACACGACGAACTCGTCGCTCGACGTCGCGATCAACGGCAACGGCTTCTTCCAGATGTCGAACAACGGCGTGACGACGTATTCGCGCGACGGCACGTTCCAGCGCGACAAGAACGGCTTCATCGTCGACTCGCAAGGCCGTAACCTGATGGGCTACACGGCCAACGCGGGCGGCGTGATCAACACCGCGCAGACCGTGCCGCTGCAGGCGCCGACCACCAATATCGCGCCGACCGCGACGACCAAGATCTCGGCCCAGTTCAACCTGAACTCGCAGGACACGGTGCCGACCAAGACGCCGTTCAACGCGGCCGACACCACGACGTACAACTATTCGACGTCGATCCAGGTGTACGACTCGCTCGGCGGGTCGCAGGCGGTCAACATGTACTTCGTGAAGTCCGCGGCCGGCACGTGGGAAGCGTACGCGGGGGTGCAGGGCGGCACGACGACGGACCTCGGCACGGTCACGTTCGATTCGTCGGGCGCGATCCAGAGCACGACGACGGGCACGCCGGCCACGCCGACCGCATCGCTCGGCCAGTTCCAGTTCACCGTGCCGACCACCGACGGCTCGGCGACGCCGCAGCAGCTCACGCTCGACATGACCGGCACCACGCAGTACGGCGGCAAGGACGGCGTGAACAACCTCGCGCAGGACGGCTATGCGAGCGGCACGCTGACGACGTTCTCGATCGGCGCCGACGGCAAGCTGACCGGCAACTACTCGAACGGCCAGACCGCGGTGCTCGGCCAGATCGTGCTCGCGAACTTCAACAACCCGAACGGGCTCGTCAACCTCGGCGGTAACCAGTACGCCGAATCGTCGGCGTCGGGCGTGCCGCAGATTTCGTCGCCGGGCAGCACGAACCACGGTTCGCTGCAGGGCAGCGCGCTCGAGAACTCGAACGTCGACCTGACGTCGCAGCTCGTCAACCTGATCACCGCGCAGCGCAACTACCAGGCTAACGCGCAGACGATCAAGACGCAGCAGACCGTCGACCAGACGCTCATCAACCTGTAACGCGCGGATAACCGGCAGCCATGGACCGACTGATCTACACGGCGATGACGGGCGCGTCGCAGTCGCTCGACCAGCAGGCGATCGTCGCGAACAACCTCGCGAACGCATCGACGACGGGCTTTCGTGCGCAGCTCGCGACGTACCGCGCGGTGCCGATGAATTTCGGCGACGGCAGCAACGTCGACCCGACGACGACGCGCACCTACGTGCTCGCGTCGACGCCGGGTGCGGACTATGCGCCGGGTCCGATCACGCGCACCGGCAACCCGCTCGATGTCGCGGTGCAGGGCGCCGGCTGGCTGGCGGTGCAGACGGCCGACGGCGGCGAGGCGTACACGCGCGCGGGCAATCTGCACGTCGACGAGAACGGCCAGCTCGTCAACGCGAGCAACCTGCCGGTGATCGGCAACGGCGGACCGATCTCGGTGCCGCCGAACGCGGAAGTGACGATCGGCAAGGACGGCACGGTGTCCGCGCTGATGCCGGGCGACCCGCCGACCGCGGTCGCGATCGTCGACCAGATGAAGCTCGTGAATCCCGACCCGGCCACGCTCACGCGCGGCAACGATGGGCTGTTCCGCACCGCCGACGGCAATCCTGCGGATGCCGACCCGGCCGTGGTCGTCACGCCGAACTCGCTCGAAGGCAGCAACGTGAATCCGGTGACCGCGATGGTCGCGATGATCGACAACGCACGGGCGTTCCAGCTGCAGTCGAAGCTGATCCAGACGGCCGACCAGAACGAGCAGTCGGCGAACCAGCTGCTCAACTTCAGCTGAGCGGCCCCGCCCTCGCTACCAGGAGAAGATGCAACATGAACCGATCGCTCTACATTGCCGCCACCGGCATGAATGCGCAGCAGGCGCAGATGGACGTGATCTCGAACAACCTCGCGAACACCAGCACGAACGGCTTCAAGGCGTCGCGCGCGGTGTTCGAGGATTTGCTGTACCAGACGATCCGCCAGCCGGGCGCGAACTCGACGCAGCAGACGGAGCTGCCGTCGGGCCTGCAGCTCGGCACCGGCGTGCAGCAGGTCGCGACGGAGCGCCTGTACACGCAGGGCGGCCTGACGCAAACCGGCAACTCGAAGGACGTCGCGATCAACGGCGCGGGCTTCTTCCAGGTGCTGATGCCGGATGGCACGAACGCGTATACGCGCGACGGCTCGTTTCAGACCAACGCGCAGGGGCAGCTCGTCACGTCGAGCGGCTACCAGGTTCTGCCGGCGATCACGGTGCCGCAGAACGCGCAGTCGCTGACGATCGGCAAGGACGGCGTCGTGTCGGTCACGCAGCCGGGTTCGAGCAACGCGGTGCAGATCGGCTCGCTGCAGATCGCGACCTTCATCAACCCGGCCGGCCTCGAGGCGAAGGGCGAGAACCTGTTCGCCGAGACCACGTCGTCGGGCGCGCCGAACGTGTCGCAGCCGGGCCTGAACGGCGCGGGCGTGCTCAACCAGGGCTATGTCGAGGCGTCGAACGTGAACGTCGTGCAGGAGCTCGTCAACATGATTCAGACGCAGCGCGCGTACGAGATCAACAGCAAGGCCGTGACGACGTCCGACCAGATGCTGCAGACCGTCACGCAGATGAAGAGCTAACCGGAACATCCGTCGTCGCCATGAAGCAGGTTCGCCTCCTCCCGTCAGCCTCCGTCCGCGCCGCGTGCGCGGTCGCGGTGGCCGCGCTCGCCGGTTGCGCGCAGATTCCGCGCGATCCGATCATCCAGCAGCCGATGACGGCGCAGCCGCCGATGCCGATGTCGATGCAGGCGCCCGGCTCGATCTACAACCCCGGCTACGCGGGCCGGCCGCTGTTCGAAGATCAGCGGCCGCGCAACGTCGGCGACATCCTGACGATCATGATCGCGGAAAACATCAACGCGACGAAGTCGTCGGGCGCGAACACGAACCGGCAGGGCAACACCGACTTCAACGTGCCGACGGCCGGCTTCCTCGGCGGCCTGTTCGCGAAGGCGAACCTGTCGGCGACCGGCGCGAACAAGTTCGCGGCGACCGGCGGCGCGAGCGCGGCGAACACGTTCAACGGCACGATCACGGTGACCGTCACCAACGTGCTGCCGAACGGCAACCTCGTCGTCAGCGGCGAGAAGCAGATGCTGATCAACCAAGGCAACGAATTCGTGCGCTTCTCGGGGGTCGTCAACCCGAACACGATCTCGGGCGCGAACTCCGTCTACTCGACGCAGGTCGCCGACGCGAAGATCGAATACTCGTCGAAGGGCTACATCAACGAAGCCGAGACGATGGGCTGGCTGCAGCGCTTCTTCCTCAACATCGCACCGTGGTGACGACGATGGCGCAGCCTCTTTTCCACCGCCTGCCGCTGCGCGCGTCCCGTGCGCTGGCCGCCGCGTTCGTGCTGGCCGCGTGCGTGCTCGGCGCCGCGCCCGCGCACGCGGAGCGCCTGAAGGATCTCGCGCAGATCCAGGGCGTGCGCGACAACCCGCTGATCGGCTACGGCCTTGTCGTCGGCCTCGACGGCACGGGCGACCAGACGATGCAGACGCCGTTCACGACGCAGACGCTCGCGAACATGCTCGCGAACCTCGGCATCTCGATCAACAACGGTTCGGCGAACGGCGGCCCGTCGTCGCTGAACAACATGCAGCTGAAGAACGTCGCGGCGGTGATGGTGACCGCCACGCTGCCGCCGTTCGCGCGGCCCGGCGAGGCGCTCGACGTGACGGTGTCGTCGCTCGGCAACGCGAAAAGCCTGCGCGGCGGCACGCTGCTGCTCACGCCGCTGAAGGGCGCGGACGGGCAGGTGTATGCGCTCGCGCAGGGCAACATGGCCGTAGGCGGCGCGGGCGCGAGCGCGAACGGCAGCCGCGTGCAGGTGAACCAGCTCGCGGCCGGCCGGATCGTCGGCGGCGCGATCGTCGAGCGGTCGGTGCCGAACGCGGTCGCGCAGATGAACGGCGTGCTGCAGCTGCAACTGAACGACATGGACTACGGCACCGCGCAGCGGATCGTGTCGGCGGTCAATTCGAGCTTCGGCCCCGGCACCGCGACGGCGCTCGACGGCCGCACGATCCAGCTCGCGGCGCCGGCGGATTCCGCGCAGCAGGTTGCGTTCATGGCGCGGCTGCAGAACCTCGACGTGAGTCCGGACAAGGCCGCCGCGAAGGTGATCCTGAACGCGCGCACAGGCTCGATCGTGATGAACCAGATGGTCACGCTGCAAAGCTGCGCGGTCGCGCACGGCAACCTGTCGGTGATCGTCAACACGCAGCCGGTGGTGTCGCAGCCGGGGCCGTTCTCGAACGGGCAGACGGTGGTCGCGCAGCAGTCGCAGATCCAGTTGAAGCAGGACAACGGCGCGCTGAAGATGGTGACGGCCGGCGCGAATCTCGCCGACGTCGTGAAGGCGCTGAACACGCTCGGCGCGACGCCGGCGGACCTGATGTCGATCCTGCAGGCGATGAAGGCGGCCGGCGCGCTGCGCGCCGATCTGGAGATCATCTAAATGTCAGCGAACCTTCCGAACGCAAACGACCTCACGCAGCGCTTCGCGCTCGACGTGCAGGGTTTCGATGCGCTGCGCGCGCAGGCGAAGCAGTCGCCGCAGGCCGGCGCGAAGGCGGTGGCCGGCCAGTTCGACGCGATGTTCACGCAGATGATGCTCAAGAGCATGCGCGACGCATCGCCCGACGGCGGGCTGCTCGATTCGCACACGTCGAAGATGTACACGTCGATGCTCGACCAGCAGCTCGCGCAGCAAATGTCGAAGCGCGGGATCGGCGTCGCCGACGCGCTGATGAAGCAGTTGCTGCGCAACGCGGGGCAGGGAACCGGCGCTGACACGACCGCGGACGCCGGCGCGGCCGGGCTCGGCGCGGCCGACTTCGGTGCGTCCGGCAACGAAGGCAGCCTCGCCGCGATGAACGCGATGGCGAAGGCCTACGCGAACGCGGCGAACAACGGCGCGCTCGCCGGTGCGCGCGGCTACTCGGCCGGCAGCGCGCTGACGCCGCCGGTCAAGGGTGCGAGCGGCGTGCAGGACGCCGACGCATTCGTCGATCGTCTCGCGGGCGCCGCGCAGGCGGCGAGCGCGACCACCGGGATTCCGGCGCGCTTCATCGTCGGCCAGGCCGCGCTCGAATCGGGCTGGGGCAAGCGCGAGATCCGCGCGAGCGACGGCTCGACGAGCTACAACGTGTTCGGCATCAAGGCGAACAAGGGCTGGACCGGCCGCACGGTGTCGGCATTGACGACCGAATACGTGAACGGCACGCCGCGCCGCGTCGTCGCGAAATTCCGCGCGTACGATTCGTACGAGCATGCGATGACCGACTATGCGAACCTGCTGAAGAACAACCCGCGCTACGCGGGCGTGCTCAGCGCAAGCCGCAGCGTCGAGGGTTTCGCGCACGGGCTCCAGAAAGCCGGCTACGCGACCGACCCGAATTACGCGAAGAAGCTGATCTCGATCATGCAGCAGATCGGCTGATGGGGCGGGGCCGGCAAGCGTCCCGCCGTTCGCCATTTTTTGCAGTCTTACGGACCGCGCCCGGCGTTAGCCGCGCGCGGTTTCAACGTTTGCGCGAAAAATATCCGCGATTCGATCTAAACTTTCGGTGAGCACTGCCGCTAAGTGTGTGAGACCGCAACCGGGCCCATGTTCTGGCCCGGTTTTACTGCGCACCGGTCATCCGGGCGCCCATGACCAGAAGACCGGCTAGCCATGAATATCGAAACGTCGACCGCTCCGAGCCTGGATGCCGGTCATTCCGGGCCCGACTATGCCCGCCGCAATCCGCTGGAGATCGGCGTGCAGCTGCGCAACCTCGTGAACCGCGGCGACTTCCTGACCGTCCAGTACCCGGGCGGCCAGCTCGTCACGCGCCTGCTCGAGGTCGACGTCGGCGCGCGCACGTTCACGTTCGACTGGGGCGCGCTGTCCGAACAGAACGCCGGCATCCTCGCGGCGTCGCACTGCACGTTTGCTGCCGCGCCGGAAGGCGTGCGCGTCGAATTCACCACCGGCACGCCGCGCGAGACGCGCTACGAAGGGCTGCCCGCGTTCATCGCCGATTTCCCCGACGTGCTGATGTGCATCCAGCGGCGCGAGTATTTCCGCGTCGATGCGCCGATCGTCGATCCGTTCCTGTGCCGCGGCAAGCTGCCGGACGGCGACGGCTTCGTGTTCGAAGTGCACAACCTGTCGCTCGGCGGCGTCGGGCTGCGCACGGCCGACGAACGCGTGGAGGCGCTCGAGGTCGGCACGCTGCTGCCGGAGGTCGAGCTCGAACTGAACGGGCACGGCAAGCTGTCGCTCGACCTGCGCCTCGTGTCGCAGCGGTCGACGCAGATGCCGAACGGTGCGCGGCGCTACCAGCTCGGCTTTCGGTTCATGTCGCTGCCGGGCAGCGCTGAGAACACGCTGCAGCGCCTGATCACGCAGCTCGAGATGAAGCGCCGCTCGCTCGCGCGGGCCTGACGCGCGCTTCGCGGCCGCGCCCGGGGCCGCGCGCCACCGGCGTCGGCACGGGCCGCCGGTGCGCTCGACGGGCGACGCGCGCACGCGCGCCGCACGTGCATTTTTTCCTCAATTTTTTCGATCCGCGGCCGTTATACCGGGAGTCACGCAACCCGGCGGCCGCAGCGCGGCCGGCTCATCAGGATCGCGCATGTCCAACACACTCATGAACCTCGGCGTCAGCGGCCTCAACGCCGCGCTCTGGGGCCTCACGACGACCGGCCAGAACATCAGCAACGCCGCGACGCCCGGCTATTCGGTCGAGCGTCCCGTCTACGCGGAGGCGAGCGGCCAGTACACGTCGAGCGGCTACATGCCGCAGGGCGTGAATACCGTCACCGTGCAGCGGCAGTACAGCCAGTACCTGAGCGACCAGCTGAACAGCGCGCAGTCGCAGGGCGGCGCGCTGTCGACGTGGTATTCGCTCGTCGCGCAGCTGAACAACTACGTCGGCAGCCCGACGGCGGGCATCTCGACCGCGATCACCAGCTATTTCACCGGGCTGCAGAACGTCGCGAACAATGCGTCCGATCCGTCGGTTCGGCAGACCGCGATCAGCAACGCGCAGATTCTCGGCGACCAGCTGAAGGCGGCGGGCCAGCAGTACGACGCGCTGCGCCAGAGCGTGAACACGCAGCTCACCAGCACCGTGTCGCAGATCAACACGTACACCGCGCAGATCGCGCAGCTGAACCAGCAGATCGCCGCGGCGAGCAGCCAGGGGCAGCCGCCGAACCAGCTGATGGACCAGCGCGACCTCGCGGTGTCGAACCTGTCGAGCCTCGCCGGCGTGCAGGTCGTGCGCAACGACAGCGGCTACAGCGTGTTCCTCGCGGGCGGCCAGCCGCTCGTCGTCGCCGACAAGAGCTACCAGCTCGCGACCGTCACGTCGTCGTCCGATCCGAGCGAGCTGACCGTGGTGTCGCAGGGGATCGCCGGCGCGAACCCGCCGGGCCCGAACCAGGCGCTGCCGGATACGTCGCTGTCGGGCGGCACGCTCGGCGGCCTGCTCGCGTTCCGCAACCAGACGCTCGACCCGGCGCAGGCGCAGCTCGGCGCGCTCGCGACCAGCTTCGCCGCGCAGGTCAACGCGCAAAACGCGCTCGGCGTCGACCTGTCGGGCAAGCCGGGCGGCGCATTGTTCACGGTGGCGGCCCCGGCCGTTTATTCGAACCAGGGCAATACCGGCAACGCGTCGCTTGCCGTGTCGTTCGCCAACGCATCGCAGCCGACGACGAGCGACTACACGCTGTCGTATGACGGTACGAACTACACGCTGACCGACCGCGCGAGCGGCGCGGTGGTCGACCAGAAGGCGGGGCCGATGCCGGTGTCTCTCGGCGGGCTCGACTTCTCGTTCTCGTCCGGCGCGATGAATGCCGGCGACCAGTTCACCGTGCTGCCGACGCGCGGCGCGCTGACCGGCTTTGGCCTCGCGACGACGAGCGGCTCGGCGATCGCGGCCGCGTCGCCGGTGGTGGCGGCGGCATCGAGCACCAACATCGGCACGGGCAAGATCGCGCAGGGCGCGGTGAGCGCCGGCTACCAGGTGCCGACGACGCCGACCACGCTGACTTACGACGCGGCGTCGAAGTCGCTGTCGGGCTTCCCGGCCGGCACCACGGTGACGATCGCGGGCACCCCGCCGACCTCGGTGACGATCACGAGCCCGACCGACAGCGTGCCGTACAACGCGTCGGCCGGCGCGAAGCTGACGATCAACAGCACCACGCAGCCGGCTCCGGCTGGCGTGATGAACGGCGTGACGGTCACGCTGTCCGGCGCGCCGTCGGATGGCGACACGTTCACGATCGGACCGTACGCGGGCGGCACGAGCGACGGCTCGAACGCGCTCGCGCTGTCGCAGCTCGTCACCGCGAAGGCGCTTGGCGGCGGCACGACGACGCTGACCGGCGCGTATGCGAACTACGTGAACGCGATCGGCAACACGGCGAGCCAGCTGAAGTCGTCGAGCGCCGCGCAGACGTCGCTCGTCGGCCAGATCACGAGCGCGCAGCAGTCGGTGTCGGGCGTGAACCAGAACGAGGAAGCGGCGAACCTGATGCAGTACCAGCAGCTTTACCAGGCGAACGCGAAAGTGATCCAGACGGCGGCGACGCTGTTCCAGACCGTGCTCGGCCTGTTCAACTGACCGGATTCGAGGGATAGAAGCGATGCGAATTTCCAGCGCCCAGTTCTTCCAGCTGAACGTTTCACAGATGAACGACCAGCAGGCGCAGCTCGCGCAGCTGTACCAGCAGATTTCGAGCGGCACGAGCCTGCAGACGCCGGCCGACAATCCGGTTGGCGCCGCGCAGGCCGTGCAGCTGTCGATGACGTCGGCAACGCTGTCGCAGTACGCGACCAACCAGACCGCCGCGCTCGCGTCGCTGCAGGCCGAGGACCAGGCGCTGCAGAGCGTGAGCGGCGTGCTGACCAGCGTGCAGACGCTCGTCGTGCGCGCGGGCGACGGCTCGCTCGCCGACAGCGACCGTTCGGCCCTCGCGACGCAACTGCAAGGCTATCGCGACCAGCTGATGACGCTCGCGAACTCGAACGACGGCGCCGGCAACTATCTGTTCGCCGGCCTGAACAATTCGTCCGCGCCGTTTACGAGCAGCCCGAACGGCAGCGTCAGCTACGTCGGCGACTCGGGCACGCGCCAGGTGCAGATCGCCGATTCGAGCAGCGTGTCGCAGGGCGACACCGGTTCGGCGGTGTTCATGTCGGTGCCGTCGCTCGGCAGCGCGCAGGTGCCGTCGGCCGGCGCCGCCAACGTCGGCACCGGCGCGATCTCCGCGGTGACGGTGACGGACCCGTCCGTTGCGACCAACGACCACCATTTCACGATCACGTTCGGCGGCACGCCCGCCGCGCCGACTTACACGGTGACCGACAGCTCGGCCAAGCCGCCGACCACGACGCCCGCGCAGGCATATACGTCGGGCGCGTCGATCGCGCTCGGCAGCGGGATGACGGTGGCCGTATCGGGCACGCCGAGCGCCGGCGATACGTTCGCCGTGACGCCCGGCCCGCAGGCGAGCGGCGGCGCGGACATCTTCTCGACGCTCGACTCGATGATCTCGGCGCTGAAGACGCCGGTGACCGGCAATCCTGTCGCGGCCGTGTCGCTGCAGAATGCGCTGATGACCGGCTCGATCAAGCTCGGCAACACGATGCGCAACGTGACGACGATCCAGGCATCGGTCGGCGGCCGCGAGCAGGAAGTGAAGGCGATGCAGGCGGTCAACCAGACCGCGTCGCTGCAGACGACCAGCAATCTGACCGACCTGACCAGCACCAACATGGTCACGACGATCAGCCAGTACCTGCAGGTCCAGAACGCGCTCACGGGCGCGCAAAAGGCTTACGTGCAGTTGCAGAACCTGTCGCTGTTCCAGTACATCAATCCGTGATGTCCGCGGCGGCCGCGTCGATGTGAGCGCACGCTCACGTCGCGCGATGCGCCGCGCGGCCGCCGCCGCTTGCCGGTGTGTGCGGCTGTCGCTGCCGCTCCGTGTCGTGTCGTGTCGGTTCGCCGTGCGCGGCCGTTGCCCGGGCGCGGCGCGCTTGCCAGCCCCATTTCCGCTCCGTAAACTCGCGCCAGATTCCAGACCGGCGCACCGTCCGCAGCCGGCGATCGACAGGAGCCCCTTTCCCCATGTCCGATTCCTACTTCCCGCGCTGGCGGGTGCAATCGCCCGGCGCCGCGCGCGTGGTCGGTCCCGACGAACGCCTCGCGTGGCCGCAGATGGTCGCGATGGGCGTGCAGCACGTCGTCGCGATGTTTGGCTCGACCGTGCTTGCGCCGCTGCTGATGGGCTTCGATCCGAACCTGTGCATCTTCATGTCGGGCGTCGGCACGCTGCTGTTCTTCGTGCTCGTCGGCGGCCGCGTGCCGAGCTACCTCGGCTCGAGCTTCGCGTTCATCGGCCTCGTGATCGCGGTGACGGGCTACGGCGGCAGCGGTCCGAACCCGAACATCCCCGTCGCGCTCGGCGGGATCATCGCGTGCGGCGTCGTGTACGTCGCGCTCGGCGCGCTCGTGCAGGCGATCGGCACGCGCTGGATCGAGACGCTGATGCCGCCCGTCGTCACCGGCGCGGTGGTTGCGGTGATCGGGCTGAACCTCGCGCCGATCGCGGTCAAGGGCGTGTCGGCGTCGACTTTCGATTCGGTGATGGCGCTCGTCACGGTGCTGTGCGTCGGCGGCGTCGCGGTATTCGCGCGCGGGATGGTGCAGCGCCTGCTGATCCTCGTCGGGCTCGTGATCGCGTACGCGATCTACGCGGTCGCGACCAACGGGCTGGGCCTCGGCAAGCCGATCGATTTCGCGATCGTCGCGCATGCCGCGTGGTTCGGCGTGCCGGGCTTCCGCGCGCCGGTGTTCGATCCGCACGCGATGCTGATGCTCGCGCCGATCGCGGTGATCCTGGTCGCGGAGAACCTCGGCCACATCAAGGCCGTCAGCGCGATGACGGGCACCAACCTCGACCGCTACGTCGGCCGCGCATTCATCGGCGACGGGCTCGCGACGATCGTGTCGGGCAGCGTCGGCGGCACGGGCGTGACGACCTACGCGGAGAACATCGGCGTGATGGCCGTCACGCGCATCTATTCGACGCTGGTGTTCGCGGTCGCCGCGCTGATCGCGATCGGGCTCGGCTTCTCGCCGAAATTCGGCGCGGTGATCCAGACGATTCCGGGCCCGGTGCTCGGCGGTGTGTCGATCGTCGTGTTCGGGCTGATCGCGGTGACCGGCGCGCGGATCTGGGTCGTCAACAAGGTCGACTTCTCCGACAACCGCAACCTGATCGTCGCGGCCGTCACGCTGGTGCTGGGCGCCGGCGACTTCTCGCTGAAGTTCGGCGGCTTCGGCCTCGGCGGAATCGGCACCGCGACGTTCGGCGCGATCATCCTGTACGCGCTGCTGCGCAAGGAAAAGGAACCGGGGCCGGTGGTGTGACGCGGGCTTCGCGGCACGCACGCGACAACGATTCCGCAGCGGGATCGCATGTGTCGCATGCCGATCGGTTTCATTCGGGCAACGTGCGGCGTGCAGCGAAAAGGGCGGCAGGCCGCGCATCGCGGCCGTGTCGATCAGGTGCCGGCGGCGTCGCGCGTCACGTGTGCACGTTCGATTGCGCGGCGAGCCACGCACAGAACTGGGCGACGAGCGGATCGTCGGCGCGCGCGCCCGGCGCGATCCACCAGTAGCTGCGCGTCGCGATGCGCGGCCCATCGAGCGGCATCACGAGGCGGCCGCTCGCGAGCTCGTCGTCGATCAGCGGCAGCGGGCCGAGCGCGACGCCGAGCCCGTCGACGGCGGCTTGCAGTGCCAGGTAGAAGTGGTCGAACGACTGCCGCTTGCGGCCCTTCATCGCGACACCGGCCGCCGCGAACCAGTCGCGCCAGCCTTCGGGCCGCGTATCCGAATGCAGCAGCACATGCCGCGCGAGATCGTCCGCGCGGGCAATCGGCGCGCGCTTGAGCAGCGCGGGGCTGCACACCGGAATCACGCTTTCGTCGAGGAAGTGGCCGCTCGTGCAGTTCGGCCAGTGGCCGGGGCCGCGGCGGATTGCGACGTCGAAGCCGTCGAGCGTGTCGAGCGGCGCGTTCGACGTGGACAGCTTCAGCTCGACGTTCGGCACGTCGCGCTGGAACCGCGACAGCCGCGGCAGCAGCCATTTCATCGCGAAGGTCGGCAGCGCGTTGATGCGCAGCACGCGCGCGGCACCGGTGTGGCGCAACTGTTCGGTGGCAAGCGCGATGCTGTCGAACGCGGCGCGCACGGTGTCCAGATAGCGGCGGCCTTCGTCGGTGAGCTTCACGCGCTTGCCGTACCGGTGGAACACCGGCTTGCCGAGCCACGCCTCGAAGCCGGCGATCTGCCGGCTGATGGCACCATGAGTCACATGCAGCTCGTCGCCGGCGGCGCTGAAGCTTTCGTGTCGTGCCGCTGCTTCAAAGGCCCGAAGCGCGGAAAAAGGCGGGAGGTCGCGTGCCATGCTTGTGATTCTAGATCACAAGGCGACGCCGAGAAAATCGTTTTGCCGCAATCCGCAACGGCGGTAACCTCGGGGCATCGTTTGTTGAGGATCCCCATGCAATCCGTCTCTCCGCCGTCCGCCGCATCCGCACGCCGGATCGGCCTTGCCGAGCTGTTCACCGGCTTCCTGTCGCTCGGCCTGATGTCGTTCGGCGGCGCGCTGCCGTTCGCACGGCGCACGATCGTCGAGCAGCGCAAATGGCTCACCGCCGACGAATTCACCGATCTGCTTGGCTTGTGCCAGTTCCTGCCGGGCGGCAACGTGATCAACCTGTCGGTGGCGGTCGGCATGCGCTTTCGCGGCGTCGCCGGCGCGTTCGCCGGCATTCTCGGGCTGATCGCGGGCCCGACGCTCGTCGTCGTCGCTCTGGGCGTGCTGTACGCGAAGACGCAGGGCGATCCGCGCGTGCAGCACCTGTTCGGCGGCCTCGCCGCCGCGGCGGCGGGCCTGCTCGTCGCGATGGCGGTGAAGGTCGCGAAGCCGCTGCTGCGCGCGCCGCGCACGGCGGCCGCAATCGCCGTGCTCGCGTTCGTCGCGATCGCGGGGCTGCGAATCCCGCTGCTGACGACGATGCTCGTGCTGACGCCCGTCAGCATCTGGCTTGCATCGCGGCATCGCGACCCGCGGGCGCCGCAGCGCACCGGCGCGCGCGACGGAGGCCGCTGATGAACGATACGCTGATCGCAATCGCGACGATCTTCAGCCAGCTGTCGCTGCTCGCATTCGGCGGCGGCAACACGATTCTGCCGGAGATGCAGCGGCAGGTCGTCGACGTGCATCACTGGATGAGCGCGCACGAGTTCACCGCGCTGTTCGCGCTCGCGCAGGCAGCGCCGGGGCCGAACATGATGATCGTGTCGCTGGTCGGCTGGCATGCGGCGGGCTGGTCCGGGCTGCTCGTCGCGTCTGTCGCGAAGTTCGGGCCGTCGTCGATCGTCACCGTGCTTGCGTTGCATGCGTGGGAGCGCTTTCGCGACCGGCCGTGGCGCCGCTACGTGCAGCAGGGGCTGATGCCGATCACGGCGGGGCTCGTCGCTGCCAGCGCGGTACTGATCTCGGAAGCGTCGAACCGCACCGCGATCCAGTGGGGCATCACCGCCGCCTGCGCTGTGCTTGCGTGGCGCACGCGCATCCATCCGTTGTGGCTGCTCGCGGGCGGCGCGCTGATCGGGCTCACCGGCATCGGTCAGTGAGCGGCGGCCGGCGCGCGGCCCGGCGCGGACGCCGGCCGGACGCGCGCGAACGCTATGGCGACGCCGGCCGGTCGCCGTTCACGAGGCCGAGCAGCCGGCCGCGCTCACCGCCGACATCGTCGGTCGCGGCCGGCCAGTCCACGACGTAACCGGCCTCCAGCGCGTCGCGCATGATCGCGTCGTAATCGGCCTTGGCGAGCCGGCCGCCGCCGCGCAATGCGTCGGCGACCTCGTGCTTCAGTTTCGGCGTCAACGACGGATACGCTGCCACCAGTGCCGCATACTGGCGCGCGTCGATTTCGCCCGACTCACGCTCGAACGCCCACACGGCCACCAGCGCGATCGCGACCAGCGGGATCACGGTGTAGCGCAGGAAGAACTTCGCGAGTGTCATCGGATTCGGCTTCGTGTCGAAAGGGGGCCGCGGGGTTCGGCCAAGCGTGGCGCGGGCGGCTGGCGCGCCGGTTGGCGGGGGGCCGCCGCGCAACAGGGCCGCCGAAGTCGGCCGGTATACTCGTCGGGTTTCTCGGCGCCGTTATCCGCGACGGCGTTCAATGCTCGCGCCGTGCCACAAGGGGTGCGCGCCCGACGCCGAGCATTATATTGGCGCGTCGGGCAAGACGGCCGAGTCGGGCGCATCCGACGCGCTCGCGAGTCAGCGTCGGGCGCCGCAGGAACCGATGAATCTCGCGCCACCCGCCGCGTGCGGCCGGGCGGCGCGCCATACGGGAGGATCGATGAATCTCGACGGCGCCAGCCGCAATCTCACCGTCGCCGCGCTGCTCACGCTGTCGGGCGGCTATCTCGACGCATATACGTACGTTGGCCACGGCCACGTGTTCGCGAACACGATGACCGGCAACGTTGCGCTGCTCGGCATCAACCTGTCGGCCGGCGAATGGGCGGCCGCGCTGCATCACGTGCCGCCGCTCGGCGGCTTCGTGGTCGCGGTGTTCGTTGCGCACCTGCTCGGTCTCGCCGCGCAGCGCGGCTGGATGCGTCATACGGCCTTCGTGAGCCTCATCGTCGAGATCGCGTTTCTCGGCGTCGCCGCGAGCGGGCTCGTCGGCGCATCGAGCGCGTGGCTGATTCCCGGCATCTCGTTCGTCGCGACGCTGCAGACGCTGTCGTTCACCCATCTCGAGGAACTGTCGTACACGTCCGTGATGACGACCGGCAACCTGCGGCGCGCCGCGCAAAAGCTGTTCGTCGGGCTGATTCCGCGCTATGACGCGGGGGCGCTGCACGACGCGGCGTTGCTCGCGACGATCAGTTTCTGCTTTCTGGCCGGCGCGGTGGGCGGGGGTTTCGTCACGCGGCTCGTGCCCGATGTCGCGCTGTGGGGCGCGGTGCTGTTGCTCGTCGGCGCATTTGCGGAGATCGTGCGGCGCGCGAGGCGGCGCGCGGGCGATGGTGGCGGCAGCGCGATCGGCGCCGAAAGCGCCGGCAGCAGCGGCAGCAGCGGGAGCGACGGGAGCGACGGAAGCACCGGAAGCACCGGAAGCACTGGAAGCACTGGAAGCACTGGAAGCACTGGAAGCACTGGAAGCACTGGAAGCACTGGAAGCACTGGAAGCACTGGAAGCACTGGAAGCACTGGAAGCACTGGAAGCACTGGAAGCACTGGAAGCACTGGAAGCACTGGAAGCACTGGAAGCACTGGAAGCACTGGAAGCACTGGAAGCACTGGAAGCACTGGAAGCACTGGAAGCACTGGAAGCACTGGAAGCACTGGAAGCACTGGAAGCACTGGCAGCACTGGCAGCACTGGCAACACCGATGGCACCGGCAGCACCGACGGACACCGCGACGACCGGCCGCCGCGGCCGGCCGCCTGACGCGCGGCCAGCCGGTTTTCTTGCGACGCGCTTCGTCGCCACGCCGCGCGCGATCCTTACAGCCCCGCCCCGGCCTCGACCGCGCCACCGGCGCGCGCCACGGGAAAACGTTGTTCCCGGACGACAAACGCGCGCCGCCGGGCTTTTCAATTTCTTTCAGGCTGCGCACTCGTCTTATGATTCAGCCCACATCGCGCGCGCCATGAGCGCGTCCGATCCCCACCCGGCTGCGCACGCGGCCGGCCATGAATGGAGACACCTACAAAAAGGAAAGCTCATGAAGCAGACCACCCGACTCGCAGCCATCGCAGGGGGCGCGGCGCTGGCCTTCGCCAGCCAGTACGCAGCCGCACAAAGCTCGGTCACGCTCTGGGGCGTCGCCGACGCCAGCATCCGTTATCTGACCAACGCCAACGCGAAGAACGACGGCCTGCTGTCGATGACCAACGGCGCGATCACGAACAGCCGCTTCGGCATCTACGGCACCGAAGATCTCGGCGGCGGCCTGAAGGCCGTGTTCAACCTCGAAAGCGGCGTGAACCTGCAGAACGGCGCGTTCGCCGACAGCGGCCGCCTGTTCAACCGCGCAGCGTACGTCGGCCTGCAGAGCCCGTACGGCACGGTCACGCTCGGCCGTCAGAAGACGCCGCTGTTCGACCTGCTCGCCGACACCTACGATCCGCTGACGGTCGGCAACTACCTCGAAAACGCGTGGCTGCCGGTCGCACTGGGCGGCGGCCTGTATGCGGACAACCAGATCAAGTACACGGGCAAGTTCGCGGGCCTGACCGCGAAGGCGATGTACTCGACGGGTACGAACTACGAATCGACCGGCGCGGGCGGGTTCTCGGGCCAGATTCCGGGCTCGCTCGGCAAGGGCAATGCATGGGGCGTGTCGCTGTCGTACGTGATGGGCCCGCTCAGCATCGCGGCCGGCGCGCAGCAGAACAGCGACAACTCCGCACGCAAGCAGACGATCTACCACGCGAACGTCGTGTACGCGTTCAGCAAGGCGAAGGTCTATGCGGGCTACCTGCGCTCGAAGGACGACACCGGTTTCGTCGACAGCCTGCTCGCGCAGCAGTCGATTCCGGTCGCGAAGGGCACGGGCCGCATCGACGACGGTCCGTTCGCGGGCGTGAGCTGGCAGGTCAGCACGCCGCTGACGCTGACGGGCGCGTTCTACTACGACCACATGCGCAATGCGATGACCACGAACGGCACGCTCGCGAGCGGCAACCGCTACGCGATCGTCGGGATCGCCGAATACGCACTGAGCAAGCGTACGGAAATCTACGGCACCGTCGACTTCAACAAGACGAACGGCGCGGCGAACGTCGAACTGCCGGGCCGCAGCAACCAGACCGGCATCGCGATCGGCTTGCGCAATATCTTCTGACGAAAGTCGGAACATACGCGCCGGCTGCGGCTCGGCGCGCATCGAAGAGGCTCTCGCGGGAGCCTCTTTTTTTTCGTCACGCGACGTTCATGCGCGCGCACGACTATTCAGCGATCGCTCCATCGGGACCGGCCGCGGCGTAAGCGTTCCGTCGGGATTCCAGAACATACTTTGACAGTACGCGCGAAGCGTTTCGGCTACGCTGCGTGCAGGGTTCGCCGCGTGCGGCAGCGCACCTGCGCGCGACGCTCCGCCGTACGTTTCACGTGCGGCCGGACTCGCGCGTAACTTGTGTATCCGGTGATGACAAACGCGGTTCACCGGTTTTTTTCGTGGGACGATGCGCTCACGATTTTCTTGAAAGGGGATGACGATGGGTATCCTGAACACCGTGGGTGAAATCGCTGGCGCCGTGGCCGCAGTCGAGGCAGCGGAGAAGGTCGATCCGGATGCGGGCTTGCTGACGAAGGCGGCGGCAGCCGTCGCCGGCTTCAAGGGCGCGGAGGCGATCGAAGGCATGCTCGAGAAGAAGGAAGAGCAGCCGCAGCAGGCAGACGACACGCAGGCGACGGACGGGAGCGACACGTCGCAGGCTTGAGCATGGCGGCTGGTTCCGCCGCAGGCGCGCCGTTCGCGCGCCCGGGCGGACCGGTGCCGCGCGGCCGGCAGGCCGGGCATGTGGTCGATCGGTGACGCATGGCACACCCGCCAGCCGGTTTGACCGGCGAGAGGCCACGTCTCTCGCCGTTTTTTATCGCGCACGCGTGACGCGGCGCGACATTCCGCACGAATTCCCGAATCTTGTTATCGTGCCGTCATCCGAACTGCGATGAGGGCTTGCGATGGATTTCGACTACGACCTGTTCGTCATCGGGGCCGGCTCCGGCGGCGTGAGGCTCGCCCGGATGTCGGCGTCATACGGCGCGCGCGTCGGCATAGCGGAAGAGGAACAGATCGGCGGTACCTGCGTACTGCGCGGCTGCATCCCGAAGAAGCTGCTCGTCTACGCATCGCACTACCCGCACGAGATCGACGACGCGAAGGGCTTCGGCTGGACCTTCGGCGCCGGCTCGCTCGACTGGCCCGCGCTGATCGCCGCGAAGGATCGCGAGATCAACCGGCTCAGCGGCATCTACATCAACCTGCTGCGGCAATCCGGCGTCGACATGCACGCCGGGCGGGCGACGCTCGTGGACGCGCATACGGTCGCAGTCGGCGAACGCACGATCCGCGCGCGCCACATCGCGATCGCCACCGGCTCGCGACCGGTGCTGCCGCCGCGGCCCGGCATCGAGCACGCGATCACGTCGCGCGAGGCGCTGTCGCTCGCGCAGCTGCCCGCGCGCATCGCGGTGGTCGGCGGCGGCTATATCGCGGTCGAGTTCGCGGGCATCTTCAACGGCTTCGGCAGCCACGTCGATCTGTTCTATCGCGGCGACAAAATCCTGCGCGGCTTCGACGACGACGTGCGGCAATTCCTGACCGACGAGATGACGAAGCAGGGTGTCGCGATCCACGCGCACGCGGTAGTCGAATCGATCGCGCGCGCGGACGACGGCACGCTGACCGTGCGCGTCGGCGACGCAACGCACGGCCCGTACGACGCCGTGCTCTACGCGACGGGCCGCGTGCCGAACGTCGACGGAATCGGGCTCGAACGCGCGGGCGTGCTGCTCGACGCGCGCGGCGCGATCGCGGTCGATGCGTATTCGGCGACGTCGGTGCCGTCGATTCATGCGATCGGCGACGTGACGTCGCGGCCGCAGCTCACGCCCGTCGCGACGCGCGACGGCGCACTGCTCGCACGCACGCTGTTCGGCGGGTCGCGCGTCGCGACCGATCACGCGTACGTGCCGTCGGCCGTGTTCAGCCAGCCAGAGGTCGCGACGGTCGGGCTCACCGAGGCCGACGCGCGCCGGCTGCACGACGCCGTCGACATCTACCGCACATCGTTCAAGGCGCTGCGTCACACGCTGTCGGGGCGCGACGAACGCACGCTGATGAAGCTCGTCGTCGAGCGCGACAGCCAGCGCGTGATCGGCGCGCACATGGTGGGCCGTGACGCGGGCGAGATCATCCAGGGCATCGCGATCGCGATCCGTGCGGGCGCGACGAAAGCGCAGTTCGACGACACGATCGGCATTCACCCGACGGCCGCCGAGGAGTTCGTGACGATGCGGCAGAAGGTGGGCGACTAGCGGGAGTCGGCGCGCCGGCTCGCGGGCCGGCGCGGCGTTGCGCGGACGTCGTCGTCGCACGCGACATAGCACGGGATCGGCAGCGCTGCGTAAAAGCTCGTCAATTCTTATCAGGAAATGCCCGTCTCGATAATCAGTCTTGGTATGATCGGCCAAAATCATATACGGGGCCGATCATGCGCGATCAACAGCGCAGCAAGCACAATCACGGGGTAACCGGCGCACGCGGCATTGTCCGGCGATGCGCCGCGCATCTTCACCTGGCCGCAACACGCCTGTTGCGCGCTCTTTCCTGTCGCATGCCGTCACCTCCATCGCCGTCCGGGCGATGAAGTCGCGCGCGCCGGTGTCGGCCCCGGCCGTTTCGATCACCGCAACAACCGCCGGTTCGTCAGCGAGCCTGTGCACCGGCGTGCCCGTCTCGGGCCATCTTTTCACGCAAGGAGACCAGCAGTGAACATTCAGACTCGACGCACCGTTCTCGTGGCGGCGGCGCTCGTCGCGGCGCTGTCGGGCTGCGCGACCGAATCGTCGCGCACGCTCGACGTGCCGGTCGTGAGCAGCGCGCAGAAGCCGTACGCGGGCAAGCCCGTCGCGATCGCGGTCGGCAAGTTCGACAACCGCTCGAGCTACATGCGCGGCATCTTCTCCGACGGCATCGACCGCCTCGGCGGCCAGGCGAAGACGATTCTCGTCACGCGCCTGCAGCAGAGCCGCCGCTTCAACGTGCTCGATCGCGAGAACCTCGAGGAGATCAAGCAGGAAGCCGGGTTCATGAAGAAGGCGCAGGCCGTGAAGGGCGCGAACTACGTGGTGACCGGCGACGTGACCGAGTTCGGCCGCAAGGATGTCGGCGATCACCAGCTGTTCGGGATTCTCGGCCGCGGCAAGACGCAGGTCGCATACGCGAAGGTCAACCTGAACATCGTCGACACGACGACGTCGGAAGTGATTGCGTCGAGCCAGGGCGCGGGCGAATTCAGCTTGTCGAACCGCGAGGTGATCGGCTTCGGCGGCACGGCCGGCTACGACTCGACGCTCAACGGCAAGGTGCTGGATCTCGCGATCCAGGAAGCCGTGAACCACCTCGTCGACCAGGTCGACGCCGGCGCACTGAAGGCGTCGAAGTAAGCGTCGCGGCGACCATCGCCGCATAGGCCGCAGCGCGCGCCGGGACCGGCGCCGCGCTGGACCGATTCACCACGACATCAATCAAAAGAGAACAGACCATGAAACGGGGTAACTGGCTGCCGGCAACGGCCGCCGCCTTGCTGCTCGCCGGCTGCGCGAGCTCCACGCCGCCGCTTTATCAGTGGACCGGCTATCAGCCGCAGGTGTACGAATACTTCAAGGGGCAAAAATCGCCTCAGGAGCAGATCGACGCGCTCGAAAAGGCGCTGCAGGAAATCCGTGCGAAGGGCCACAAGCCGCCGCCGGGCTTCCACGCGCATCTGGGCATGTTGTACGCGAGCGTCGGCAGCGAGCAGCAGGCCGAACAGGAACTGCAGGCCGAGAAGCAGCTGTTCCCGGAATCGTCGACTTACATGGATTTCCTGCTGAAGAAAAAGACCGGCGCGCCGAAAACCGCGGACCAGAAGGCCACGCAAGCGATCGCCGGCCAGAAGGATCCTGCTCCGACCACCGCCAAACAGTAACGCGCCCGCCATGTTCAAGACACTCTCATTCAAGCTGCTGTCCGTGCTGTCGATCGTCGCGCTGCTGAGCGCATGCGCGCAGCCGGTGAAACGACCCGACTACACGGCGTTCAAGAAGAGCCAGCCGCGCTCGATTCTCGTGCTGCCGCCGCTCAACGAGACGTCCGACGTCGCGGCAACCTACGGGATGCTGTCGCAGATGACGCTGCCGCTCGCCGAATCGGGCTACTACGTGGTGCCGGTCGCCGTGATGGACGAAACGTTCAAGCAGAACGGCCTGACCAATGCGGCCGAGATCCAGCAGACGCCGCCCGCGAAGCTGCGCGAAATCTTCGGTGCGGACGCCGCGCTGTATTCGAAGGTGTCGCAGTACGGCACCGTCTACCGGGTTCTGGCGAGCGCGACGGTCGTGTCGGCTTCGGCGAAGCTCGTCGACCTGCGTACCGGCGACGTGCTGTGGCAGGGGCGCGCGAGCGCGAGCAGCGACGAGGGCGGCAACAACGGCGGCGGCAGCCTGATCGGCATGCTCGTGGTGGCCGCGGTCAAGCAGATCGCGAACACGCTGATGGATCAGAGTCACGACGTTGCCGCGTTCACCAGCACGCGACTGCTGTCGGCCGGCCCGCCGAACGGGCTGCTGTACGGCCCGCATTCGCCGAAGTACGGGACGGACTGAGCGGGGCCGGGCGTGCGGGCGCTTCATGTGTGCGTCGCGCCCGCGTCTTGCGATCCGATCGAACGGCTGCGCCGCGTGCGCAGCCGTTTTTCGTTTGCGCGGCGGCGCGCGGCGCGCGTGGGCCGCAACCACCGGCACATCGCCACGCAGTGCCGTTCAATGCGCGTTCAATGCACGCCGAACGCATCGAGCAGCCGGTACCAGCTCATCGCAAGCACGAGTGCCGGCGTGCGCAGCGCCGCGCCGCCGGGGAAGTCGCGATGCCGAATCTTGCCGAACAGGTCGAAGCGGCTCGCCTGGCCGTCGATTGCTTCCGCGATCAGCTTGCCCGCAAGCGCGGTCGTATTCACGCCGTGCCCCGAGAAGCCCTGCGCGAAATACATCGTCGGCGCGACGCGCCCGAAGTGCGGCGCGCGATTCATCGTGATGTCGACGAAACCGCCCCACGCGTAGTCGACCTTCACGTCCGCGAGCTGCGGGAATGTCTTGAGCATGTCCGCGCGCATCGCCGCCGCGAGGTCGCGCGGCGGCCGCGTCGAATAGCTGACCTTGCCGCCCCATATGAGCCGCGTGTCGGGCGCCGGCCGGAAATAGTCGAGCACGAAGCGGCTGTCGCACACCGCCGCGTTCGCGGGCATCAGCGCGGCGGCGCGCGCTTCGCCGAGCGGCTCCGTTGCGATCACGTACGTGCCGACCGGCATGATCTTCTTCGACAAGGCGGGTGCCAGCGTGCCGACATAGGTGTTGCAGGCGAGCACGACGAAGCGCGCACGCACGTGGCCGTTCGCGGTTTCGACGACGTGGCCGCCCGCGACGTCGCGCACGCGCGTCACGCAGCTGTCCTCGTGGATTCGCACGCCCGCGCCGGTCGCCGCGCGCGCGAGCCCGAGCGTGTAGTTCAGCGGATGCAGGTGGCCGCTGTCGGGATCGTAGAGGCCGCCGCGATAGCGCTTCGACTGTACGTAGTCGCCGAGTTCGTCCGCTTCGACGAAATGAAAGCGGTCGTGGCCGAAGCGCTTCGCGGCATCGTCGCGCCAGCGCTTCAGCGCATCTGCGTCGCGCTCGGTGTTGGCGGCGGTGAGATAGCCGGGCACGAGCGCGCAGTCGATCGAATGCCGTTCGATGCGCGACTTCACGAGCGACAGCGTTTCGAGTCCCATGTCCCAGATCCGCTTCACGTCGCCTTCCGGCATGAACTGCGCGAACGTGTCGATGTCGCACGCGAAGCCGCCGATCAGCTGCCCGCCGTTGCGCCCGCTCGCCGCCCATCCGACCCGTGACGCCTCCAGCACGGTCACCGAATGGCCGCGTTCGGCAAGGTTGAGCGCGGCGGACAAGCCGGTCAGGCCTGCGCCGATCACGCACACGTCGGCGTCGGCCGCGCCGGCGAGCGGTGCATGGCGGGTCGTATCGTTGATGGTCGCCGCGTAGTACGACGCGGCGTGCGGCTGGTTGGCGAATGTCTGCATGGTCGAATGAGTGGATAACGAGGGCTCAGAACAGCTCGCGCACGCGGTGGTACAGCATCCCGAGCTCGAGTGCGGGCTGCCGCCACGCGTCGCCGCCCGGGAAGCGCCGGTGACGCAGTTGCGCGAACAGGTCGAACGCGCGCGAGTCGCCCGCGATCGCGCCGGCGATCGCGCGCCCGGCGATGCCGGTGAGCGCGACGCCGTGTCCGCTGAAGCCCTGCACGTAGAAGAAGTTCGGATCGAGCGCGCCGAAGTCCGGCGCGCGGTTGCGCGTGACGTCGACGAAGCCGCCCCACGCGTGATCGACGCGTACGTCGGCGAGCTGCGGGAACACGCCGACCATGCGCTGGCGGATCGCTTCGGCGAGCGCGTCGGGCGATGCGCCGGCGGAGTTCGCGCGGCCGCCGAACAACATCCGGTCGTCGGCAGACAGCCGGAAGTAGTCGAGGAAGAAGTTGTTGTCGCACACGGCTTCGCGCTGCGCGATCAGCGCGTCCGCGCGCGCGCGGCCGAGCGGCTCGGTCGCGATGATGTACGACGCGATCGGCGCGATGCGCGCGGCGGTCGCCGCCGGCAGGATGCCGCCGGGGCCCGCGTTGCAGCACGACACGACGAAGCGGCAGCGCACTTCGCCCGACGGCGTGCGCACGACAGGCCGAGCGCCGCGCACGACGTCGAGCGCGGGTGTGTGGGCGTACAGCGCGACGCCTTCGCGGCGCGCGGCATCGGCCAGGCCGAGGCAATACTTGAGCGGATGCAGGTGGCCGGACAGCGGATCGTAGACGCCGGCGAGATAGCGGGACGACGCGACGCGCGCACGGATGTCGCCGGTATCGAGCCACGACAGCGACGGATGGCCCCAGCGCTCGCTCGCGGCGTCCATCCATGCGCGCAGGTCGTCGACGCGGCGCGGCTTCGTCGCGACCGTCAGATAGCCGCGCGTGAAATCGCAGTCGATCCCGTAGCGTGCGATTCGCTCGGCGATCAGCGCGACGCCGTCGAGCGACAGCGACCACGCGGCGCGCGCGCCGGCGGCGCCGAGCTGCTTTTCGATGATTTCGTCTTTCGCGAAGCCGGCGATCGCCTGGCCGCCGTTGCGGCCCGACGCGCCCCAGCCGGGCCGGTGCGCATCGATCACGGCGACCGACAGCCCGCGCGCGCGACAATCGAGCGCGGTCGACAAGCCCGCGAAGCCCGCGCCGATCACGCACACGTCGACGTCGATCGCGTCGTCGAGCACGGCGTCGTCGACCATCGGGCGCGTCGCGGTTGCTTCGTAGTACGAGTCGCGCGCGAGTGCGTCGGCGCGGCGGGTGAAAGACTGCGTCATGAAACCTGCTCCATCGAAAACGGCCGGCGGCGGTGCGCGACGCACCACGCGCCGGCCGGCTGAAACGGCGCGGTGCGCCGTGCTTGCGACACGGCGCCGCGCGCGGCCTGCGTCAGAACGAATAGATGAACTGCGTCGCGAGCAGGTCGTTGGACTTGCCGTACGACCCGTCGTTGCGCAGGAACACCTTGTTGTTCGCCCAGTCGTGCCGGTATTCGACCTTCACCGTGATCTGCTGGGTCGGATAGAACAGCAGGTCGAGCGCGACGTCCTGGCGGATCGCGCCCTTGCAGTCGAAGCCGAGGCCGCCGTTCGCCTTCGACGTCGCGAGACAGTCCGCGTCGACACCGAAGCCGTTGAACGGATCCATCCCGTTGCCGTTCAGCGCGATGCCGCCGCCGCCGCCGCCGTTCTTGCTGTTCACGAGCGCATCGTAGCGCAGCGTCACGCCCATGCGGCCGACCACCGGCGCGTTGAACTTGCGATGCGCGAGCAGCGACAGCCCGTACCACTGCGCGAGCCCGCCGTTGTATGCCGCGTGCTGCTGCTGGCCGTAATCGAGTTCGGCGTTGTACTGGATGTCGGCGAGCGTGTACGTCGCGTCGACTTCGCCGAAGAAGAACGTGCCATAGCCGCTCGGCGCGGCGCCGCCCGGGCCGTAATGGACGACGCCCTGATCGTCGATCGCGCTCCCGAGCGTCTGCCGGCCGATGTTGATCGAGCCGCCGATGTCGAGCGCGCTCGACCACGTGTAGTCCGCGCGCGCGGTGAACGTCGGCACCTTGTTGCTGGTCGTGATCGGGTCGCCGAGCGCATTGGTGCCCGTCTGCGTGACCGAGCCGTACGTGCGGTACTGTTCGTTGCCTACGAAGAACTTCCACGCCCAGTTGCCCTTCGTGTAGTTCGCACCGGCGCCGACGTAGCTGCCCGGATCGGAGAAGTCGTACAGCAGGTTGTGCGTGAGCGTGAGCATCTGGTTCGACTGCTGCACTTCGTAGCCGCCGAAGCTCGGAATCAGGCCGGCCACGAGCGTCGTCGTCGCGCTGATCGGCACGTTGACGACCGCGGTATTCAGCAGGTTGTCGGTGATCGAGCCGCGCGAGTTCTGCAGCAGCGTGATGCCGTTGCCGCGGTTCGGCATCAGCGTGATCTCGGCCGACGGCGCCATCGGGCCGACGCCGAAGGTCTTCTTGATGTCGAGGTACAGGTCGCCGAACGTGCTGTTGAAATAGTTGTACGCGTTCTCGTGGTTCGCGAACAGGAACGACGACGTGCCGGCCGCGCGGTTGTAGATGTAGGTCGGGTCGATGTAGCCGGTGACCGACAGGCCCGCAAGCGGCCCGGTGTTGGCCGCGTCCGTCAGCGAGTCGACCTTCAACTGCTGGTTCGCGATCTGCTGTTTCATTTCGCTGACTTCGTCGTTTGTCAGCGTCGCCTGTGCGCGGCCGTAGTCCGGCGACGACGGATCGGCGGCCACGATGGCCGGCCGGGCCGCGCTGCCCGCGCCCGCTTGGGCGACTGCGGTGCCGCCCGGTTGCGCGGCGAGCTGCGCCTGCATGGCCTTCATCTGCTTCTGCAGCGCTGCAACCTGCGCCTGCAGCGCCTTGATTTCGGCGGATGTCGAGCTGGCCAGCGCGATGCCCGGCAACGCGCCGGCCACCAGCAGGCAGATCAGTTTCTTCTTCATTGCGGATTCTCCTAGTCGTGCGGCTGTCAAAGTGCGTTTCCGTGGGCGCGCCGCATCGCGCGGCGCGCCGGTCTCGTTATCGATCGATCGGGAGCGGGCGCGTCGTGTCAGGCCGCTGCGAACGCCGCCTTCATGTCGGCCACGCGGCGCCGCTCGCGCGCGATCATCATCTGGTTCACGACGATCACGCCGATCGTCACCGCGGTGATGAACAGCGTCGCCAGTGCGTTCATTTCCGGGTTCAGGCCGAGCCGCACGCGCGAGAACACCACGAGCGGCAACGTCGTCGAACCGGGCCCCGACAGGAACGCCGACAGCACGAGATCGTCGATCGACAGCGTGAACGACAGCAGCCAGCCGGACAGCAGCGCCTGCGAGATCAGCGGCAGCGTCACCACGAAGAACACCTTCAGCGGCGTCGCGCCGAGATCGAGCGCGGCCTCCTCGAGCGACTTGTTCATCTCCTTCACGCGCGACTGCACGATGATCGCCACGTACGACACGCAGAGCATCACGTGACCGATCCAGATCGTCACCATCCCGCGGCCCTTCGGCCAGCCGAACATCTGCTCGAGCGCGACGAACAGCAGCAGCAGCGAAATCCCCTGGATCACTTCCGGAATCACGAGCGGCGCGTTGATCATTCCGGTGTACAGCGTGAAGCCCTTGAAGCGGCCGAAGCGCGCGAGCACGAAGCCCGCCCACGTGCCGATCGCGACCGACGCGGTCGCCGTCAGCAGGCCGATCTTCAGCGACAGCCACGCGGCGGTCAGCAACTCGTCGTCGTCCAGCAGCGCCGCATACCACTTCAGCGAGAAGCCGGACCACACCGTGACCAGCTTCGATTCGTTGAACGAGTACACGACGAGGCTGATGATCGGGATGTACAGGAACAGAAAGCCGAAGGCGAGGACGCCCGTCGACAGCGGTTTGCTCGGCTTGATCATTTCGCTTCCTCCAGTTCCTTGACCTGGTAGTACTGGAACAGCGCCATCGGCACCAGCAACAGCAGCACCATCGCGACCGTCACCGCGGACGCCATCGGCCAGTCCATGTTGTTGAAGAACTCGTCCCACATCACGCGGCCGATCATCAGCGTGTCGGCGCCGCCGAGCAGCTCCGGAATCACGTACTCGCCGACCGCCGGAATGAACACCAGCAGGCTGCCGGCGATGATCCCGTTCTTCGACAGCGGCAGCGTGATGCGCGTGAACGCGACCCACGGCTTCGCGCCGAGGTCGTACGCGGCCTCGAGCAGCGTGAGGTCCATCTTCACGAGGTGCGCGTACAGCGGCATCACCATGAACGGCAGGTATGAATAGACCATCCCGATATAGACGCCCGCGTCGCTGTGATAGAGCCGCAGCGGCGTGTGGATGATGCCGAGCGCGATCAGCACATGGTTCAGGAGGCCGTCGTCCTTCAGGATCCCGATCCACGCGTACACGCGGATCAGGAACGACGTCCAGAACGGCAGCATCACGGCCATCATCAGCACGTTGCGCCGGCCCGGCTCCGAGCGCGCGATGTAGTACGCCATCGGATAGCCGATCAGCAGGCACAGCAGCGTCGACACGGCGGCCATCTTCAGCGAGCTGAGGTAGGTCGCGATGTACAGGTCGTCCCGCAGCAGGAACGCGTAGTGAGACAGCTGCAGCGCGAAGTGCACGACGCCGTCCTTGATCTCGACGAGCGACGTGTACGGCGGGATCCCCATCACCTGGTCGGCGAAGCTGATCTTGAACACCAGCACGAACGGCAGCGCGAAGAAGATCGTGAGCCACAGGAACGGCACGCCGATCGCGACGCTGCGGCCCGACGGAAGGAAGCGCGACAGCGCGGCGAAGCGGCTGCGGCGCGGTGCAGGCCGTGTCGCGACGGCGGCGCCGTTCGAAACCGGCGCGGGCGGTGTGGAAGCGGAAGTTCTGATCATGGCGTCCTCACTGCGTCAGCACGACGCCGCTTGCCGGCGACCACGACACGAACACGTCGTCGTTCCACGACGGCGCACCATCGTGCATCAGGTGCGAGCTCGGCAGGTTCGACACGACGGTCTTGCCGCTCGGCAGGCGCACGTGATACAGCGAGTAACTGCCCATGTACGCGATGTCGGTCACGACGCCGCGCGCCCAGTTGTGATGGGAGCCCGGCTTGTCGCGCGACACGTGCACGCGTTCGGGCCGCACCGAGATGCCGACCGGCATCCCGAGCGGGCCGGTTACGCCGTGGCTCACGTACATGCGCGCTTCGAGATCGTCGCTCTCGACGAAGATGTGATCCGGCTCGTCCTCGACGACGCGGCCTTCGAACAGGTTCGTCGAGCCGATGAACTCCGCCGAGAAGCGGCTGTTCGGGTATTCGTACACTTCACCGGGGGTGCCGATCTGAACGATCTTGCCCTCGCTCATCACCGCGAGGCGGCTCGCCATCGTCATCGCTTCTTCCTGGTCGTGCGTGACCATCACGCAGGTCACGTCGACCTTCTCGATGATGTTCACCAGTTCGAGCTGGGTCTTCTGGCGAATCTTCTTGTCGAGCGCGGACATCGGCTCGTCGAGCAGCAGGAGCTTCGGGCGCTTCACGAGCGAACGCGCGAGCGCGACGCGTTGCTGCTGGCCGCCGGACAATTGATGCGGCTTGCGCTTCGCGTACTTGCTCATCTGCACGAGCGCGAGCGCATCGGCCACGCGCTCCTTGATCTCGTTTTTCGGCGTCCCCTCCTGCTTCAGCCCGAACGCGACGTTCGATTCGACCGACATGTGCGGAAACAGCGCATACGACTGGAACATCATGTTCACCGGCCGGCGGTACGGCGGCAGCGACGCGAGGTCTTCGCCGTCGACGAAGATCCTGCCGGACGTGGCCGTCTCCAGCCCGGCGAGCATGCGCAAGAGCGTCGACTTGCCGCAGCCCGAGCTGCCGAGCAGCGCGAACAGTTCGTTCTTCGCGATCGTCAGATTCACGTTGTCGACGGCCGTGCTGTCGCCGAACTTCTTCACGACGTTTTCGATGCGCACGAACGCGTCGTTCTTCGAGCGGGCCACGGCGGCCGGTTGGGTCTGGCGTGCGGCAGCGGAAGAGGGTATCGATTGCATGGATTGCATGGGATTCACCATTCGTTCTTCACGGATTGCGGGCGTGAGCGTCCCCGCACGAGGCGCGCAACGCGACTCGCGGGCAACGGCTCATGCCGGATGGAACAGGGCGTGCGTGCGGACGGATGTCCGCCGATCGCGGTGGCGCGGGCGTCAGCCGAGGTTCAGCCGGTGCGTGCGCCGCCGCGTGGTTTCTTGATCAGTGGCCCGTCTTCAGCTGTGCCCACAGACGGTTCTCGAGGCGCAGGATGTCGGCCGGCATCGGCTTCATCAGCACCATCTTCTTCAGCACGTCCTCGGGCGGGTAGACGGTCGGATCCTGCGCGACGGCCGGCGTGACGAACTGGTGGGCGGCCTTGTTCGCGGTCGGGTAGAACACCGTGTTGGTGATCGCCGCGTTGACTTTCGCGTCCGACACGTAGTTGATCCATTTCAGTGCGGCCTCGGGGTGCGGCGCATCCTTCGGGATCACCATCACGTCGAACCACAGGAGGCCGCCTTCCTTCGGGTTCGAGAACTTGATGTCGTACGAACGCTTCGCTTCGGCCGAGCGGCGGTGCGCGATGCCGACGTCGCCGGACCAGCCGAGCGCGACGCACACGTCGTTGTTCGCGAGATCGTTGATGTAGCCGGACGAATTGAACTGCGTGATGTACGGGCGGACTTTCTTCAGCACTTCGAATGCGGCCTGGTAGTCGCCGGGGTTCTTGCTGTTCGGATCCCTGCCCATGTACTGCAGCGTGGCCGCGAACACGTCGACCGCCTGATCGAGGAACGACACGCCGCAGCTCTTGAGCTTTTCCATGTTGGCCGGGTCGAACACGAGCGCCCAGCTGTCCACCGGCGCCTTGTCGCCGAGCGCCTTCTTCACGGCCTGCACGTTGTAGCCGATGCCGTCGGTGCCGTATGCCCAGGGCACGCCGTACTGGTTGCCCGGGTCGGCATCCGCGATCATCTTCATCAGCAGCGGGTCGAGGTTCGCGAGGTTCGGGATCTTCGACTTGTCGAGCTTCTGGTACACGCCGGCCTGGATTTGCTTGGCCATGTAGTTCGACGTCGGCACGACGATGTCGTAGCCCGAGCTGCCCGCCAGCAGCTTCGCCTGCAGCGTGTCGTCGCTGTCGTAGTTGTCGTACTTGACGTGGATGCCCGTCTGTTTCTGGAAGTTCGGGATCGTGTCCGGCGCGATGTAATCGGACCAGTTGTAGACGTTCAGTTCGTCGGCGTGCGCCGACGGGCTGGCGACCGACGTGAACGCGGCTGCGGCGGCAAGGGCCGCGACGGAGCAGGCTTGGCGAAGAAAGCAGGCACGCATGGTGGAATTCCCCTGGGTTATGGTGGCGTGCGGCGCCCGCCGCACGCCTGTAGGCAAAGTCGTTACGAAAGGCCCAGCTGCTGGGCGGTCGCATCGACGGCCTTCTTCGCCTTCGATACGAGTTCATCGATTTCCTGACGCGAGATCACGAGCGGCGGCGACAGCAGCATCCGGTCGCCGGTCGCACGCATGATCAGGTTGCCGTTGAAGCAGAAGTCGCGGCAGATCGTGCCGACGTCGCCGCCGTTCGCGAAGCGGCGCCGTTCGGCCGGCGCTTCGGCGAGTTGCAGGCTCGCGACCATCCCGTGCCCGTGCACTTCGCCGACGATCGGATGACGCGCGAACGTTTCGCGCATCAGCGCCTGGAAGTACGGGCCCGTGTCGTTTTTCACGCGCTCGACGATCCCTTCGTCGCGCAGCAGCTTGAGGTTCGCGACCGCGACCGCCGCCGCGACCGGGTGGCCCGAATACGTGAGGCCGTGATTGAATTCGCCATGCTCGATGATCGGCCGCGCGACGCGCTCGTGGATGCCCACCGCGCCCATCGGCACGTAGCCGGACGTCAGGCCCTTGGCCATCGTGATCAGGTCCGGCTCGAAGCCGAAGTGCTGATGCGCGAACCATTCGCCGGTGCGGCCGAAGCCGCCGATCACTTCGTCGGCGACGAGCAGGATGTCGTACTTGCGGCAGATCCGCTGGATTTCCGGCCAGTACGTCGACGGCGGGAAGATCACGCCGCCCGCGCCCTGGAACGGCTCGCCGATGAATGCGGCGACGTTCTCCGCGCCGAGCTCGAGAATCTTCGCTTCGAGCTGCTGCGCGCGCGCGAGACCGAATGCTTCGGGCGTGTCGCCAGGCTGCGCTTCGCCGAAGAAATACGGCTGATCGATATGCACGATGTGCTCGACCTTCGACGGCATCTGTTCGTGCATGTAGCCCATCCCGCCGAGCGTGCCGCCGGCGATCGTGGAGCCGTGATAACCGTTCCGGCGCGAGATCACATATTTCTTCTGCGGCTTGCCCTCGACGCGCCAGTACTGGTGCACGAGTCGCAGCACCGTGTCGTTGCCTTCCGAGCCGCTGTTGCAATAGAAAAAGTGATTGAAGCCGGCGGGCGTCACTTCGGCGAGCATCGCGGACAGTTCGATGATCGGCGGATGCGTCGTCTTGAAGAACGTGTTGTAGAACGGCAGCTCCTGGATCTGCCGATACGCGGCGTCGGCCAGCTCCTTGCGGCCGTAGCCGACGTTCACGCACCAGAGCCCGGCCATCCCGTCGATGATCTTGTTGCCGTCCGAGTCCCACAGGTACACGCCGTCGGCCTTCACGATCACGCGGCTGCCCGCGCGATTGAGCGCGCCCATGTCCGAGAACGGGTGGATGTGGTGCGCGGCGTCGAGCGCGCGGTATTCGGCGGTCGAGCGCGCCTGCGTCGTGCGTGCCGCCGGTGCGGCGGGCTGGATCCACGCGGATTCGTTGCGGTAAGTCATGTTTCCTCCGTATTTCCGTAATGCGGTTGTGCGCGCGCTTACACGTGCAGCAGCAGATGGCGGCGTTCCCACGAGCTGATCACGCGGAAGAACGCTTCGTATTCGGTTTCCTTCAGCGCGAAATACGCTTTCAGGAACTTGGGTCCGAGGATTTCGCCGAGCGGCTCGCACGCGGCCATCAGCGTGAGCCCTTCCTCCAGGTTGCGCGGCAGCCCGTACGGCAGGTCGTAGCCGTCGCTGACGAGCGGCTCGGTCGGCTCGAGGCGCTGCGTCATGCCGAGATAGCCGGCCGCGAGCGTCGCCGCGAGCGCGAGGTACGGGTTGCAGTCGACCCCCGGAATCCGGTTCTCGATGCGGCGCGCGGCCGGCCCCGAGTGCGGGATGCGGAAGCCGACCGTGCGGTTGTCGTAGCCCCACTGCACGTTGATCGGCGCGGCCATGAAGCGCGACAGCCGGCGATACGAGTTGATGTACGGCGCAAAGATCGGCATCAGCGCGGGCGTGTACTTCTGCAGCCCCGCGAGGTAGTTGTAGAACAGCGACGTCGCGCCGCCCGTTTCCGGCGACGTGAACAGGTTGTGGCCCGTTTCCTCGTCGACGATGCTCTGGTGCACGTGCATCGCCGAGCCCGGCTCGCCTTCCATCGGCTTCGCCATGAACGTCGCGTACATGTTGTGGCGCAGTGCGGCCTCGCGCACCGTGCGCTTGAACAGGAACACCTGATCGGCGAGCGACAGTGCGTCGCCGTGCATGAAGTTGATCTCCATCTGCGCGGCGCCGACTTCATGGATCAGCGTGTCGATGTCGAGGTTCTGCGTTTCGCAATACTCGTAGATGTCCTCGAACAGCGGATCGAACTCGTTGACGGCTTCGATCGAATACGACTGGCGGCCGGTTTCGGGGCGGCCCGTGCGGCCGACCGGCGGGCGCAGCGGCAGGTCCGGGTCCTTGTTCATGTCGACGAGGTAGAACTCGAGCTCGGGCGCGACCACCGGCTTCCAGCCCTTCGCCTTGTACAGGTCGAGCACGCGGCGCAGCACGTAGCGCGGCGAGATCTCGACCGGCGAACCGTCGAAGTGCACGCAGTCGTGGATCACCTGCGCGGTCGGATCGACGGCCCACGGGATCAGGCGGATGGTCGACGTGTCCGGCACGCACACCATGTCGGGATCGGTGACGCCGGTGAGCGACCCGTCTTCGGGATAATCGCCGGTGACGGTCTGCACCATCACGGCCTGCGGCAGCCGCATCGATTCGCCGGACGTGAACTTGTTGCGCGGCGTGATCTTGCCGCGCGCAATGCCGGCCATGTCGGGAATGATCGCTTCGATCTCGGTGATCCGGTGCTGCTTCAGAAAGTCTTCGATGTCTTGCATGTCTGTTCTCGTTATGTGGGTCGGCGCTCAGGCGAGCGCGGCGGCGGCTGCGGCGCGGGTGCGCGCGTCGCGGCGCGCGCGGCATGCGTCGCCGAACGCGCGGAAGATCGCGCTCGACAGCGGGTCATGCGCATGCCGCCATTCCGGATGCCATTGCACCGCGAGCGCGAACGCCGGTGCATCGGCGACGCTGACGGCCTCGATCAGCCCGTCCGGCGCGACGGCCTCGACCGTGAGGCCCGAACCGAGCTGTGCGATGCCCTGCTTGTGCAGCGAATTCACGCGCACGTCGTCGCGGCCGCCGGCGAGTGCGTGCAGCACGCCGCCCGGCGTCAGGTGTACGACGTGCGCGGGGCCGTATTGCACGTCCATCGGCGCGTCGTCATCCTCGCGGTGATCGGCGAGGCCCGGCACGTCGTGCACGCGCTGATGCAGCGTGCCGCCGCACACGACGTTCAGTTCCTGGAAGCCGCGGCATACGGCGAGCACCGGCACGCCGGCCTCGATTGCCGCGCGCAGCAGCGGCAGCGTGGTCGCGTCGCGCGCGGGATCGTGCTTCGTGCCGGGCGCGCTCGGCTCGCCGCCGTACCGGTGCGGCTCGACATTCGAGTAGCTGCCGGTAAACAGCAGGCCGTCGACCGCCGCGAGCACGTCGTCGACGGACTGGCGATCGCCGAGCGCGGGCAGCACCATCGCGAACGCGCGCGCGCCGTCGACGATCGCCGCGACGTACTTGTCGCCGACCGTATGCGACGCATGTGCGCCGATCTGCGTGAAGTCGGCGGTAATGCCGACGAGAGGTTTCCTTTCCATGACGTCAATCAGTTGTCCGTAAGGCTCGGGCGTGCGCGATGGCGGCGAACCGTCAAAACGCGGGCGCGACCGAGCCCCGCAGCCTCGCGCAGTGCGCAAGGCCGCTGGTGAATGGGCACCGCGCGGGCGCGTGGGCGGCCCGTGCTGTGCACGACGGTCAGGCCGTCGTCCGTTTCGTTGCGCTGCGCGACGCAGCAATCGATGCGCGAACGCGCTCCGTCACCGCGCGGGTGGCGCGGCTGGCGAACAGCGAACTGAAACGAACGACGAAAAAAGGAGGAGAGGCGCTATGGCAGCAGCGACGCGACTTCGTCGGTATCGACGGCCACGAATGCGCGTGCGGAAACGGCGTTGTGGCGCCGAACGGAACGACGAGACAGGATGGTGTAGATCGACAGGTGCAGCAGGCGAGGACTATGCCAGCCGCAACTGCCATCGGAAGCGGGAGCAGCGCTGCGCAAACTTCGCGCATCGCCTCGATCCCACCTCACCAGAGGGCCACGGACTCTCACGATTACACTCGACTGGTTTGTTGAAAGTATTGAACACCTGATCGTTTCGGCGCGCGAGGCGTTTAAAATAATCAAGGTGCCGGGCCGGGCGTCTTTTACATCTATCGGCGTCGATCTTTGCGTTGCGATAACGTTTTTCGGTGCCGATGAATGGCCAATGACGCTGACCTGAGAGCCAGCATATACGAGCCAAAAACGGCGTCAAATGTTTTTTGACGGTGTCGTGTCAGGGCTTTCCCGAAGCACTGCGAATAAAAGATTCGCAAAAGGAATGAAGCATCGGGTGTTCATTATTTCGAACGCCTTTCAGGGTTTTCCCCGCTGATGCGCGGCATAAAGTGATTAGAATATTCAACGGCTGCCGAACGTGCCGAATGCGCCCAACGCGTCGTTTCACTTTTTCACCGCACTCCAAATCGTGTCCGAAACCGAATCGATGTCCACCGAAGTCGCCGAGCGCCTGCGCTTCGTGCGCAACAAGCATGGCCTGTCGCAGCGCGAACTCGCGAAGCGGGCCGGCGTGACCAACGGCACGATCTCGCTGATCGAACAGGGCCGTGTGAGCCCGTCGGTCGGCTCGCTGAAGAAACTGCTCGAATGCATCCCGATGAGCCTCGCGGAGTTCTTCACGTTCGAGCTCGTCGAGTCGCGCTCGGTCGTGTCGCGCCGCGACGAGATGCCGAACCTCGGCAACGACGCGCTCGCGTTTCACCTCGTCGGCGCCGGCGTGAAGGATCGCAACATGTGCATCATGCGCGAGGTCTACCAGCCGCTTGCGGACACGGGGCCCGAGATGCTCGCGCACGCGGGGCACGAGGGCGGCATCGTCGTGTCGGGCCGGCTCGAGCTCACCGTCGATGGCGCGACGTGGCTGCTCGACCCCGGAGACGGTTACTACTTCGAAAGCCGTTTGCCGCATCGTTTTCGCAATCCCAGCGCGGAACAGCTGTGCGAGGTCGTGTCGGCCAATTCGCCGGCGACCTTCTGACCGCGCATCACCGCATTCGCCGCCGGCGAGGAAGCCGTTGTGCGGCGTGCCGCAGCGCGAATGCCCACACCATTGAGGCATCCTGAATGAACAAGTTGACTTTGGCTGACTGGCAGGACAAGGCGGCGTCGCTCACGATCGAAGGGCGCGCATTCATCGACGGCGCGCCGCGCGACGCGCACGGCGGCGGCACGTTCGATTGCGTGAGCCCGATCGACGGCCGCGTGCTCGCGAAGGTGGCCGACTGCGGCGAGGCCGACGTGAATGCCGCGGTCGCGGCCGCGCGCCGTGCGTTCGACGCCGGCGTATGGGCCGGGTTGAACCCGCGCGCGCGCAAGGCGGTATTGCTGCGCTGGGCTGCGCTGATGCGCGAGCATCTCGATGAACTGTCACTGCTGGAGACGCTCGACGCGGGCAAGCCGATCGGCGACACGACGACGGTCGACGTGCCGGGCGCCGCGTATTGCGTCGAATGGTTCGCCGAGGCGATCGACAAGGTCGGCGGCGAGGTCGCGCCGGCCGATCATCATCTGGTCGGGCTCGTCACGCGCGAGCCGGTCGGCGTGGTGGCGGCCGTCGTGCCGTGGAATTTTCCGATCCTCATGGCCGCATGGAAATTCGGCCCCGCGCTGGCGGCCGGCAACAGCGTCGTGCTGAAGCCGTCGGAGAAGTCGCCGCTGACCGCGATCCGTGTTGCGCAACTCGCCCACGAGGCCGGCATTCCGGCCGGCGTGTTCAACGTCGTGACGGGCGCGGGCGAGCCGGGCAAGCTGCTCGCGCTGCACCGCGACGTCGACTGCATCGCGTTCACCGGTTCCACCGCGGTCGGCAAGCTGATCATGCAATACGCGGCGCAGTCGAACCTGAAGCGCGCATGGCTCGAACTCGGCGGGAAGTCGCCGAACATCGTGCTGCCGGACTGCCCGGATCTCGACCGTGCCGCGCAGGCCGCGGCAGGCGCGATCTTCTACAACATGGGCGAGATGTGCACGGCCGGCTCGCGCCTGCTCGTGCATCGCGACATCAAGGACGCGTTCATCGAAAAGCTCGTCGCGGCCGCGCGTGCATACGTGCCGGGCAATCCGCTCGATCCGTCGGTGTCGATGGGCGCGATCGTCGACGGCATTCAGCTCGAACGCGTGCTCGGCTACATCGACGCGGGGCGCAAGGAGGGCACGCTCGTGACCGGCGGCGCGCGGGTGAGACAGGAGACGGGCGGCTTCTACGTCGAGCCGACCGTGTTCGAGGTGAAGCCGGACGCGAAGATCGCCCGCGAGGAGATCTTCGGGCCGGTGCTGTCGGTGATCGTGTTCGACGATGTCGACGACGCGGTGCGGATCGCGAACGATACCGAGTACGGGCTCGCGGCGGCCGTGTGGACGTCGAACCTGACGACCGCGCACGACGTGTCGCGCCGGCTGCGCGCGGGCACGGTATGGGTGAATTGCTACGACGAGGGCGGCGACATGAACTTCCCGTTCGGCGGTTACAAGCAGTCGGGCAACGGCCGCGACAAGTCGCTGCATGCGCTCGAGAAATACACCGAGCTGAAGTCGACGCTGATCCGGTTGCGCTGATCCGGCCGACGAGCGGTTCGATCGCGGGCGCGGCGTCGCGCCCGCGTCGTTCGAGTCGGCTCAGGCCGAGCGCAGCGCGGGGTGGAAGCCCGCCGCCTCGATGATCGACTGCACGCGTTCGACGCCCTGCGCCGATTCGACCTTCACGGTCTTCGCGGCCACATCGATGTCGAGCTTCGCGGCCGGATCGGCGGCCGTCACCGCGCGCGTGATCGCGTTGGCGCAGCCGCCGCAGGTCATGTCCTGGACTTCGAATTCCATCGTGTTCTCCTGAGTTGACGATTGACGAACAAGTTCAGCATGAAGCTTGCCATGGTTGGAAGGTCAAGTCCGTTCGCAACGCGCGCGTCGCCGACAGCAATTTGTCATGCGCAGATCAGACGAATCGCCATTTGCGTGCGCGCGTCAGTCCGAACATCTCCCGATTGACGCGCGCACGTTGACGCGGAACGCTCGGAAAGCCTTGCGCCAGCGCACGCGCGTCACATCGCCGGCGCACGATCTCCATGCGGCGAGTGTGGGTACTCCGAGTTGGGAATGCGAATCGATCTTACTATCGGTTCCCTTCGATATTTCCTTTGATTACGCACATGACCCGTTTCGCTATCGGCTTTGCGCTGGCCCTGCTGGGCGCATCGGCAACGTCCGCATTCGCCGCCGACGATGTCGTCAACCTGACGCTGAAGGACCACAAGTTCTCGCCCGACGGTGTGACGATTCCGGCCGGCAAGAAGGTGAAGTTCGTCGTGAAGAACCTCGATGCGACGCCTGCCGAATTCGAAAGCGACGACTTCAAGGCGGAGAAGGTCGTGCCTGCCGGCAAGTCGGTCGAGATCCTGGTCGGGCCGCTGAAGGCGGGCACGTACGAGTTCCACGACGAGTATCACGAAGCGCAATCGAAGACGCACCTGACCGTCAAATAAGCCGATATCGCGATGCTGTCTACTGCCCTCATCGTTTTTCGTGAAGTGCTCGAGGCCGCGCTGGTGGTTTCGATCGTGATGGCTGCCACCAAGGGCGTGCCGCGGCGCGGCTGGTGGGTCGGCGGCGGGCTCGTCGGCGGCGTGATCGGCGCGGGCCTGATCGCTGCGTTCGCGGACGTGATCTCGCAATGGGCGTCCGGCATGGGGCAGGAAGTCTTCAACGCGGGCGTGATGTTCGTCGCGACGTTGATGCTCGCATGGCATTGCATCTGGATGAGCCGGCACGGCCGCGAGATGGCGCTGCACATGGGCGAGGTCGGGCGGGCCGTCGCGGCCGGCAGCCGGCCGCTGACCGGGCTCGCGATCGTGGTCGGCGTCGCGGTGTTGCGCGAGGGCTCCGAGGCGGTGCTGTTCCTGTACGGGATCGCAGCCGGCGATCCGGGCCAGACGCCGCAGATGGTCGCGGGCGGACTGCTGGGCGTGCTCGGCGGCGCGGGGCTCGGCTACGCGATGTATGCCGGGCTGTTGCAGATTCCGCTGAAACGGCTGTTCTCGGTCACCAACGCGCTGATCGTGCTGCTCGCGGCGGGGATGGCGAGCCAGTGCGTGGGTTTCCTGCTCGCGGCAGGCCTCGTGCCGTCGTGGGGCGATGCGGTGTGGGATACGTCTTGGCTGCTGAAGGAGTCGAGCATCGTCGGCAAGGCGCTGCATACGCTCGTCGGCTATACCGCTCGTCCGGCGGGAATCCAGATCGCCGCGTACGTCGTCACGCTGGTCGCGATCGTCGTGCTCGCCCGGCTCGTGGGCCGGCCGCAGAGCGCCGTGCGGCCGCCGCGGCACGCCGCATGATCCGCCGCGGGGCGGACGAAGCAAGGGGCGTCGTCGACGCCCCTTTTTTACATCCGTTGCCCGTCGCCGCTCAGCGGTGACTGTCGATCCACGCGCGCGCCCATTCGAGCCCGGCCTCGCGCGCTTCGTCCTCGGTGTCGAACACACCGAGCACGCCCGATGCTTCGACGAGCCGGTTGTTCTGCGTGATCGTGCCGCTCGCCGCGAAGCGCTCGGGTTGCAGGATCTCGTCCTGCTGCAGGATCGAATGGCCCCAGATCTGGTAGCCGTGATAGGTCTGCGCTTCCATTATCGCGTCACCTCCGCGGAGCGGCTGCGCGTGCCGACGCGCAGCACGTTGCCGTCCGGTGTGTATTGCCGCGGGATATCGGAGAAGTCGGTCGCGCGCGGCGTGTCCGGCGCGACCGGCTGCATTACCGTGAGCCGGCCTGGCTCCGGCTGCGCGACCGGACGCGGAGCGGCCGGCGTTTCGGCCGGCGCGGCGGGCGCACGATGCGGCGCGGCTTTCACGGCCTGCGCGACGCGGCGCTTGTGCGGTTTCGCGGCGGGCTTCGACGGCACGTTCGCATGCTTTTCTGCGGCCTTGCTGCCGGCATGTGCATCCGCACCGCCGCGCGCGGGCAGCGTGCGCGCCGCCGGCGCGCGGGCCTCGGGCGGGTTCCAGACCTCGACGTAATGCTCGGCCGCCCAGCCCGTCGACGCGACGCTCAGCGCCAGCAATCCGCATCCAAACAGTCTTACCATTGTCTCTCCGTCAGTCTCGTCGGCGCGCCGGACTGCGGCTGCGCCGACTGCTTACTCGACCGTCACCGACTTCGCGAGATTGCGCGGCTTGTCGACGTCGGTGCCGCGCGCGCATGCGGTGTGATACGCGAGCAGCTGCAGCGGCACGACGTGCAGGATCGGCGACAGCTGCCCGTAGTGTTCCGGCATCCGGATCACGTGCAGGCCGTCGTCGTTGACGATCTGCGTGTCCGCATCCGCGAACACGTACAGCTCGCCGCCGCGTGCGCGCACTTCCTGCATGTTCGACTTCAGCTTCTCGAGCAGCGTGTCGTTCGGCGCGACCGTGACGACCGGCATCGCTTCCGTGACCAGCGCGAGCGGCCCGTGCTTCAATTCGCCGGCCGGATACGCTTCCGCGTGGATGTACGAGATTTCCTTCAGCTTCAGCGCGCCTTCGAGCGCGATCGGGTAGTGCAGCCCGCGGCCGAGGAACAGCGCGTTTTCCTTGCGCGCGAATTCCTCCGACCACGCGATGATCTGCGGCTCGAGCGCGAGTACGCTGTTCAGCGCGGCCGGCAGGTGGCGCAGCTCCTTCAGGAATTGCGCTTCCTGCACGGCGTCGACATGCCCGCGCAGCTTGCCGAGCGTCGCCGCCAGCACGAACAGCGCGACGAGCTGCGTCGTGAACGCTTTCGTCGACGCGACGCCGATCTCGGTGCCCGCGTGCGTCAGGAACTGCATCTCGGTGAGCCGCACCATCGCGCTCGTCGCGACGTTGCACACCGCGAGCGTATGCGGGTGGCCGAGCGACTGCGCGTGCTTGAGCGCGGCCAGCGTGTCGGCCGTTTCGCCCGACTGCGAGATCACCAGCACGAGCTGGCGCGGGTTCGGCACCGACTCGCGGTAGCGGTATTCGCTCGCGATCTCGACCTGCGTCGGAATCTTCGCGATCGATTCGAGCCAGTACTTCGCGGTGAGCCCGGAGTAGTAGCTCGTGCCGCACGCGAGGATCAGCAGGCTGTCGATGTTCGCGAACGCGGCGGCGGCCGCGTCGCCGAACAGCGTTGCGTCGAATGCCTCGGTTTGCGGCACCGTGTCGCTGATCGCGCGCGGCTGCTCGAAGATTTCCTTCTGCATGAAGTGGCGATAGGGCCCGAGCTCGACTGCGCCGCCGTATGCGCTGACCACGCGGATCTCGCGCTGCACGAGCGCGCCGTGGCGGTCGACGATCTTCACGCCGTCGAGCGACAGTTCGCAGACGTCGCCTTCCTCCAGGAACGTGAAGCGGTCGGTGCTGCCGGCCAGCGCGAGCGCGTCGGATGCGAGGAAGTTCTCGCCGTCGCCATGGCCGACGACGAGCGGCGAACCCTGGCGCGCGCCGACGACGGTATGCGGCTCGTCCTTGTGCGTGACCGCGATCGCATACGCGCCGTGCAACTGCTGCACGGCTTCGCGCACCGCGTCGAACAGGTTGCCGCGATACAGGCTGTGCACGAGGTGCGCGATCACTTCGGTGTCGGTCTGCGACACGAATTCGTAGCCCTTCGCGCGCAGCGATTCGCGCAGCGTCTCGAAGTTCTCGATGATGCCGTTGTGCACCAGCGCGAGCGCGTTCGACGAGAAGATCGGGTGCGCGTTGTGCGTGACGGGCGCGCCGTGCGTCGCCCAGCGCGTGTGCGCGACGCCGGTCGCGCCTTCGAGGTGCGATTCGCGCACCTGCGCATCGAGATCGGCGACACGCGCGACGCTGCGCGCGCGCTTCGGTGCGCCCGGTTCGAGCACGGCGACGCCGCACGAATCGTAGCCACGGTATTCGAGGCGCCGCAATCCTTCGATCAGCACCGGAACGATATTACGCTGCGCAACTGCGCCGACAATCCCGCACATGAATGGTCAATCCTGTAAGTCGACGCGGGCGCCGCGCTGGCGCCCGCAAAAGGTTCAGCTCTTCTTCTTGACCGGGCGGACGTAGCCGCTCTTCGCGGTCTGCGTCTTCTCGTTCAATGCGAGGACGCCTTCGGCGACGTCCTTCCAGATCGTCGTGCCGGCCGCGATCGTCACGCCGCGGCCGACGCGCACCGGCGCGACGAGCTGCGTGTCCGAACCGACGAACACGTCGTCCTCGATCACGGTGCGGAACTTGTTCGCGCCGTCGTAGTTGCAGGTGATCGTGCCCGCGCCGATGTTCACGCGCGCGCCGATGTCGGCGTCGCCGATGTAGGTCAGGTGATTCGCCTTCGAGCCGTGGCCGATCACCGCGTTCTTCACCTCGACGAAGTTGCCGACGTGCGCTTCGTCGGCCAGCTGCGCGCCCGGGCGCAGCCGCGCGTACGGGCCGATCACGGTGCTCGCGCCAAGTTCGGCGCCGTCGATGTGCGTGAATGCGTCGATGCGCGTGCCCGCGCCGATCGACGCGTTGCGGATCACGCAGTTCGCGCCGATCGTTACGTTGTCGGCGAGCGTCACGTTGCCTTCGAACACGCAGTTCACGTCGATCGACACGTCGCGGCCGCAGCTCAGCGTGCCGCGCACGTCGATGCGGGCCGGATCGGCGAGCGTGACGCCGTCGACGAGCAGTGCGTCCGCCACATTGCGCTGGTGAATGCGCTCCAGCTCCGCGAGCTGCGCCTTGCTGTTCACGCCGAGCGTTTCCCAGTCGTCGTCGGGCTGCGACGTGACGATCTCGAAACCGGCCTCGATCGCGAGCTCGACGACGTCGGTCAGGTAGTACTCGCCTTGCGCGTTCTCGTTCTTCAGCGCGCCGAGCCACATCGACAGCTGCGCCGTGGGCGTGACGATGATGCCGGTGTTGATCTCGGCGATCTTCAGCTGCTCGGGCGACGCGTCCTTCTGCTCGACGATGCGCGTGACGAAGCCGGACGCGTCGCGCACGATGCGGCCGTAACCGGTCGGATCGTCGAGCGTGACGGTCAGAATCCCGTAACGGCCGTCGCGCGCGGCGTCGACGAGGCGCCGCAGCGTCGACGCGCGCGTGAGCGGCACGTCGCCGTACAGCACGAGCGTCGGCTGCGCGGGATCGAGCAGCGGCAGCGCCTGGCGCACCGCGTGGCCGGTGCCGAGCTGCTCGGCCTGCAGCGCGAACTGCACGTCGGGCGCGGCGACCGCGGCCTGCACCTGCTCGGCGCCATGACCGACGACGACGACGAGCCGCGACGGCTGCAGCGTGCGCGCGGTGGCGATGACGTGGGAGAGGAGCGGCCTGCCGGCCAGGGGATGGAGCACTTTCGGCAGCGCGGAACGCATCCGCTTGCCGGTGCCTGCCGCCAAAATCACGATATTCATGGCGCCAGCTTGTCTGAGGAGTTCGTAGCCGTCCATTTTAGCATGCGGCCCCTCGCGTTCCGGGCCTGTCGCGGCGCGGCGACAGTGCCGGAACGGCGCGCCCGCGGCCCGTTCCGGCCGGCGTTGGGGCCCTGCTTACAGGTCGTCGAACTGGACGATCGAGATCGGCCGGGCCGCGCCAGGATTCGCGGCGCCCGGTGCGCCGAACTCGTCGCCCGATGCGCACGGCTCCTCGTCGAATGCCATGTCGCCTTGCGGATCGGCAACGCCCGTCGCGCGCAGCGATGCGAACGGGAACTGCGTCGTATCCATCAGATGCGACGGCACGATGTTCGCGAGCGCGCTGAACATGTTGTCGACACGGCCGGGGAAGCGCTTGTCCCATTCGCGGATCAGCGCCTTCATTTCCGCGCGCTTCAGGTTCGGCTGGCTGCCGCACAGGTTGCACGGGATGATAGGGAACTCGCGCAGCTCCGCGTATTTCTCGAGATCGGTTTCCTTCACGTACGCGAGCGGGCGGATCACGACGTTTTTACCGTCGTCCGACTGCAGCTTCGGCGGCATGCCCTTCAGCTTGCCGCCGTAGAACATGTTGAGCAGCAAGGTCTGCAGGATGTCGTCGCGGTGATGGCCGAGCGCGATCTTGGTCGCACCGAGCTCGCCGGCCACGCGGTACAGAATCCCGCGGCGCAGCCGCGAGCACAGCGAACAGGTCGTCTTGCCTTCGGGCACGAGCCGCTTGACGATGCTGTAGGTGTCCTGGTTCTCGATGTGGAACGGCACGCCGATCCGCGTCAGGTACTCGGGCAGCACGTGCTCGGGGAAGCCCGGCTGCTTCTGGTCGAGGTTGACCGCGACGATGTCGAAGTCGATCGGCGCGCGCTCGCGCAGCCGCAGCAGCACGTCGAGCATCGCGTAGCTGTCCTTGCCGCCGGACAGGCACACCATCACCTTGTCGCCCTGCTCGATCATGTTGTAGTCGCCGATCGCCTGGCCGACCTGGCGCACGATCCGCTTGAACAGCTTGTTGTTCTCGTATGCTTCCTTCTGCTCGCGGCGCGTCAGCGCGCAGCGCCCGGATTCGGCAACGGTGGCTTCGATGGCGACGCCGTCGGCCGCCGTGTCGTTCGTGTGGGGGGCGTTCATGCGCGCTCCTCGTCCTTGATGCGAAAGACTTCGACGCCGACGGCGTCGCAGTCCGGATAGGCGTCCGGTTTCTCGGTACGGACGCGTACCGCGCGCACGGTGTCGTGCGCCAGCAGGGTCGCGGCGATCGCGTCGCACAGCGTTTCCTGCAGATGAATGTGGCCGCGCGCGAGGCACTGCGCGACGCTCTGCTTCATCAGGTCGTAGTCGACGACTTCATGCAGCCGGTCGTCGACGGGCGTCGACTGCGCAAGCGGCACGAACAGGTCGACGTTGATGACGACGCGCTGCTCGCCGCGCTTCTCGTGTTCGAAGGCCCCGATGTTGATGTGCACCTCGTAGTCGCGCAGGTAGAGCCTGCGGCAATCCGCGAGGCGGGGGTGCAGGAGAGCGGAAAACATGGTCGTCCCAGTCAAATTGGCGTGCGTGCACGCAAAGCGGCGCGGGCGGCGGCGGTCGGGCCGCGCGCGCCGCGCAGTTCAGTCATTCGGGCCGGCAGCGGGCGGCACCAGGTGCTCGCCGCCGTCGACGGTCAGCGTCGCGCCCGTCACGCCGGGCGCGCTCGCGAGATAGCAGGCCGCTGCCGCGATGTCGTTCACGTGCGGCGCGTGGCCGCGCACGAGCGCCGCGACGCGCACCTTCGGCGCGAGTGCCAGCGCCAGCGCCGAGGTCGCGCGGTTCAGCGCGGCCTGCATCAGCGCGTGCGACAGCTGCGCCGGCGCCGGGTGAAACAGCGCTTGGTCCAGCACGTGGATCGCGCACGCGCGCAGCGATTCGTCGTCGCGCGCGGTGTCAGGTGTCGCGTCGGCGCGCGCGCGCGCGAGCGCGAGCGGCGCCGTCACGTTGCGCGCCAGCGCACCGGCGAGCGACGCGGCGTCGGCCGTGTGCGCGTCGTCGGTGCTGGCGCACGCGCTCACGAACACGACGCAGGCCGGCCGGCCCAATACGGCGGCGCACGAGGCGACGAGCGCGGCGGCGTCGGTCTCCAGGGCCAGATCGGCGTCGAGCACGGCCGCGCGGCGGCCGCGGGCCGCCACTTCGGCGACGAGCGCGTCGGCGGCCGCGCGCGGCGCGTCGGGACTGCGCTGCAGCGCGACGTCCCAGCCGCGCTGCGCGAATCCGTTCGCGAGCGCTCGACCGAGCGACGCGGCGTCGGCCGCGCTGCCCAGCGCGCCCGCGACGAGCGCGATGCGCGGGGGCGACGTATCGGCTGAAACGGTCATTTACAATGCCGGGATGAACCCGAAAGCTCACGAACCCGCTAGTTTACCTGCTCCCGGCCCTGACGCGCTCGCGCAGTCCGAAACCCTCGCCGCGCAACTGCGCGACGAGATCGCGGCGGCGGGCGGCTGGCTGCCGTTCGACCGCTTCATGGAGCGGGCGCTGTACGCACCCGGCCTCGGCTATTACAGCGGCGGCGCGCGCAAATTCGGCCGCCGCGCCGACGACGGCAGCGACTTCGTGACGGCGCCCGAACTGTCGCCGCTGTTCGCGCAGACGCTCGCGAACCCCGTCGCCGACGCGCTGGCCGCGAGCGGCACGCGCCGCGTGATGGAGTTCGGCGCAGGCACGGGCAAGCTCGTGGCCGGGCTGCTCGCGGCGCTCGACGCACTCGGCGTCGAACTCGACGAATACCTGATCGTCGATCTGTCAGGCGAACTGCGCGAACGGCAGCGCGATACGATCGCGGCCGCGGCGCCCGCGCTTGCGGCCAAGGTCCGCTGGCTCGACGCTTTGCCCGAGCGCTTCGACGGCGTCGTGATCGGCAACGAGGTGCTCGATGCGATGCCGGTGCGCCTGTTCGCGAAGGCCGGCGGCGCGTGGCTCGAGCGCGGCGTCGCGCTCGATGCGCGGCATGCGTTCGTGTTCGACGACCGGCCGGTGGACGCGGCAGGCCTGCCGCCGGTGCTCGCTACACTCGACGTCGACGACGGCTACGTGACCGAGACGCATGAAGCCGCGCTGGCGTTCACGCGCACCGTGTGCACGATGCTCGGGCGCGGCGCGGTGCTGCTGGTCGACTACGGCTTTCCCGCGCACGAGTACTACCACCCGCAGCGCGACCGCGGCACGCTGATGTGCCATTACCGCCACCACGCGCACGACGACGCATTCCTGTACCCGGGGCTGCAGGACATCACCGCGCACGTCGAATTCACCGGCATCTACGATGCGGGCGTCGCGACCGGCGCCGACCTGCTCGGCTACACGTCGCAGGCGCGTTTCCTGTTGAACGCCGGGATTACCGACGCGCTCGCCGCGATCGACCCGTCCGACATCCACCAGTTCCTGCCGGCCGCGAACGCGGTGCAGAAGCTGATCTCGGAAGCGGAAATGGGCGAGCTGTTCAAGGTGATCGGGTTTTCGCGCGGCATCGACGGCACGCTCGACGCGTTCGCGCGCGGCGACCGCTCGCACGCGCTCTGAACCGCGGCATGTTGCGCTGGCTGATGGCGTCGTTCGTCGCCGTGATGATCCTGACGCGCTGCTGGCCGTGGCTCGGCAAGCTCGGGATCGGGCGGCTGCCGGGCGACGTCACGCTGACGCTCGGCGGGCGGCGTTATCCGTTTCCGTTCATGTCGACGCTGGTGCTGACGATCCTGGTGTCGATGGTGGCGCGGCTGCTCTGAGCCGAACGGCGGCGCGTCGCGGACGGGCCGCGGCGCGCGCATGACCGGCGGCCGATGACGGCGCGCGCATTGCAGCTCGCGCCCTACAATTCGATCTCGCCGAGGATCCTGTGCGCGAGCGCCTTCGCTTCCTCGAACGCTTCTTCCTCGCTCGAACTCGTGGTGTGGACGTCGTAGCGCATGTTTTCCGTCTCGTCGCCGTCGTCCCGCGCGAGGATCACGTAGCCCTGGAACTGGCCGTTGTCCGCCCGGTGCGTATGCGCCTTGGCCGTGTAGATGCCTTTGGTGAACGTGTTCGTGTCCATCGTGCCTCTCCCGCAATAGGACACTTCATCGTAGCACTGCGGCGCAGCATGTACAGCGCCGCTTATCGGCGACCGATCGGCGCGACGTCAGCGTGCCGTCAACGTTCCAGCAGCGCGACGACCTCGTCCAGCGTCGGCGCGTGCGCGCCCGTATGCCGGCACGCGGCGGCGCCGGCCGCGAGCGCGAACGCGAGATGGTCCCGCCACGACCGCTGCGGCGCGGCCATCAGGCTGAATAGCAGGCCGCCGATCGACGCGTCGCCCGCGCCGACGGTGTCGACCACCTCGACGCGCGGCGGGCTGGCCTCGAGCACTTCGCCATCTGCATGGAGCGTCGCCGCCTGCGCGCCGCGCGTGACGAGCACAGCCGCATCCGGATTCAGCGCGCGCACGGCCGCAATCGCCTCGGGGCCGTCGCCGCCGAACAGGTGGCGCAGATCCTCGTCCGACACCTTGATCAGGTCGGCGAGGCCGGCCATCCGCTCCAGCGTCGGCCGGAACGCGGCCGTCATCAGGTTCCGGTAGTTCGGATCGAAGCTGATCTTCACGCCGCGCGCATGCAGGTCGGCCGCGAGCGCGACCAGCGTGCCCGCCAGCGGCTCGCGCACCAGGCTGATGCAGCCGAAGTGCGCCCATTTCACGTGCTCGGTCCAGCCGGACGGCAGCCGTGACGGGTCGAACGCGAGATCCGCGCTCGCGTCGCCGATGAAGAAGTACGCGGGCGGACGCGTCTCGTGGACGATCGCGAGCAGCGGCGCACGCGGCACGCGCTGCAGGAAGCGCAGGTCGAGCCCGGCCGCCTCGCTCGTGCGCCACAGTACGTCCGAGAAGCAGTCCTCGCCGATCGCGCCGGCAAGCGCGCTCGGCACGCCGAGCCGCGCGACCGCGCGCGCGACGTTCCAGCCGGCGCCGCCCGGCACCGACGTCCACTGCGCGTCGCCTGTGCGCACCATGTCGGTCAGGATGTCGCCCGCCGACACGAAAGCCGGAAACGTGCCGCCGCTCATTGCGTCGGCTCGCTGCGCGCCGCGCGCGCGAGGGTCGCGAGCACGTCGTAGCACGCGCCCATCGTGTGATAGTCGGTCTTGCCGGCCGGGCTCTTTTCGTCGCTGTACTTGCGGTTGTCGCAGGTGAGGATCCGGTACCACGCGCCGTAGCGGTGATCGACGAAATGCGCCCAGCTGTAGCGCCAGATTTCGTCGTACCAGTCCCAGAAGCGTTCGGCGCCGGTGCGCGCGCCGAGCATCGCGGCTGCCGCGAAGGTTTCCGCCTGCACCCAGAAATACTTGTTGTGGTCGCAGATCGTGAAGTCGGGGCCGAAGCCGTAGCAGAGGCCGCCGTGATCGGCATCCCACGCGTGCGTGAGCGCCGCGTCGAACAGTTCAGCCGCGCGCGGCACGAGCCAGTCGAGCGGGCGGTGCCGCTCGAGGATCAGCAGCAGCTTCGCCCATTCGGTCTGATGGCCGGGCTGGAAACCCCACGGACGGAAGATGTTCGAACTGTCTTCCTTGTTGTAATCCCAGTCGACCGACCAGTCGGCATGGTAGTGCTCCCATACGAGGCCGCCCGACAGCGCGGCCTGGCGCTGCGTGATGTGGGTCGCGAGCTTTTCCGCGCGATCGAGATAGGTGACGTGGCCGGTTGCGTCGTAGGCCGCGAGCAACGCTTCGGTCATGTGCATGTTCGCGTTCTGCCCACGGTACGACGACACGTTCCAGTTCGGCGTCGCGTCGTCGGCGTAGAGGCCCGCGGCCGGATCCCAGAAGCGGTGTTCGGCGAGTTCGTAGGTCGATGCGATCAGCGGGCGCGCTTCGTCGATGCCGGCCATCGTCGCGTGCGCGGCCGCCAGCAGCACGAACGCGAGTCCGTAGCAGTGGCGCGTGCCGTCGAGCGTCGCGCGCTTGCCGCCGTCGCGCCAGTCGAGTTCCCAGTCGTAGCCTTGAAGCGTGTCGTCCCAGTGCGCGTCGCGCAGGAAGCGCAGCCCGTGGCGCGCGTACTCGAGATGGCGCGGATCGCCGAAGTGCCGGTACGCCATCGCGTAGTTGAAGACGAACCGGCAGCTGCTGACGAGGTGCCGCGACGTGCGGTTGTAGACGCTGCCGTCGTCGCGGAAGTAGTGGTAGAAGCCGCCCGTCGGGTCGAACGCGTTCGTCGCATAAAAGCGCAGCGTGTCCTCGACGTGCGACAGCAGGAACGACGGATCGCGGAAGCTCGCGACGAACGGTGCCGCTTGCGCGTGGCTGGCCGGCGCGGCGGCGCGGGATTGGACCGGGGGCATGTTCATGACTCTTGGACCGTGGCGGTATCGAATGCCGGTGAGCCGGCGGGCTGGCTGCTGGCCCGCACGATCAGCTCGACGGGCAGGGAGATCTCGGTGTGCTCGGGCGATTCCGCGAGCAGCAGTTCGACGCCGCGGCGGCCGAGCGCTTCCTTGTCGACGGCGAGCGTCGTGAGCGGCGGATTCGCGTGCGCGGCGGCCGGGATGTCGTCGAAGCCGACGATCGCGATGTCTTCCGGAACCCGCACGCCGCGGGCGATGCACACGCGCTGCGCGGCGAGCGCGGCGGCGTCGTTGTATGCGAACACCGCGTCCGGGCGCGGGCCCGGCGCGTCGAGCAGCTGCTGCATCGCCCGCGCGGCGCCGGTGTCGGGATCGAGCCCGGCGTCGATCGTCACTTCGTACGCGGGATCGAACAGCCGCCCGGCCTCGAAGAACGCGCGCCGATAGCCGATCGCGCGCTGCGCGATGCTGTAGTGCGCGGCCGAGCCGCCGATGAACGCAATCCGCGAGCGGCCGGTGGCGAGCAGATGGCGCATCGCGAGCGCCGCGCCGGTCGCGTTGTCGATGTTCACCGAACGCAGGCCGGGCGCCCACAGGTCGATCAGCACGAGCGGCCGGCCGATCGCCGCGAGCGCCTCGATCGTCTCAGGCTCGATGAAGCCGGCCACCGCGATCGCATCGGGCGCGTGCGGGCGCATCTGGCGCAGCACGTCGTCGTTCGGCCCGACCGTGAGCAGCGTAGGCACGATTCCGCGCTCGCGGCAGGCGTCCTCGACGCCGTGCAGCACGTGCGAGAAGAACGGACTCGCGGGAAAGCGGTTGTGCTGCCGGTGCAGCAGGAACGTGAGCCGGCGGATGCGCGGCCGAAGCTGCGCCGGGTCGTAGCCGAGCCGCTGCGCGATCTCGACGATCCGCGCGCGCGTGGCCTCGGACAGGCCGGGCTGGTTCTTCAGCGCGCGGGAGACGGTGCCGATCGAGACCTCTGCCGCTCGCGCGACGTCGCGAATGGTGGTGCCCATCGTTCGGGTCCGGTTTGTTTAGGGTGACGGCGATTGTATAGTAAAACTCGCTGCTCAATTCGGGCCGGATAACCGGGGAATACCCGAAAATAGTGCATTTTTCGGCGCTAATCTGCGAAAACGCCGTAACTAAAAATACTAAACAAAACGCGAAAAAGGCAAGGTGATCGCGCGCAAGCGGCGCGAGGATGCCCGCCTCATCACGCACGTTGGGCACGCGGACGCGGGAGGTTCTGGCGTTCGGCCGGCCATCAGCGAAGCAGAAGCGGCCAGAAGGGGAGGCGCGACCTTGCCGGAGAAGCCGCTGCTGTCTGGGGCTCGGCAACCGGCGCGGGAAGGCTCGGGGCTGCCTTCAGTCCACCGCCGCGTTCGGCGGTTCGCCGCGCGCGCGCAGCGCCGCGCGGCCCGCGTCGAGATCGACTACCGCGAGGCCGTCCGGCTGCTGTTTCGCGCGCCGCTTCGCGAGCGCCGCGACCGACGCGATTTCGTCGCTGCCGTAGCGCATCGTGCCGTTCGCGCCGGCCGGCACGCCGACCGCGCCGATCGCCATCGTCACGAACCCGAAGAACGCAGGATTGCCGTGGCGGTCCTCGCCGCGCAGGCCGCCGGCCTCCCGGTCGGCCTGCGTGTAGAAGCGCTGCGCCCCTTCGTTGAAGCGCGCGATCGCGTCGGCCGCGCGCGTGCGCCAGTCGTCGCGCTGGAACAGCACGAGGAAATCGTCGCCGCCGACGTGCCCGAGAAAGTCCCGTTGCGGATCGCACACCCCGGCCAGCACCGTCGCCGCGAATTTCAGCACTTCGTCGCCCTGCCAGTAGCCGTACTGGTCGTTGAACGGCTTGAACTGGTTCAGGTCGACGTAGCACGCATGGAAGCCCGCGTCGCGCGCGAGCAGCCGGTCGATATGCGCGCTGATCGGGATGTTGCCGGGCAGGAACGTCAGCGGATTCGCGTAGCGTGCGGCCTCGATACGCATCTCCGTCACCGCGCGCACCAGGCTCTCGCCGGTGCCGAGCCCGACGTAGCGGCCGTGCTCGGTGATCACGAAGCCGTCCGCGAGGTAGCGCTGGTCGTGTCTCGCGAGCAGCGTCGCGAGTTCCTCGACCGTCGTTGCGTTGTCGATCATCAGCGGCGCATCGTTCGCGAACTGCAGACACGGCTTCTTGCCGAACACTTCACGGTGGTACGGCAGCGTGAAGCGGTCGATGAAGCCGCGCCGGTTCACGAGCGCGATCGGCCGCCCGGCTTCGACGAGCGCGACCGCGTGCAGCGCGGGCATCCGGTTGAACAGGTCGAGCACGTCGTTGTTGGTTGCGTCGCGCGGCAGCGCCGGCGCGGGCACCAGCATCTTTGCGGCGATCGTGCCGGCAGGCCGCGCGGCGCGGGTCGCGCCGGGAAATACCGCGATGTGCGGCGTGCGGATCGCGTCGCGCGCGGCCGGCGCGACCATCGGCGACGGTTGCGCGTTCGGCCGGCCGAGCAAGAAGCCCTGCACGCAGCAGATGCCCATATCGCGCACGACGATCAGGTCGCACTCGTTCTCGATCCCTTCCGCGATCAGTTGCGCGCCGCTCGCGTGCGCAAAGTGTTGCATCGCGCGGACCGCCTCGAACTTCAGCGGGTCGTGCGCGATGTCATGAATGAAGAAACGGTCGATCTTCACGACGTCCGGGTTCAGCCGCAGCCACAGGTTCATGCTCGCGTTCGCGGTGCCGTAGTCGTCGAGCGCGAACTGGATGCCCGCGTCCCGCAGCGACGCGACGGCCGGCCCGATGCGCGCGACGTCCGGCATCGCGGTCTGCTCGGTCAGCTCGATCACGATGCGCTCGGCGCCGATGCGCGCGCGGCCGAGCCGTTGCCGCACGCGTTCCCGTTCGCGCGCGAGTTGCACGATCGTGCCGGCGCTGAAGTTGAGGAACAGCTTGCCGTCGCAGCGAAGCGCCGCGAACGCGTCGAGGCAGGCTAGCGCGGCGGCCTGTTCAAGCGCGATGGTCGTGCCGTCGCGCGCGGCCTGAGCGAAGAGCGCGGCCGGCGGCTCGAGCTGCGTGCCGCGCGGGCCCCGAATCAGCCCCTCGTAGCCGACGACGGTGCCCGAGCCGAGATCGACGATCGGCTGGAAGACGGCGGCGAGCGCGCGATCCGCGATCAGGCGCGTGGTGACGGCGGCGGAGGAATCGGGATTGGGCGCGGGCATGGACGAGGGCAGCCGAAGCGACGGGACGCCCGACTTAACGGCAGCGCACTCGGGAAGGTTGAATGAATTTTTTGTGACGACGCGCGCGTTCTTGGTGCGCCCCCGCGGTGGGCGAAGCGCTATGGCGGCGAGGTGCTGGGCGTGGGGAAGCGGGGAAGCGGAGAAGCGGAGAAGCGGAGAAGCGGGAGAGCGCAAAGGCGAACGGACAACGATGATCCTGCCATTCCCGCACGATCCTTCAGCGCGGCCCGGCCAGCCGGCCGCGCTCCTCCCGCGTCAACGCTTGCCTGCGTTCAGCGCGCCGCTTGTGCGCGCCGCCGCGGCCGACGCCTTCTCGCCGTCGCGCTCGCCGCTCGTGTCCCGTGCGCCCCAGTGCTGCGCGAGCGCCGCGCATGCCATCAGCTGGATCTGGTGGAACAGCATCAGCGGCAGCACGATCGCGCCGACCGCGTGCGCGGAGAAGATCACCTTCGCCATCGGCACGCCGGCCGCGAGGCTCTTTTTCGACCCGCAGAAGATGATCGTGATCTGGTCGGCCCGATTGAAGCCGAGCCGCTTGCTGACGACGGTGGTCAGCACCAGTGCGATCAAGAGCAGCACGACGTTGACCACCAGCAGGCCGCCGAGTGCGCGCGCCGGAATCTGGTGCCACAACCCCTGGTTCACGGCTTCGCTGAACGCGACGTAGACGACGAGCAGGATCGATCCTTGGTCGACGAAGCGCAGCACGCCGCGGTTGCGTTCGATCCAGCCGCCGATCACGGGGCGCAGCAGCTGACCGGCGATGAACGGCACGAGCAGCTGCATCACGATGCTGCCGACGGTGCTCCACGGCGACGCGGACGCCGCGGACTGCGACGTGATCATCAGCCCGACGAGCGCGGGCGTGACGAAGATGCCGAGCAGGCTCGACGCGGACGCCGCGCATACGGCGGCCGGCACGTTGCCCTTCGCGATCGACGTGAACGCGATCGACGACTGGACCGTCGACGGCAGCGTGCACAGGAACAGCACGCCTGCATACAGCGCGGGCGTGACGAGCGGCTGCAGCACGGGCTTCAGCGCGAGGCCGAGCAGCGGAAACAATGCGAACGTGCTGAGCAGCACGACCGCGTGCAGCCGCCAGTGGGTCGCGCCCGCGACGACGGCCTCGCGCGACAGCTTCGCGCCATGCAGGAAGAACAGCAGGCCGACCGCGATGTTGGTCGCCCAATTGAACGCGTGCGCGGCCGGGCCGCGGCACGGCAGCAGGCTCGCGAGCACGACGGTGCCGACGAGCGCGAGCGTGAAGTTGTCGGGAACGAAACGGGGACGGGCCATCGGGAAACTCGAAACGAAAATGGCGGGCGCGCACGTCGCGCGCGCGAAGCCGACATTGTCCCGCGCGGTCATTCAATAAACAAATTCATTGTGGGAATCGATTGATGAGCAGGATGCATGAGACGAGTTGGCCGCCGCACCGCGCAACCGGGGCCGGAAAGACAGAAGAATGTTCTGCCGCGATGGCGGCCGGAAGTGAAAAAACCTAGCAGTAACATGGTGTTACACCGATGCCGGCGACCTAACACTTTTTGGCTCGACACCGTTTCGGCCCGCTCATAAATTACTGCTGAAAGGCGGGTGTCGGCTGGAAATGGCCCGCGCCTGCAGGAACAGGCACTGAACGATGACGGAACGGGTGAAACTGAAGGTCGGACGATGGGTGGCAGGCGTGCTCGGCGCGCTGGTGATGCCGCTCGCGCTCGCGCAACCGCCGCACGGCGGTCCGGCGTTCGGCGGCTTCGGCCACGGTTTCGGCCACGGTCTCGGCGGCATTCATGCGGATGGCCAGTCGGCCGGCGGCGCGCCGGTCTGGCGCCGCGGGGCGTCTGCCCCCGGCACGCGGGCCGGCGGCGTGAGCGGCTACGGCCCGCGCTGGGGGCTGCGCCCGACACCGTCTTACGGCCATTACGCGGCGCAGAGTCCATATCGTCCGATCAGTGCCGATTCGCGCCAGATGCCGCGCCCGCCAGGCGGCGGCAACGTCCCGCTGCGCGCGGGTTCGATCCGCGCCGACGTCGCGCGCTACAACGAAGAGCGCGGCGGTCGGCCGCTGCCGCCGCCGCGCGCGCAGGAAGAACCGTCGCGTTCGCCGTTTTTTTCTCCGTTCTACCGAAACTGAGCGCCCCGCGCGTTCGTCCCCTGCCGGCCGTGATGCGGATTCGCCACAGTCGCGCGCAGATTTCCGCTGATTTTCCCGCTGCATTGCGCTATCTTTCGCGCCCGGCACGCGTGCCTCCCGCGGCCGTCCCGTCGCGTGTTCGTCCCGCGCGGGGCCGCCGGGCCGCGCCCGGCCACGTGCCGATGCCGCGAAGTTAATGCCGCCGCTATACCCGCAATAAGTGTGCGCAATTTTGGCGGGACCCATGTTCCGTAAAGATGGCTGCGCCCCACACGACGCAAGCAATCGGCTCCTAAAACAACGCTCGCGCCACTTATCGTTCATTCGACAAAACCTGGAGATCCCATGAAAGCATTCGCTCGCCGTGCGTCGCGCACGTCCGTCAAGCTGATCGCCGCGGCCGCCTGCGTGGCGGCCGCCGCACCCGTCCACGCGCAGTCGAGCGTCTCGCTCTACGGTCAGGTCGACGAATGGGTCGGCGCGACCAAGTTCCCGGGCAGCGATCGCGCATGGAACGTGTCCGGCGGCGGGATGTCGACGTCGTACTGGGGCCTGCACGGCGCAGAGGATCTGGGCAACGGCTACAAGGCGATCTTCACGCTGGAGAGCTTCTTCCGCGCGCAAAACGGCCAGTTCGGCCGCTTCCAGGGCGACACGTTCTTCGCGCGCAACGCGTACGTCGGCGTCAGCTCGCCGTACGGCACCGTGACGGCAGGCCGCCTGACGACGCACCTGTTCCTGTCGACGATCCTGTTCAACCCGTTCTACGACTCGTACACCTTTTCGCCGATGGTGTATCACGTGTTCCTCGGGCTGGGCACGTTCCCGACCTATCCGAGCGACCAGGGTGCGGTCGGCGATTCGGGCTGGAACAACGCGGTGTCGTACACGTCGCCGTCGTTCGGTGGACTGAATTTCGCGGCGATGTACGCGCTCGGCAACACGGCAGGCGACAACCGCTCGAAAAAGTGGAGCGCGCAGTTCAACTACGCGAACGGCCCGTTCGCGGCGACCGCCGTGTACCAGTACGTGAACTTCAACAACGGCCCGCAGGACCTGAGCTCGCTCGTGACCGGCATGAAGAGCCAGGGCATCGGCCTGGTGGGGGCGACCTACGACCTGAAGTACGTAAAGCTGTTCGGCCAGTACATGTATACGAAGAACGATCAGGTCGCGGGCAGCTGGCACGTGAACACCGCGCAGGGCGGTGTGTCGGTGCCGCTCGGCGTCGGCAACGCGATGGCGTCGTATGCGTATTCGCGCGACGGCGGCGGCCTCGACCAGACGCGCCAGACCTGGGCCGTCGGCTACGACTATCCGCTGTCGAAACGCACGGACGTCTACGCCGCGTACATGAACGACCACATCAGCGGCCTGTCGAACGGCAACACGTTCGGCGCAGGCATCCGCGCGAAGTTCTGACGCCCGGTTCGGCGCCCGCGCGCGAAGCGCCGCGCGTCCCGTCTGTCCGGTTTCGCCCCGAAACGGCGCCGCTGCACGCGGCGCCGTTTTGCGTTTGTTGACCTTCTTGTTGCCGCGGCTTTGTTACCCTATCTCGTAATTGCATGATTCCCAGGAATTGCGAGCTAGTTCGATGGATACCCTCGTCAGCATGAATGTGTTTCGCTACGTCGTCGAAGTCGGCAGCTTCGTCGGCGCGGCTGAGCGCATGCAGATGTCGGCCGCGATGGCGAGCAAGCACGTGATGCATCTCGAGCAGCAGCTCGGCGCGCGGCTGCTGCATCGCACGACACGACGCGTCGCGCCGACCGAGGCGGGCCGCGAATACTACGAGCGCCTCGTGCAGGCGCTGTCGGAACTCGACGAAGCCGGACAGGCGGTCGGCGCGGCTAGCGTCGTCCCGCAGGGCCGCCTGCGCGTGACGTCGCTGTCCGCGTTCGGGCTGCGTCACGTGATGCAGGCCGTCACCGATTATGCGGGTCGGTTCCCGGACGTGACCGTCGACATGACGCTGTCCGACCGCGTGGTCGACCTGATCGAGGAGGGCTACGACGTCGCGGTGCGCGCGGCGCCGAACGGGCTCAAATCGTCGTCGCTCGTCGCGCGGCAGATCGCGACCGCGCACATTCTGCTGGTCGCGTCCCCCGAGTACCTGCAAAAGCACGGTACGCCGCAGACGATCGGCGATCTCGCGCACCACAATTACGTGCGTCGCGATTCGAATTCGACGATGCTCGACACGCTGATGATCGATGCGGCCGCCGCGTCGCGCGTGAATCTGAACGGCAACCTGATCGTGAACCATCTCGAAGGGTTGCGCGCGGCCGTGCTCGCCGGCGCCGGCATCGCACTGCTAGGCACCGAGGTGGTGGGCGACGACATCGAATCGGGCCGGCTCGTGCCGGTGCTGCTGGATTCCGTGCCGCCGCACGAGGCGCCGATCTACGCGGTGTACGCGAGCCGCCGTCACGTGTCCGCGAAGGTGCGCTCGTTCGTCGATTTCCTCGCCGCGCGTTTCGAAGGGCAGTCGCTGTGCCCGTCGATCGAGGCGCGGCTGCGCGTGCTGCCGATCGCGCGGATCAAGCGCGCCTGACCCTGTTCGACCGCCCGCGGGCGGACATGAAAAAAGCGCGAGCCGTTGCGGTTCGCGCTTTTTTGTTCGCGTCGGCTTTCACGCGCGGCGCGGCGGCGGCATGACCCGCCGCCGCTGGGCCGCGATCAGCGTGCGATGCCGAGCCGCGCCTTCGCGTCGTCGTACTCGCGCTTCAGTCGTTCGACGAGCGCGCCGACGCTCGGCAGGTCGTCCATCAGGCCGACGCCCTGGCCGGCGCCCCAGATGTCCTTCCACGCCTTCGCCTTGTCGCCGCCGAAGTTCATCTTCGACTTGTCCGATTCCGGCAGCGCGTCCGGGTCGAGGCCCGCCTTCTCGATGCTCTCGCGGATGTAGTTGCCGTGCACGCCGGTGAAGAGATTCGTGTAGACGATGTCGGACGATTTCGCGTTGAGGATCGCGCGCTTGTAGTCCTCCACCGCGTGCGCTTCCTGCGTCGCGATGAAGCGCGTGCCCATGTATGCGAGGTCCGCGCCCATCGCCTGCGCGGCGAGGATCGAGCCGCCGTTCGCGATCGCGCCGGACAGCACGATCGGGCCGTCGAACATCTTGCGCACTTCGCCGACGAGCGCGAATGGCGACGTCGTGCCCGCGTGGCCACCGGCGCCGGCCGCGACGAGGATCAGCCCGTCGACGCCCGCTTCGAGCGCCTTCTGCGCATGGCGCAGGTTGATCACGTCGTGCAGCACGATGCCGCCGTAGCTGTGCACCGCGTCGACGATCTCGCGCGCCGGCGCGCGCAGGCTCGTGATGAAGATCGGCACCTTGTGCTCGACGCACACGCGCACGTCGTGCTCGAGCCGTACGTTCGACTGGTGGACGATCTGGTTGACTGCGATCGGGCCGATCACCGCGTCCGGGTGCTTGGCCTTGTGGCCGGCGAGTTCGGTCTGAATCTGCGTGAGCCACTCGTCGAGCAGCTCGGCGGGGCGGGCGTTGAGCGCGGGAAATGAGCCGACGATACCCGCCTTGCATTGCGCGAGCACGAGTTCGGGGTAACTGACGATGAACATCGGCGACGCGATGACGGGCAGCGTCAGGTTCTGCAGGACGGCGGGCAATGCCATGTGTTGTCTCCAGTCTCGAGGGCGGCCGCAGCAGGCGCGATCGCGCCGGCGCCGGCTTCATGCTTGGCGGTCGAACTTGCTTCGAGTGTAGCCGCGCGATGAAACATTCATATTAATACGAACGGTCGTGCGATTCTACGCGAGCTTAGCAAACCTCGCGGCGTGACGACAATCGAGTGAGTGTTCTCTTTCTATGGATTCGGGCATCTGGCGCGCGCAGTGCCGGCTCGCGCGCTCCTACAATAGCCGCCATAACAAACCAACGAGAAACAAACCATGTCGTTCGACGCGTTTGCACCGTTTCGCGTGACGGTGCGCGACACCGACATCTTCGGTGTCAAAGGAGGCGCGGGGCCACCGCTTCTGCTGCTGCACGGCCATCCGCAAACCCACATGATCTGGCATCGCGTCGCCGCGACGCTTGCGAATCATTTCACGGTGATCGCGACCGACCTGCGCGGCTACGGCGCGTCGGGCAAGCCACCGAGCGACGCGAGCCACGAACCGTATTCGAAACGCGCCATGGCGGCCGACCAGGTCGCGGTGATGCGGCATTTCGGCTTCGAGCATTTCCACGTGTGCGCGCACGATCGCGGCGCGCGCGTCGCGCATCGGCTCGCACTCGATCATCCGGCGGCCGTCGAGCGGATGATGCTGCTGGACATCGCGCCCACGCTGGCGATGTACGAAAAGACCGACCGCGCGTTCGCGACCGCGTATTTCCACTGGTTCTTCCTGATCCAGCCGGCGCCGCTGCCGGAAACGCTGATCGAAGGCCGCACCGATGCGTACATCGAGCGCGTGATGGGCAACCGTTCCGCCGGGCTCGCGCCGTTTGCGCCGCACGCGCTCGCCGCGTATCGCGCGGCGCTCGCGCAGCCGGGGGCCGTGCATGCGATGTGCGAGGACTACCGCGCGTCGGCGACGATCGATCTCGAACACGATCGCGCGGATCTCGAGCGCGGCAACAAGGTCGCGTGTCCGCTGCGCGTGCTGTGGGGCGCGAACGGGATCGTCGCGCGCTGCTTCGATCCGCTCGACGAATGGCGGCGCGTTGCGCGCGACGTCAGCGGCCGCGCGCTCGATTGCGGGCACTACATTCCGGAAGAGGCGCCCGTCGCGCTGATCGACGAGCTGCTCGCGTTCTTCGACGCGCGCGACGAGGCCGCGTGAGCCTGCGGGGGGCGCGGCGCGTGGCGCGCGTCGACGGTCGGTGCGCGGGGCTCAGCGCCGCGCCGCATCGTCTTCGGCGAGCGGCGGCAGACGGCGCGGCACCGGCGTCGACTTCACGATCGCCGTGCTCGTCTCCGCGCGCTCCGTCACCTTCGACAGGATGTCGTCGAGATGCTCGATCGTCCGCAGGTACAGGCGGCAGATGAAGCAATCCTCGCCGGTTACCTTGTCGCATTCGACGAATTCGGGAATCCGGCGCAACACCTCCTCGACGAGATGCAGCTGCCCGGGCAGCGGCTTCACGCGGACGATCGCCTGCAGCGTGTAGCCGAGCGCGCGCGGATCCAGCTCGACGGTGAAGCCCGCGATCACGCCCTGCGCCTCGAGCCGCCGCACGCGGTCGGCGGTCGCGGGCGCCGACAGCCCGATCTGCCGCGCCAGTTCGCTGGTCGCTATGCGGGCGTCGTCGGCAAGCGCCGCGAGGATCGCGCGGTCGGTCGCGTCCAGTGACGCAACGGCGGGCGGGGAAAGGCGTTTCGACATGATCGCTTTGCTTTCGAAGGTGAATCGAAGATTTCACTTCAGTTTAGGCGTGGATGCGCGGAAAGCAAGTTCCTAGAATCGAAGTCATCTTCTCTCGTCGAACGGAGTCCCTGATGGCCTCGAACGAAATCCGCCGCGGCGCTGCCGAAATGGTCGTCGCGATGATGATGTCCGGCACGATCGGCTGGCTCGTGATGTCGTCGCAGCAACCGCTCACCAACGTCGTGTTCTTCCGCTGCCTGTTCGGTGCGGCAACGCTGGCGATCGTCTGCGCGGCACTCGGCTTGTTGCGCCGCTCGCTGTTCTCGCCGCGCATGCTCTTGCTCGCCACCCTCGGCAGCGTCGCGATCGTCGCGAACTGGCTGCTGCTGTTCGCTGCGTATTCGCGCGCGTCGATCTCGATGGCGACCGCCGTCTACAACACGCAGCCGTTCATGCTCGTCGCACTCGGCGCGATCGTGTTCCGCGAACGCATCGGCGCGTCGACGATCGCATGGCTTGCCCTGGCGTTCGTCGGGCTCGTCTGCGTCGTGCGCGTCGAGCCGGCGGTGCTGGCCGTGCCCGGCGAATATCTCGAGGGCGTCGCACTGTCGCTCGGCGCGGCGTTCCTGTACGCGGTCTCGTCGATCGTCACGAAGCATCTGAAGGGCACGCCGCCGCATCTTCTCGCGTTGCTGCAGGCCGGACTCGGCATCGTGCTGCTCGCGCCGTTCGCGCACTTCGACACGTTGCCCGCCAACGCCGCGCAGTGGCTCGATCTCGTCGTGCTCGGCGTCGTGAACACCGGACTGATGTACGTGCTGCTGTACGGCGCGATCCAGAAGCTGCCGGTCGCGATGACGGGCGCGCTGTCGTTCGTGTACCCGGTCGTCGCGATCGTCGTCGATCGCGTCGCGTTCGGGCAGACGCTCGCGTGGACGCAGGTGCTCGGCGCGCTGCTGATCCTGCTCGCGGCGGCCGGCGTGAACCTCGGGTGGCGTATCGTGCCCGCGCGTCGCGCGACGCTCGGCAACTGAAACGGTCGTGCGATTCGGCTTGCCGCTACGCGTTGCCGCTACGGGTTATCGCCAGCGTCGACGCAGCGGCCGCGGCGGCCGGCAAGCCGCGGCCGTGCACACGTCGATCGCGCGCGAGACGGCTGTAAGAAGTTGTAGGGAAACACCCGATGCGATGCCGCTGCGTCGCTCGTATGATGCGGGCTGTGACGTTGATCACGTTCACAGGATTCCGATCTCATGCCGTTCGCCAAGCAGGCCGAACGGCATTTTTTTATGCGCCGCTCCGCGCAAGCAGCCGCCGCCGCGCATCGAGCCGCGCAAGCAGCAGGCGGCGCGCGTCGTCGTCCGACGCACGCCATCCCTTGATCTCGTCGCGCGTGCGCAGACAGCCCGCGCACCAGTCGGTACGCGGGTCGATCCTGCAGACGTCGGTGCACGGCGATGCGACCGTGCCGGCCGTTACCGGTGCGTCGCTCATGCGTCGTGGCGCAGCGCGACGTCCGTGACCGGCGCCCCGGTCAGCGCGACGAGTTCCTGCGGCGACAGGTTGAACACCGCGTGCGGGTGGCCGGCCGCCGCCCACAGGCTGTCGAGTTCGAGCAGATCGGCATCGATCAACGTGACCGGCTCGACGAGATGGCCGATCGGGCAAACGCCGCCGATTGCATAGCCGGTGTTGTCGCGCACGAACTTCGCATCCGCGCGGCCGACCGCGCCGACCTGCGCGGCGACCTTCTTCTCGTCGACGCGGTTGACGCCGCTTGCGACGACCAGCACCGGCCGGCCGTCCGATTCGCGGCGAAACAGGATCGACTTCGCGATCTGCGCGACCGAGCAGCCGAGGCCGGCCGCGGCTTCGGCTGAGGTCTTGCCGGTTTCGGCGAGCATCACGATGCCTTTCGCGTGCCCGCGTTCGCGCAGCAGCAGCGCGACGCGTCGCGCGGAATCGGGCAAAGAGTCGAATGAAGCGGGTGTCGTCATGAGAGATCCGGAAATGTTGGGGTCACGCGCAGCTCGGCGCGTCGGCCGTGCTCTGCGCTTTCGCGAGCAGTGCGCGGCCGGCGCGCGACACGTTCGCGCGGCCGATCGCGTTCGAGATGAAGTCGCCTGCGGCGACGACCTGCGCGAGGTCGATGCCGGTGTCGATGCCGAGGCCTTCCATCAGGTACAGCACGTCTTCGGTCGCGACGTTGCCGGTCGCGCCCTTCGCGTACGGGCAGCCGCCGAGGCCGGCGACCGACGCGTGGAAGATCTCGATCCCTTCGAACAGCGCCGCGTAGATGTTCGCAAGCGCCTGGCCGTAGGTGTCGTGGAAGTGGCCCGACAGCCGTTCGCGCGGGAACACGCGCGTGACGGCCGACAGCACTTCGCGCGTGCGCTTCGGCGTGCCGACGCCGATCGTGTCGGCGATGTCGATCTCGTCGCAGCCGAGCGCCGCAAAGCGCTCGACGACGTCGACGACCGATGCGACCGGCACCTCGCCCTGATACGGGCAGCCGAGCGCACAGGACACACTGCCGCGCAGTCGCAGCCCGGCATCCTTCGCGGCTTTCGCGACCGGCTCGAAGCGCGCGATGCTCTCGGCGATGCTGCAGTTGATGTTCCGCTGCGAGAACGCCTCGCTCGCCGCGCCGAAGATCACGACCTCGTCCGCGCGCGCGGCGAGCGCGTTCTCGAAGCCCTTCAGGTTCGGCGTGAGCACCGAATACACGGTGCCCGCGCGCCGTTCGATGCCTGCCATCACGTCCGCGCCGTCGGCCATCTGCGGCACCCATTTCGGCGACACGAACGACGCGGCCTCGACATTGCGGAATCCGGCGTGCGACAGGCGATCGACGAGCGCGATCTTCACGTCGGTGGGCACGAACGTCTTTTCGTTCTGCAGCCCGTCGCGCGGGCCGACTTCGACGATCTTGACGGCGGTGGGGAACGTCATGGTTGTCTCCAGTTTCGTATGGGGCGGCGATTCAGTAGCCGCGTGCGTAGTCGACGATGCCGGTAACGGGCTCGCCGCGCTCGAATGCGCGGATCTTGCCGGCGATCTGCTCGACGGCTTCGTCGCGCAACGTTTCGGCCGAACTGTGCGGCGTGATCGTGATGCGCGGTGCGTGCCAGCACGGATGGTCGGCCGGCAGCGGTTCGTGCTCGAACACGTCGAGCGTCGCGGCCGCGATCTGGCCGCTCGCGAGCGCGTCGAGCAGGTCGGCTTCGACGAGATGCGCGCCGCGCGCGACGTTCACCACGTACGCGCCCCGCGCGAGCTTCGCGAATGCGCGCGCGCACAGGATGCCGTCGGTGTCGCGCGTGCTCGGCAGCAGGTTCACGAGCACCTTCGCGCCGCCGATGCACGCGTCGAATGCGCGGTCGCCGGCGAACGTGTCGATGCCGTCGAGCCGCTTCGGGGTGCGGCTGTAGCCGCGCACCGGCAGGCCGAGCGCGGCAAGCGCCTGCGCGACCTGCGCACCGAGCACGCCGAGACCGAGCACGGCGACCGTGAAACTCGCGCGCGGATGCGGCTCGAGCACGTGCCAGCGGCGCTCGCGCTGCAGCGTCTCGTATTCGTCGAAACGGCGCAGGTAGCGCAGCACCGCGTGCGCCACGTATTCGATCATCTGCTGCGCCATCCCGGAATCCTCGAGGCGCACGAGCGGCACGTCGCGCGGCAGCGTGCCGGGGTGCGCACGCTCGAGCGCGAGCAGTGCGTCGACGCCGGCGCCGAGGTTGAAGATCGCGCGCAGCCCGTCACGCGGCGCGAACAGCTCGCGCGGCGCGCGCCACACGAGCGCGTAGTCGGCGGCGGCCGCGTCGCCCGGCTGCCATGCGCGCAGCTCGGCGTCGGGCAGCGCCTGCGCGATCGCGTCGCGCCATGCGTCGGCTTGCTGCTGCGGCGAGTAGAACAGGATCTTCATGCGTTCACTTCGCGAACAGCTGGCCGATGTCGGCGAACGCCTTGAACTCGAGCGCGTTGCCGCACGGATCGAGGAAGAACATCGTCGCCTGTTCGCCGACCTCGCCCTTGAAGCGGATGTGCGGCTCGATCACGAAGCGCGTGTGCGCGGCCTTCAGCTTGTCGGCGAGCGCGTGCCATTCGTCCATCGACAGCACGACGCCGAAATGGCGCACCGGCACGTCGTCGCCGTCGACCGGGTTCACCGCGCTCTTGCCGGTTTCGTCCGGCGCGAGATGCGCGACCAGCTGGTGGCCGAAGAAGTCGAAGTCGACCCAGTGCTCGGAGCTGCGGCCCTCGGCACAGCCGAGCAGGCCGCCGTAGAACGCTCGCGCATCCGCGAGGCTCGACACGGGGAAGGCGAGATGGAACGGGCGCAGCGCGCCGGCGGGCGTAGCGGACATCGGGCGTCTCCTGTCGATCGGAACCGGCGCGGCGGCGCGGGCCGATCCGATACATGGCAAGCGGGAAGCCCACATTCTACGGTTTCGCGGCGCGTTGCGCCGCCCGACGGCGGTGGGCGCGGCGGTGCAGGCGGCGGGGCGGCATGAGCGGCATGAGCGGCATGAGTGGCATGGGGAGCGGAAGAAGCGGAAGAAGCGGATGGCCGTCCGCTCGTGGCGGTCCACGATGGCGCCGCCGATCGGGCCGCCAGCGGCCTTCGCCCGCAAAAGCAAAGCACAAAATATTGGTTCGGCCGCCGCGCGGCGCGCGCCACAATCGAAGCTCGTCTCCAAGCAAAGCAAGCGAGGGCAATCATGCGCGCATGCAGCAAATCGGCGTGGCCGCCGCGGCTCGTGACGGTTCCGGGCCTGCACGGCAGCGAAGGCGCTCACTGGCAGACCTGGCTCGAGCGGCAGTTCCCGCGTTCGCTGCGAGTCGAACAGGCCGACTGGGACGCGCCGGATCTCGCGCGCTGGGCGCACTCCGTGTGCGCGCTGCTGGAGCGCGAGCGCGGCCCGTTCGTGCTGGCCGCGCACAGTTTCGGCTGCCTCGCGGCCGCGCATGCGCTCGCGCAGGGGCCGCTCGCGGCCGACGTCGCAGGCGTGCTGTTCGTCGCGCCGGCCAGTCCGAGGAAATTCAAGTTTGCCGGGCCGTTCGACGCGCGCCGGCTCGCGGTGCCGTCGATCGTGATCGGCAGCGAAACCGATCCGTGGATGCCGCTCGCCGATGCGCGCACGCTCGCGCAGCGGCTCGGCAGCGCGTTCGTGAACCTCGGCGACGCCGGGCACATCAACACCGCGGCCGGCTTCGGGCCGTGGCCGCGCGCGAAGTACTTCGTCGACACGCTCGTGCATTGCGCGGCGCCGCTGCGCTTTCGCGACACGGCGGATGACGACTTCGACGCCGCGCTCGTGGATCGCGCACTCGCGCACGCGATCTGATCGCCAACGATGCACGCCGCACGGCCGCTGCCGTGCGACGCCGTGCTGCCGCGCTTACGACACGGACAAGGGCCGCACCGCAGCCGGATCCGAGTAGCTCGGTCGGCCATTCTCCACGTGGCCCGCGAAACGGCGCGAGAAAGTGCCGTTCGCGCCGTCGCTCACCGTCACGTCGTACCAGTGGTGACTCGACGCCAGCGCCCACTGTTCGACGCGTTCGTCGCCGCCGTGCAGCGTGACCTGCCGCGACGGCGCGCCGTAGGCATTGTCGGTGAGCGTCAACGTCACATGACCGCTGCCGTGATTGCGCAGCTTCAGGTACAGATTGCCGTTCGCGATGTCGTAGCCCGCCTTCACTTCCGGCTGCGCCTGGTTGCGGCGCCGCGCGGTCGCGGCCGACACGTTGCCCGCGAACATGCGCACGAAACCGTTGGGCCCGTACACCGAGAACGCGTACACGCCATTCGTCTCCGTCAGGTCGAAGTCCGCATGCAGCACGCGGCGCGCGCCGACCGTGTAGCGCCACGGGCCGTCGGTTCGGTTCGTCGCGTACACGTGGAAATGCGCGCCCTGGTTGCCCCGGTTCGCGAACTCGATGCGCAGCGTGTTGCCGCCGTAGACGCTCGCGTTCACATGCAACTCATACGGCAGCGCGCGTGCGGGGCGCACGCCCGGCTCCTGCGGGTCGATCGGCGACGGCGTCGCGGGCACCGTCGGCGCCGGCTGCGACGTGCATTGCTGGTCGGCGATCGAGCGGTACTGGCTCGTATCGGGCAGCGCCGGGAACGTCGCGTCGGATGAGCGGAAGTCGAATGCGGCGGTCAGGTCGCCGCACACGGTCCGGCGCCACGGCGTGATGTTCGGCTCGTCGACGCCGAAGCGCTCGCCGATGAAGCGGATCACCGACGTGTGGTCGAACACCTGCGAGCAGACGAAGCCGCCTTTCGACCACGGCGACACGACCGTCATCGGTACGCGCGGCCCGAGGCCGTACGGGAGCCCGTCGGCGGTGTAGCTGCCGCCGCGGCCGGGGTTCACGACCGTATGCAGTTCACCGTCGGTCGTCACGGTCGATGCGCCCTGCGCGGCCGACGTCGGCGGCTGCGGCGGCACGACGTGATCGAAGAAGCCGTCGTTTTCGTCGTACATGATGAACAGCACCGTCTTCGCCCACACGTCGGGATTCGACGTCAGCGCATCGAGAATCTGCGACGTGTAGTTCGCACCGTACGCGGGCGTGTATTTCGGATGTTCGGAGAACACGGCGGGCGGCAGCAGCCACGACACCTGCGGCAGACGGTCGTTGATCACGTCGTCCTTCAGGTTGTCGAGCGTGCGCACCGTCTGCGCGCGCTGGTACAGCGACGAACCCGGCTTCGCGTTGATGAAGTTCGTGAAGTTCTGCAGGATGTTCGTGCCGTAGTTGCCGTTGTACGGATCGGCCCACGTGAGCCCCTGCTGATAGATCTGCCACGATACGCCGCGCGCCTCCAGCCGCTCCGGAAAGGTCGTCCACGACAGCAGCTGGTAGGCGGGCGGCAGGTCGCCGTCGACATAGTCCGCGTTGTCGAGCAGCGGGCCGCCGAACTTGCCGGTCGGATCGATCGTGCCCGTCATCAGGTACGCGCGGTTCGGGTGCGTCGGCCCCGGCAGCGAGCAGAAGTAGTTGTCGCACACGGTGAATGCGTCGGCGAGCGCGTAATGGAACGGAATGTCCTCGCGCACGTGATAGCCCATCGTCATGTCGGTCTTGTTCGCGGGCCACTGGTCATAGCGGCCGCCGTCGATCGCCGCATGCGTCTTCGCCCACGAATGGTCGAGCGCGCCGAGGCATTGCGCGCTGGTCGTCTTCGTGTCGAGCCGGAACGGCAGCACGGATTTCGCCGGATCTTCCTTCGACGGCTGGTACCACACCGGCTTGCCGTTCGGCAGCGGGATCGGGAAGCGGTCGTTGTAGCCGCGCACGCCGCGCAGGTGTCCGAAGTAATGGTCGAACGAGCGATTTTCCTGCATGAACACGACGATGTGCTCGACATCGCGGATCGTGCCGGTGCCGCGTGCGGCGGGAATCGCGAGCGCGCGGCGAATCGACTCGGGGAATGCGTTGAGCGCGACGGCGGCGCCCGCCGACTGTGCGACGGTATGCAGGAAACGGCGGCGGCTGGATGACGTCATGTTATTTCACCTCGGTTCTGCGATGCGGGGGACGGGGACACGAACGGCGACGGCGGGATCAGTGCGACGGCGATGCGGCGACGCCGGATGCACCCGCGTTCATCGCGGGCTTCGCGTCATCGTCGTCGTCGGGCGGGTAATGCACGACCGGCGGCGCGAGCGGGGCGGCATCGGACGCGGCGGCGTTCGCGCCGGCATCGCTGTTGAACGCGCTAGCGGAACCGGACGATGCGCGTGCCGGTTGCGATGCATCGTCCGCGTGCGTGTCGTGCGGCGCGTCGTCGCTGCAGGCGGCGACGAAGACGGTGGCACACAGAACGACGACGAGGGCAACGCGACGCATGACTTCTCTCCGGGCAGGCGAATCGGAACGTGTTCGAGTATGCCGGTGCGATGCGACGATTCGGTGAATCGTTTGCGACCGGAGCATGATCGCGAACGGCTTTCGCGAAGCTGACCGAACGCTTTCGCGGCGGCACGCACGCGCGCATGGCGGAATTTTCCAGCGATTGCAGATGACGCATGCCGCGACGCGCTTGCCCGCCGCGGTCGCGCACCGCATCGCGGTGCACGCGTGGCGCGCGCCGCCGCGCCAGCAATCGGCAATCGTTGACCGACACACCGTCCGCAGCACGGAAAAAGCGGGCGTTTTTGCCGCTCCGTCAGCGCGCGGACAGCGAGCCGCCAGCATGGCGACATGCCGCCGCAAGGAACCGCTGCGCGCCCCCGGGGCGTCGCCCGTTCGCACCCCGTATCGTCGACGGCTTCGCGAGCGCGCGCTGCGCCGCGCGGGCGCGGCACCGGAATTGCTCGCTGCGCCGACGCGCGTGTCGCCCCGCGCGGACATCCTCGCTTGGGCGATGCATCCGCGTCAGTCACATCATGGAGCGAGCAGAAGTCATGTCCAGCGATCGATCCGATTCTCCCTCTGCCGAGCCCGCGCGTGACGCCGGCGTGCCGGCGTCCACTCGTGAGTGGTCAACTGCGCCGCCGATGTCGCACGATACGCCGTCGAGTGCCGCGCGGCGCCGCTTTCTGCAATCCGCGGCTGCGGCCGCGACGGTTGGCGCTGCCCCGCACGTTCATCCGCAACCCGCGCACGCGGCAGCGGCGCCGGCCGTTGCGCATCGCGATGCGGCGCCCGCGCAACCGGTTCATCTCGACATCAACGGGCGCGCATACACGCTGCAGCTCGAGCCGCGCGTCACGTTGCTCGACGCGTTACGCGAATACGCGGGGCTCACCGGCACGAAGAAGGGCTGCGACCGCGGGCAGTGCGGCGCGTGCACGGTGCTCGTGGACGGGCGGCGCATCAACGCGTGCCTGACACTCGCGGTGATGCACGAAGGCCAGCGGATCACGACGGTCGAAGGGCTCGCAAGCGACGGCGAGTTGAGCCCCGTACAGCGCGCGTTCGTCGAATACGATGCGTTCCAGTGCGGCTACTGCACGCCCGGCCAGCTGTGCTCCGCGACTGCGCTGCTCGACGAGTTCTCGTCGGGCGCGGCGAGCGCCGTCACCGCCGACGTGCGGCAGCGCCCCGCGCAACTGTCGGACGACGAAATTCGCGAACGCATGAGCGGCAATCTGTGCCGCTGCGGCGCGTACTCGAACATCGTCGCCGCCGTGCGCGCCGCGCACGCGGCGCACGGCTAGCCGACGGAGGCACCGCAATGGAAGCGATCTCCTACGAACGCGCAACGGATGTCGCCGCCGCGGTGCGCGCGGCCCAGCGGCCGGGCACCGCGTTCATCGGCGGCGGCACGAACCTGCTCGACCTGATGAAGGGCGGCGTCGCGCGGCCGGTCGCGCTGATCGACATCACGCGCATCGCGGGGCTCGATACGGTCGACGCGCTGCCCGGCGGCGGACTGCGTATCGGCGCGCTCGTGCGCAACAGCGATGCGGCCGACCATCCGCGCATCCGTGCCGACTATCCGCTGCTGTCGCAGGCGCTGCTTGCCGGCGCGTCCGCGCAATTGCGCAACGTGGCGACCGTCGGCGGCAACCTGATGCAGCGCACGCGCTGCCCGTACTTCTACGATCCGGCGTTCGCGCAATGCAACAAGCGCGCGCCCGGCAGCGGCTGCGCGGCGATCGGCGGCCACAACCGGATGCACGCGATACTCGGCGCGAGCGCGCAGTGCGTGGCGGTGAACCCGTCGGACATGAGCGTCGCGCTCGCGGCGCTCGACGCGGTCGTGCAGGTGAGCGGCCCGCGCGGCACGCGGCAGATTCCGTTCGCGTCGTTTCATCGGCTGCCGGGCGACCGACCCGATCTCGACACGACGCTCGAGCCGGGCGAACTGATCACCGCGGTCGATCTGCCGCCGCCGCGCTTCGCGGACCATGCGCATTACGTGAAGGTGCGCGACCGCGCGAGCTACGCCTTTGCATTGGTATCGGCGGCCGCCGCGTTGCGGATGGACGGCGCACGCGTCGCCGATGCGCGGATCGCGCTCGGCGGTGTCGCGCACAAGCCGCTGCGCGCGATCGACGCGGAGCGGCATCTCGTCGGGCACACGTTGAGCGATGCGACGCTGCATGAAGCGGCGGCGCTCGCGTTGCGCGATGCGCGGCCGCTCGACGGCAATGGCTTCAAGGTCGCGCTCGCGCAGCGCGCGATCGTGCGTGCGGTGAGCGCCGCTGCCGCAACCGCGGGAGGTGTTGCATGAACACGCTGACCGGACAACCGCTCGATCGTGTCGACGGCGTACTGAAGGTGACGGGCGGCGCGCATTATGCGGCCGAATTTCCCGATGCACGGCTGGCGCATGCGGTACTCGTCACGAGCACGATCGCCTCGGGGCGGATCGAGTCGATCGACGCGGCGCGTGCGCGCGCGATGCCCGGCGTGCTGCTCGTGATGACGCACGAGAACGCGATGCGGCTGCCCAACGGCGGGCGGCCGCCGCTGGCGCCGCCCGCGGGGCGCCGGCTCACGCTGCTGCAGGACGACGCGGTGCGTTACAGCAACGAGCCCGTCGCGGTCGTCGTTGCCGAGACGCTCGAGCAGGCAACCGATGCCGCGAACGCCGTGCGGGTGCGTTATCGCACGCGCGATGCGGCGCTCGATTTCGCGCGCGAGAAGCCTGGCGCGCGGGTGCCGCCGAAGCAGCAGGGGCGCCCGATGGACACGCAGCGCGGCGACGTCGACGCGGGGCTGCGCGAAGGCGCGGTGCACGTCGATGCAACGTACACGACACCGATGCAGCACCACAACCCGATCGAGCCGCACGCGACGATGGCGCGCTGGGACGGCCCGACGCTTACGCTGCACGACGCGACGCAGGGCGTGTCGGGCGCGAGCACGGCCGTGGCGGCCGTATTCGGCATCGCGCCCGAGCAGGTGCGCGTGATTTCGCCGTTTCTCGGCGGCGGCTTCGGCTGCAAGGGCTCGTCGTGGTCGCACGTGTCGCTGTGCGCGATGGCCGCGAAGCAGACGGGGCGGCCCGTGCGGCTCGCACTCACGCGGCCGCAGATGTTCGGCCCGGTCGGCGGACGGCCGTTCACCGAGCAGCGCGTCGTGCTGGCCGCGCGCCGCGACGGCACGCTGACCGCGATGCGCCACGACTCGATCGTCACCACGTCGACGTTCGAGGACTGGACGGAGATGTGCGGGATGCCGTCGCGGATCATGTATGCGGTGCCGAACCACGCGACCACGCACCGGATCGTGTCGCTGAACGTCGGCACGCCGACGTTCATGCGCGCGCCCGGCGAGGCGTCCGGCTCGTTCGCGCTCGAGTCGGCGATGGACGAGCTCGCGTGGCAGCTCGGGATGGATCCGGTCGAGCTGCGGCTCGCGAATTATGCGCAAGTCGATCCACAGGACGGCAAGCGGTGGTCGAGCAACGAGCTGCGCGAATGCTACCGCGTCGGCGCGCAGCGTTTCGGCTGGTCGCGGCGCACCGGTGCGCCGCGCACGATGCGCGACGGTCACACGCTGGTGGGCCTCGGGATGGCCGCCGCGGCGTATCCCGCGAACCGCAGCGAGGCATCGGCGCGGGCGCGCATCCTGCCGGACGGCACGGCCGAAGTCGCGTCGGGCACGCAGGACATCGGCACCGGAACCTATACGGTGATGACGCAGGTCGCGGCCGACGCGCTCGGCTTCCCGCCGCAACGCGTGCGCTTTTCGCTCGGCGATTCGAGCCTCCCGCGCGCGCCGGTATCGGGCGGGTCGCAGTCGGCGGCGAGCGTGGCGCCGGCCGTGCGCGAAGCCGCGCTGCAGGCGCGCGCGAAGCTAATCGCGCTCGCGATCGCGGACCCGGGCTCGCCGCTGCACGGCGCCGCGGCCGGCGACGTGACAGTCGACGACGGCTGGGTCGTGCATCGCGGCGACCCGGCGCGGCGCGATCCAGCCGCCGCGGTGATCGCGCGTGCGGGCGGACAGCCGGTCGACGCGCAGGCGACGACGAAGCCGGGCGACGAGAAGTCGCGCTATGCGTCCCATTCGTTCGGTGCGGTGTTCGCGGAAGTGCACGTGGATGCCGAGCTCGGCACGATCCGCGTGCCGCGTATCGTCGGCGTGTACAGCGTCGGCCGGCTGCTCAATGCGAAGACCGCGCGCAGCCAATTGATCGGCGGGATGGTGTGGGGGCTGGGCACAGCGCTCGAGGAAGGCTCGCATCTCGACGTGCGGCACGGCCGCTTCACGAACGCGAACCTCGCCGAATATCACGTGCCCGTGAACGCGGATATCGGCGAGCTCGACGTGAGCTTCGTCGACGAAAACGACACGCGTTTCAACCCGCTCGGCATCCGCGGGATCGGCGAGATCGGCATTACCGGCGTGCCGGCCGCGATCGCCAACGCCGTCTATCACGCAACCGGCGTGCGCGTGCGCGATCTGCCGATCACGCTCGACAAGGTCGTGCTGCCGACGCGCGCGTGAACGCCGGCGGCCGGCGTCAGCGGCGTGGCGTCCTGCGGCGCACTTCGCTGCGCAGCCAGTCGAGCCACGTGCGGATCGCCGCTTCGCGCGGATGATCGGGGCGCCACACGACGTAATGCGCATACACGTCGGTGATGCGCACCGTCGACACGCGCACGAGCGTGCCGGCCGCGAGTTCCGGTTCGATCAGCGAGCGGCGCGCGAGCGCGACGCCGCGCCCGTTCAGCGCCGCATCGATCAGCGCGTTCGCGTCGGCGAAGCGCGGCGCACGCGCCGATTCGGTAAGGTCGAGCCGCGCGGCCTGGAACCACGGCTCCCACGGCTGCGCGGGATGGCGCAGCAGCGTCGCGCGCACGAGATCCGCCGGCGTTCGCGGTGCGATGCCGTCGCGATTGCGGTACGCGGGGCTCGCGACCGGAAACACCGTCTCGTTCATCAGCTTTTCGGCGACGACGCCCGGCCACGTGCCGGGGCCGTAGCGCAGCGCGACGTCGATGCGGTCGCGCTTGCGCAGCGGCGCGAGCGCGGCGTCCGGGTGCAACACGATCGCGATGTGCGGATGCGCGGCCGTGAAGCGCGGCAGGCGCGGCGCGAGCCAGCGCTCGGCGACGCTCGGCAGCACGCTGACGTTCAGCGTGACGTCGCATGCGCGCGGCTTGCGCCCCGCCAACGCCGGTTCGAACGCACGTTCGAGCACGCTCAGCCCCTGGCGCACCTGCAGCACGAGCGCATGCGCGGCATGCGTCGGCGTCGCGCCGCTGCGTTCGCGCGTGAACAGCGGATAGCCGAGCTGCGCTTCCAGCGTGCGGATGTGCTGGCTGACCGCGCCCTGCGTGACTGCCAGTTCGTCGGCCGCACGCGTGAAGCTCTGCAGCCGAACGGCGGCTTCGAACGCGCGCAGCGTCTGCAGCGGAGGAAGATGAATGCGTCGCATCGCGCATTAGTACCACTAATGGCCGAGCACGACAATTCATCGTTTGCTGCCGCGGCGCGCGCGTTCCTACACTCGGTTCCGTCTTTCAACAGGCCCGCGGGGGCAACGCCATCATGAACGCATATCGTCTCTATCTGTCGCCGGGCGCGTGTTCGCTCGCCGTTCACATCGCGCTCGAGGAAACCGGCGCGCCGTTCGACGTCGAAATCGTGTCCGTGCGCGAGCAGCAGAACCTCGACGCGCGCTATCTCGCGATCAACCCCAAGGCTCGCGTGCCCGTACTCGCGATTCCCGGCGAGCCGCGCGTACTGACCGAAACGCCCGCGATCCTCACCTATCTCGCCCGTCGCCATCCGGACGCGCAGCTGCTGCCGCTCGACGATCCGCTGCGCGAGGCGCGCTGCCACGAATGGCTCGCGTGGCTGGTCGGCTGGGTGCACGGAGTCGGCTACGGCGCGCTGTGGCGTCCCGGGCGCTTCGTCGGCGACCCCGCGCTGCACGGCGCGATCAGCGCGCACGGGCGCGGCGTGATCGACGCCGCGAACGCGACGATCGAAGCGTCGCTCGCCGACGGACGCACGTGGGCCGAGCCGAGCGGCCATTCGATCGTCGATCCGTTCCTGCTCGTGCTGTATCGCTGGGGCGTCGCGATCGGGCTCGACATGACGCGCCACCCTGCATGGACCGCGCATGCGCAGCGCGAGGCCGAGCGTCCTGCGGCCCGGCGCGCGCTCACTCGCGAGCGCGGCTGACGCCGCGTCGCACGGGCGGCCGTGTGCCCGCCCGTTTCGTTCCACTGAAGAAGTTCGGACGTGTCCAATTGCCATCGTGTGCCCAATCCATTGGAATGAGAATCATTATCATCAATGGAGTGAAATGAACATGAGCCGTTGCATCCAGTCGAGCGCGACGCCGCCGCGGCGCGCGACCGCGTCCGTCGCGTTCGCGATGATGACCTGCGCGACCGCGCCGGCGTGCGCGGAGGAAACGGAGCCGCGCCACGCGCCGCGGCTGGACCCGATCTTCGTGCACGGCGCCCGCGATGCCGGTTCGCGCGTCGACCGCTCCGGTTCCGCCAAATATGCGACGCCGTTGCTCGACGTGCCGCAGACGATCACCGTCGTGCCGCGCGTGGTGCTCGACGAACAGCAGGCGCTGAGCTTGCGCGAGGCATTGTCGAACGTCGCGGGCATCACGTTCAATGCCGGCGAAGGCGGCGGCGGCTCGGGCGACATGTTCAATATCCGCGGCTTCAGCGCGAACGCGAACCTGCAGCTCGACGGACTGCGCGACAGCGCGCAGAACAATCGCAGCGACCTGTTCAACGTCGACGCGGTCGAGGTGATCAAGGGGCCGAACTCGGTATTCGGCGGCGCCGGCACGACGGGCGGCACGGTGAACCTCGTCAGCAAGACGCCGAAGGCCCGCGCATCAACCGAGGCCGGCACGGTGCTCGGCACGTCGGGCTACCGCCGCGTGACGCTCGATGCGAACCGGCCGCTGCCCGGCACCGACGGCCGCACGGCATTTCGCCTGAATGCGATGGCGCACGTCAACGACGTGCCAGGCCGCGACGACATCCGCAAGCGGCGTTGGGGCATCGCGCCGTCGCTCGCGTTCGGGCTTGGCACGCCGACGCGCGTCACGTTCGGCTACTTCCACCAGTACGACAACAACCTGCCCGACTACGGGGTGCCTGCGTACAACGGCCAAGTGCTGGGTGGCGTGTCGCGCGACCGCTATTTCGGCTGGCGCAATCTCGACCACGAACGCATCACGTCGGATACGTTCACCGTGAAGGCCGAACACGATGTGTCGTCCGGCCTGAAGGTGCAGAGCCTGAGCCGCTATGCGCACCTGAATCGCGACACGGTGATTTCGGCGTCGCATGTGAACGTGCAGGGGCTGCCGCCGGGGCGCTACAAGCCTGCGGGGCCGCAGGGCTATGGCCGCGATGCGTCAACCGCGATGTGGGCGAACCAGACGAACGTCAGCGGCGCGTTCTCGACGTTCGGCATCGGGCATACGCTCGTCACGGGCTTCGAGATCTCGCGCGAGACGTACGGCCGGACGACCTATTCATACGGGCTCAATCGTTTCTATCCGGCCGGCGGTTTCGCGCTGGCGGCGCCGCCCGGCGTGTGGCACGGCCCGGCGCAGCGGCAGGACAGTGCCCGCAACGACACCGCGCTCGTCGTGAAGGCGCTTTACGCATTCGACACGATTTCGGTCGGCCGCCATTGGGACATCGACGTCGGGCTGCGACACGACTGGATCGACGGTCGATCGGAAGGCACCGCGGCGGGCAAGCCTGCCGAGCGCGCGGAAAGTTCCGATCGCCATCTGAGCACGCGTGCTGCGCTCGTGTTCAAGCCGACCGACAACGGTCGCGTGTATTTCGCGTACGGCACGTCGTTCAATCCGTCCGCCGAATTTCTCGTGACCAACGGTTCGGGCGTGAACGCGGCGACCGCCGCGCTCGCGCCCGAGAAAAACGAGAGCTTCGAACTCGGCGCGAAATGGGAAGGGCTCGCCGGCATCGCGCTGAACGGCGCGCTGTTCCACACCGAGAAGAAGAACGCGCGCGAACGGATGTCCGACGGCAGCTATGCGCTGGCGGGCCGGCAACGCGTGCGCGGTGTCGAGCTCGGCGCCGCCGGCAAGGTGACGCCGCGGTGGGACGTGTTCGCGAACTACACGTATCTGGCGAGCGTGACGCTCAACTCGCCTTCGTTGCCGCAGCGCGAAGGGCAGGCGCTCGGCAACACGCCACGGCACGCGTTCAACGTGTGGACGACGTACCGGCTGCCGGCTGGCTGGACGCTCGGCTACGGTTCGCATTTTGTCGGGCGGCGCAACGTGACGTCGCAGGGCGACGGCAAACTCGGCGCGTACTGGGTGCACAACCTGATGGCGAGCTACGACGTGAGCCGGCGCCTGCGCATTCAGCTGAACGTCGACAACCTGTTCGATCGCGCGTACGTCGAACGCGTGCGACAGGTGTTGGGCAACCAATCGCGCTCGTCGGCGGTCGAGTTCGGCGACGGCCGTTCTGCAATGCTGTCGGCCGTGTACAAGTTCTGACCGTCGCGCGCGTCGTCGGCCGCCGGCGGCGGCGCCTGCTGCCCGCCGCTCGCCGCGCTCTTCAGCGCGCAAACAGCGGGTAGGTCGCGGCGGCGATCAGTGCGGTCGCCAGCCACACCACGCTCCACGAAGTGGCCGCCAGCAGTGGCGGAATCGCAAGCGGCGTGGCGAACAGCCCGAGATAGACGATCGTGTTGGCCATCCCGAGCGCGGTGCCCGCATGGTTCGCGCCGGCGAGCGTCGCGAGCTCGGTGTACGCGACGCCGTGCCACGCCGACACGCAGATGCCGGCGAACACGAGCAGCGCGACGATCGCCGCGAGCGGCACGTGCGGGCTGCCGGCGGTCGCGGCCGCGAGTAGCGCGAACGAGCCGGCCGCAACGCACACCGACCCGCGCAGATACGCGCGCCGGTTGCCGTGCCGGTCGGTATGGCGGCCGCTCCACACGCGCATCGCCATCGCGCCGACTTGCAGCGCGACCATCGCCGCGCTGATGCCGCCGAGGCCGAGCCGGCCGAAGTCGTGCAGGAACACGGTCGCGAACGTCAGCACCGCGAACTGCGGTGCACACAGCGCGCCGATGCCGAGCACGATGCGCCACACGCGGCCGCTCGCGAGCGGGCTGCGCGTGGGCAGGGACGCGTGCAGGTGCGTGACAGCCGGTTGCGGCGTGACGGCATGGGTCGCGGTAGCGGGTGTTGCCGCCCGCGCATCGGGCGGCTCGTGCAGCCAGCGCCACGTGAGCGCCGCCGAGCCGGCGCACAGCAGCATCAGCGCGCCGTACACCGCCGCAAAGCCCGCATGCGACGCGAGCGACGGCAGCAGCGCCGCGCCCACGCCGCCTCCGAGCGGCACCGCCGTCTGGCGGATGCTCATCGCGAGGCCGCGTTCGCGCTCGCCGAACCAGCGCATCACCGCGCGTCCGCTCGACCCGTTCACGCTGCCGCCAAGCAGGCCGACGCAACACATCGCCGCGACGACGCGCATGAGCGGCGGCGCCGCGTGCGCGCTCGGAACGATCGCGACCACCATCAGCGCGAGCATCGCGGCGGTCGCGATCAGGCCGGTGAGCAGCACGCGACGATCGCCGAAGCGGTCGGCGGCCATGCCCCACGGCAGCTCCGACAGCGCGACGCCGAAGCCAAGTGCGCCGAGCACGAGCCCGAGCGCACCGTTGTCGAGCTGATAGGCGGAGCGCATCCACACGGCGGTGGTCGGAATGCCGGCCGCGGCCGCGGAAAAGCTCATGTTCGCGGCGACGCCGGCCGCGAGCACGCGCCAGCGATGCGCGGGACTATGCGCATCGCGCACGGCCGAACGCGGGGAGGCGAGGCAGGAGGTATCCATGACGATAGAGCCCGTTTGAAAATTGACATCGTCAGTGTGGCCGCCTACATTCATCCTGAAAATCGGAAAGTTTTTGATTAACTGTTCGATAAAACGGGATGATTCAGATGTCAGGACGAGACGAGGCCGAACAGGCTGCACCCGACGCTGCGCTGGCGCGGCCGAACTTCGACGTCGCGGCATTGCGCAGCCTGGTCGCGGGCGTGGACCTCGGCAGCTTCGCGAGGGCGGCCGATCGCGTCGCGCGCTCCACGTCGGCGGTGAGCGCGCAGATCCGCAAGCTCGAGGAGCAGGCCGGTACGCCGCTGTTCGTGAAGGCCGGCCGCGGGCTTGCGCTGACTGACGCCGGCGATGCGATGCTGCGCTATGCGCGCCGGATGATCGCGCTGAACGACGAAGCGGCCGCGGCCGTGCGCGGCGTGAATCTCGACGGCTGGGTGCGGGTCGGCCTGCAGGAGGATTTCGGCGAGGCGATCCTGCCTGACGTACTCGGGCAGTTCGCGCGCGCGCATCCGAAGGTGCGGATCGAAGCGCGCGTCGCGCGCAATGCGGAACTGCTCGAGCGGCTCGACGCGAACCAGCTCGACCTCGCGCTCGTGTGGGGCGATCCCGCGTCGGCGACGCTCGTGTCGCGCGCGGGCATCGACGCCGACGCGATCGCGCAGGTGCCGATGCAGTGGATCGCGGCGGTCGGCGCCGCAGGCATCGGAATGCCCGATGCCGGTGCCTACGCGGGCGGCGCGGACGCCGGCGATGCGGGGAGTCGCGCGCTGCGCGCGGGCGGCGAGCCGCTGCCGCTTGTCGTGTTCGACCGGCCTTGCCGGTTTTTCGGCGCGGCGACCGACGCGCTCGACCGCGCCGGCGTGCCGTGGCGCGTCGCGTTCACGACGCCGAGCCTGGCCGGGCTGTGGGCGGCGGCGGCGGCCGGTCTCGGGCTGACGGTGCGCTCGCACTACGGGCTGCCGGCATCGGTGCACGTGCTCGATGCGCCGTCGTTCGGGCTGCCGGCGTTGCCCAGCCTGCCGCTGATGCTGCTGCGGCGGACGTCGTCGGCGACGCCGACCGTCGAGCGGCTCGCACGAATCGTCACGCAGGCAGTGCGCGACGCGACGCAGCGCGACGCGGCGGTGCTGGCGGCGTGACCGGCATCCTGCGGCAGCGGCGCGGCGCCCGTCCGTATGGTTCGACCGAACGAGCGAACGAGCGAGCGAACGAATAGCCGAATAGCCGAATAGCCGAATAGCCGAACAGCCGAACAGCCGAACAGCCGAACAGCCGAACAGCCGAACAGCCGAACAGCCGAACAGCCGAACAGCCGAACAGCCGAACAGCCGAACAGCCGAACAGCCGGACAGCCGAATAGCCGCGCGCTGCATCGCAACCTACGCTGCCGCTGTGTCCGGCTCGAATTCGGCGAGGGCGGCAAGCATTGCAGCGAGCCTCTCCCGCAATGCCTCGCTCGCCGGCACGAACGGCAGTCGCAATCCGTCCTCGCACCAGCCCTGCGCGGCCAGCACCGCCTTCACCGGCGCCGGGTTGGGCTCCGCAAACAGCGCCGCAACCAGCGGCTGCAACGCGACCGACAACCGCCGCGCATCGGCGAGCCGGCCGTCGCGCAGCAGCGTATGAATGCGCACGTGCCATTCGGGCAACACGTGCGCGCTGCTCGCGATCGCGCCGTGCGCGCCCGCGCAAAGCGCCGCGAAGTTCTGGTTGTCGTCGCCGGACAGGATCGCGAGCCGCGTGTCGTGCACGAGCCGGCTCATCCGGTCGAGCGTGCCGCCGCACTCCTTGATGCCGGCGACACGCGGGTCGCGCGCGAGCGCCTGCAGCGTCTCCAGTTCGACGTTCACGCCGGTGCGGTACGGGATGTTGTAGACGAGCACCGGCAGGCCGGCGGCCTCGACGATCGCTTCGACGTGTCGGCGGATCCCGTCCTGCGTGGGCCGGACGTAGACGGGCGGCGTGACGAGCAGCCCGTCGGGGCGCAACTCGGCGAGCGCGCGTGCGCGGGCGGCCGCGAAGTGCGTCGCGCTCGCGGTCAGGCCGACGACGATCGGCAGGCCGGGCGCCGCGTCGCGCAGCGTCGAGAATACGGCGTCCTGTTCTCGTGCGTCGAGCAGCACGCCTTCGCCGGTCGTCGCGCCGGCGACGAAGCCCGCAATGCCGGCGACCGCATAGCGGCGCGCGAGCCGCGCGAGCGCGCCATGATCGACGTCGCCGTCATGAAACGGCGTGATGACCGGCAGCCAGATACCTTCGAAACGTGTGTGCATGCAAAGCCTCATGGTGGAAACGGAGTGGGAGGAAACCGTTCCGCCGGCGGTATGCCGGAGCGAGGCGTGCGAGCAAGGGGAGTGAAACGACCTGCGGGCATCCCGTCCGGCATTCGCCTGACGGGACGCGACGTCCCCGTCAGTCGAGGAGTCGTTTCTTGAGTTTCAGCCCGGCCGCGCGCGCACCTGCCGCGGCGGCGGCAACGATCGACGGCGAGCGCAGGGAAGCGGACATGAACGAACCGTGAAAAGGGCTGAGCGGCGATCTTAACACCGGATCCGGCGCGCACGCGAGCGGCGCGCGCCGCTTAAGCAGGATTCGAGATTTGCTTTCCACGACAGATTGGAAGGCACGCCGCGCGCGGCCGCTAGAATGCCCGCTTACGTTTCGATGACAGCGCGTGCGCGCGCCGTCGCGCACATTCACCACCACTGGAAACGGGGCATATCACGATGGCAAGCATCATGGGGATCGGCCGCTGGCTGCACACGGGCGCCGCGGCGGCGCTGGTCGTCGCGGCAACGGCCGCGCACGCGGACACGTCGATCCTGAACGTGTCGTATGACGTGACGCGCGAGCTGTACAAGGACATCAACGCGAGCTTCGCCGCCGCGTACAAGCAGCAGACCGGCGAAACCGTGACGATCAAGCAGTCGCACGGCGCATCGAGCGCGCAGGCGCTGTCGGTGCTGCAGGGGCTGCAGGCCGACGTCGTGACGATGAACCAGCCGAACGATATCGATCTGCTCGCCGAGCGCGGCCAACTGCTGCCGAAGGACTGGCGCGCGCGCTTTCCCGACGCCAGCTCGCCGTATTCGACGACGATGGTGTTCCTCGTGCGCAAGGGCAACCCGAAGGCGATCAAGGACTGGAGCGATCTCGCGAAGCCGGGCGTCCAGGTGATCATCGCGAACCCGAAGACGTCGGGCAACGGCCGCTACGCGTATCTGGCCGCGTGGGGCTACCAGAAACAGAAGGGCGCGACCGATCAGCAGGCGCTCGACTTCGAGAAGGCGATCTTCCGCAACGTGCCGGTGCTCGACTCGGGCGGACGCGGCGCGACGACGACCTTCACGCAGCGCGGCATCGGCGACGTGCTCGTCACGTTCGAGAACGAAGTCGCGCTGATGGATACGGGCGTGTCGGGCGCGGAATTCGATGCCGTGTATCCGTCGGCGAGCATCCTCGCAGAGCCGCCGGTCGCCGTCGTGGACAAGGTCGTCGACAAGAAGGGCACGCGCAAGGTCGCGCAGGCGTATCTCGACTACCTGTATACGCCGCAGGCGCAGGAGATCATCGCGCGGCACCATCTGCGCCCGCGCGACGCGAACGTGCTGAAGAAGCATGCGGCCGAATTCAAGCCGCTGAAGACGTTCAGCGTCGAGCAGGTTTTCGGCAGCTGGGCGAACGCGCAGAAGACGCACTTCGCCGACGGCGGCACGTTCGATCGCGTGATCGTCGACCGCAAGTAGGCGCCGCGCACGCCGCGCGCGTGCAGACAGCACCGCCGCGCAACCGGCCGCTCATGCGGCCGGTTTTTTTTCGGCTTGCGGCGTCGGATGCGCGTGGCCACGCAGCGCGTTCCGCCCGCCGCGTTCGCGTGCTACGCTCATCGCCTCCGTGCTCCGGGCCTCCCGCAATGACCGTCGATTCGTCTTCCCCCGCCTCCCGCGGCCGTGGCCGCAAGCTGTGGTCGGGCACCCGCCACGTGATCGCATACGGGATGCCGCCGCTCGGCTGGCGCGACCTCTACCATCGCGCGCTGACGGTGAGCTGGCCGGTGTTTTTCCTGTCTCTCGCGGTGCTGTTCCTGCTGCTCAACAGCGGCTTCGCGATGCTCTATTTGCTCGGTGATGCGCCGATCGCGAACCAGTCGCCGGCCGGGTTCGTCGGCGCGTTCTTCTTCAGCGTCGAGACGCTCGCGACCGTCGGCTACGGCGACATGCATCCGCAGACGATCTACGCGCACCTCGTCGCGACGTTCGAGATCTTCATCGGGATGTCCGGCATAGCGCTCGCGACTGGTCTCGTATTCGCGCGGTTTTCCCGGCCGCAGGCGAAGATCCTGTTCGCGCGCCATGCGATCGTGCGGCCGCTGAACGGCAGGATGACGCTGATGGTGCGCGCCGCGAATGCACGCCAGAACGTGATCGCCGAAGCGCAGGCCAAACTGCGGCTGATGCGGATCGAAGGCACGCACGAGGGCTATACGCTGCGCAAGATTCACGACCTGCCGCTCGTGCGCAGCGAGCATCCGATCTTCCTGCTCGGCTGGAACCTGATGCATGTGATCGACGAATCGAGCCCGCTGTTCGGCGAGACGGCCGAATCGCTTGCCGCGCGCGATGCGTCGCTGCTGATCACGATCGAAGGTTCCGACGAAACGACGTCGCAGGTCATGCAGGCGCGTTATTCATGGGAGCATGCGGACATCCGCTGGCTGCACCGTTATGTCGATCTGATGCACGAGGAGGACGGCGTCACGCACATCGATTACACGCACTTTCACGATGTCGTGCCGGTGGACGCCGATAGCGACGAGCGCGGGTCGCCGGGCGTGATCGTCGATGCCGACGCTACGGCGCCGCCCGGATCCAGGCCCGCGCCGTAGCGCGGGCGCTGCGCGCGAACGTCGCGGCATCGGTGCGCGCGCCGCGATCGCACCGCGTGCCGTTGTTCCGCGCGTCACGCGTGCAGCAGCCGCGCGGCTTCGCGCTGTTCGATCGCCACCGCGCGCCGGTAGCCGTCGCGGTCCTCGGCGCGCGCGACGTAGTCCGCGAGCACGCCGTCGTGCGGCAGCAGGTGCGCGTCGAACGCGATCTTCAGCGTGCTGGCGAGCAGCAGGTCGGCCGCGGTGAAGCGGTCGCCGACGAGCCAGCGGCCACGGGCGAGCGTCTGCGCGAGCGCGCGCTGCACGCGCGTGATGTTGCCCCAGCCGAACGCGACCGGGTTGCCCGACGCGCCGGTGAATTTCTCGGCCATCGCGGGCTCGAGGCAGGTCGGCGTGAAGAACATCCACTGCAGGAAGCGGCCGCGCAGCGGATCGTCCGGCGCGATGCCGAGCCCCGCGCCCGCGCAGCGATCGGCGAGATAGAGCAGCACGGCGCCCGATTCGGCAAACGGTTCGCCGCCGTCGTCGAGCGCGGGCAGTTTGGCCATCGGATTGACCTGGACGAACGCGTCACTGCCCTGTTCGTGCGAGCGCAGGTCGATCGGCACGAGTTCGTAGACGGCGCCGATTTCCTCGAGCATCCATAGCGCCCGGAACGCCCGGGTCTTGGGCCAGTAGTAGAGCTTCATCGCGCCTCCGCGTTGTCAGTGCGTGTCGGTTCGGTCGATGCTCAAGCGTACTCGCGCGGCAACGGTTCGGACAGGGGAAATAGGGAAGCGGTGCCGCGTGGCATGCGTCCAGACATCGCTGGTCATGTGACGGTTGCGGCAGCGGGCATTCCGCGCATCTCGACCGCAGCACCGTTCAGTCGTAGTTCTTCATATAACTAGTCATTTAATGACTATCGGTGGGTAAGCCGTGCACGGAAAGGAGCAACGAATGACACACGACGATCGCATCACCGTCGTTCCGCGGCGAACACCCGAATCGGCCGCGATGCGCGCCGAGCTCGCGCGGACGATGGCAATCACTGCCAGACTCAACCGTTTGACGTTCGACGATGCGGACGAAGTCCGCGCGCTGTTCGGCGAACTGATCGGCAAGCCGATGGATGGCGGCTTCCTGCTGATTCCGCCGTTCTACGCGACGGGCGGCGCCGATATGCGGGTCGGCCGCAACGTGTTCGTCAACCAGAACTGCACGTTTTATGACCTCGGCGGACTCGATATCGGCGATGATGTGATGATCGGGCCGAACGTGAGCCTCATCACGTCCGGGCATCCGATCGAACCGTCCCGCCGGCGTGATGCGGTCGTTGCGCGGCCAATCGCGATCGGAAACAACGTGTGGATCGGCGCGGGCGCGACGATCATCGGCGGCGTGACGGTCGGCGAGAACGCGGTGATCGCCGCCGGTTCCGTCGTGACGAAAGACGTTCCGCCGAATACGCTGGTCGCGGGAAATCCTGCGCGAGTGATCCGCTCGATCGCGGAGTGACGCGTTTGCCTGATGCCGTGTGCGGACAGCGAATGTGGACAACTCGGCGCGCCATTCACTCGAAACGCTGTGAAATCGAATGGTGAGCGCGCGGCATCAGGCTGACTTCGCGCTGCTTCCGGGCGTGTTGCGCCGCCCGCATCGAGCAGCATGGCGCCCATTTCGGCGAACGGGGCGCTACTGTTGTCGACCGCGGGCAATCAGGATCATCGAATCGACTTCGATGAACGTGTTGCAGCTCCGGTCGTGCGAACGCCAGCCGATTTGCGCGAGCGCGCAGAGGTGCGGATCTCTTCGCGCGCCCATAGCGGCGGCGCGACATCCTTGTGCGTGCCGGTTGTGGATATCCCGGTCTCGCAACCACTTGACACGCTGTGCATTTCACCGGTGAGAGCGCGCCTGCGGCCGGACGCGCGGTGCAGGGTGTGGATAACCGCGCCCCCGCCGACGAAAAACGCTGTGCGCTTGAACGGTGAGCGCCGCCGATCAAGCGCGCGGGACGCTTGCCCCGCGCGGACTTCCGGGCGGGGCGCGAAATCCGGAGTGCGCCGCGCATTCCAACAGCGCGCGCAAAGCGGCGCTAGATTCGTACGCGGATCGCGGTGTGGATATCCTGCCGCGGCAATCACTCGAAGCGCTGTGTATTTCAATGGTGAGCGTCGGCGCCCGGTCGAACCGGGTGCTGGTTTGCGCGTCGGCTGGCGATGTTCGTCACGGCTTCGAGGGTCGCGCATTCTAACCGCACTCGTGATCGCGTGTATCGCCCGAGCGCCGGCCGCGGTGTGGATATCCGGTCACCGAAAGCAGTCGACGCGCTGTGGATTTCATCGGTGAGGGCGCCGGCGTGCTGCTCCGCCGTGCCGGCGCGAACCAGGATGCTCGGCCCTCTGCGCGTTTGAGGGCGCTGTCGATTACGCCCAACGTGGCACTTTGGCGCGATTCCGTTCAGACGCTCACCGTTGAATTTCACAGCGTTGCGAGTGGTTGTTGGTCGTGCTTTCCACACCCTCATCGATGCCGTCGTTCGATCGCCGGATTGTCGCTCACCATAGGAAGTCACAGTGTTTGGAGTTGTTGTGTGCGCACGGATCGGCGCGCTCGTTTGCTCGGGGGTTGTCGCTCACCATCGGGATTCACAGTGTTTCGAGTCGTCGCGCGGCGGGCTATCCACATCCAAACCGGTGTTCTCGTTCGATTGCATGCCGATGCTCACCATCGAAAAGCACAGGGTTTTGAGTGTCCGATGGCGGCGATATCCACACCCGTGCCGGCGCACCCGGCATTCGGCCGCCGAACGCGCGCCTGCATTGTCGCGACGGCCGGACGGCCGCCGGGATAGCGACGACGCACACCGCAGTGTGGATATCCCGCTGCCGAATCGACTCGCGAACCTGTGCATCCGGACGGTGAGGGCGAAGGCTGCGCCGGCGCGCAGGAGTCGGGCTGTGTGGATATCTCTCGCCGACATCGACTCGTCACACTGTGGATTTCGACGGTGAGCGACTGCATCCGCCCGGACAGCAGACAGGGCGAGGTGTGGACATCCGGCGCCGGACGCGACTCGAAACGCTGTGCGATCGAATGGTGAGCATGCTCGCCAGCTGCCCGCAGCCGCGGCATTGTGGACATCCGGCACCCTCGACCAATCGGAACGCTGTGCATTTCACCGGTGAGGACGGGCGCGTTTCGCCGCCCGAACCCTTGTCGCGCGGGCCGCGGGCGCCCGCCGCCGCGCTCTCGATCTGCGTCCGGCGCATCGCGGCCGTTTCGAAGCAACGTGCCCGCTCATCCCGGAATACCCCGAACAGCTCCCGCGACCTCCCGCGAAAACTCTCTCAATTTCGCCGCAAAACCTGCGTGGTTTTTCTCACTACGCGGCGTCCCGAGCAAGATGAGAAAAAACTTTCTCGTGTTGCCGCGAAAGAATAGAGTCATCCGGCTGCACCGGCCGGCGTCGCCCGACGCCGCAGCGCGCGGCCCCAGAACAGCACAATCAGGAGACATCCCCATGACCGCCCGCCTGCCAGTCGACGGCACGCCCGCCCTGTCCGACTACCGTCTGACCGACAACCTGACCGCTACGCGCGGCCGAATCTTCCTGACCGGCACGCAGGCGCTGATCCGGCTGCTGCTGATGCAGCGCGCATCCGACACCGCGCAGGGCCTGAACACGGCCGGCTTCGTCAGCGGCTATCGCGGCTCGCCGCTCGGGATGGTCGATCAACAGCTGTGGAAGGCGAAGAAACTGCTCGATGCCGGCGGCGTGCGCTTCCTGCCCGCGATCAACGAGGAACTCGGCGGCACCGCGGTGCTCGGCACGCAGCGCGTCGAGGCCGACCCGGAGCGCACCGTCGATGGCGTGTACGCGATGTGGTACGGCAAGGGCCCGGGCGTCGACCGCGCGGGCGACGCGCTCAAGCACGGCAACGCGTACGGTTCGTCGCCGCACGGCGGCGTGCTCGTGGTGGCGGGCGACGACCACGGCTGCGTGTCGTCGTCGATGCCGCACCAGAGCGACTTCGCGATGATCGCGTGGCACATGCCGGTCGTGAACCCGTCGAACATCGCCGACATGCTCGAATTCGGCCTGTACGGCTGGGCGTTGTCGCGCTTCTCGGGCGCATGGGTCGGCTTCAAGGCGATCTCGGAGACCGTCGAGTCCGGCTCGACCGTCGATCTCGACGCGCTGCAAACGCAATGGCCGGCGCCGCCGGGCTTCACGCCGCCCGCGGGCGGGCTGCACAATCGCTGGCCCGACTTGCCGAGCCTGACGATCGAGGCGCGCCTCGCCGCGAAGCTCGACGCGGTGCGCCATTTCGCGCGCACCAACAGCATCGACAAGTGGATCGCGCCGAGCGCGCGCGCGAACGTCGGCATCGTTACCTGCGGCAAGGCGCACCTCGACCTGATGGAAGCGCTGCGCCGCCTCGACCTGACGGTCGACGACCTCGACGCGGCCGGCGTGCGGATCTACAAGGTCGGCCTGTCGTATCCGCTCGAAATGACGCGCATCGAAACCTTCGTCGACGGGCTCGCCGAAGTGCTGGTGATCGAGGAGAAAGGTCCCGTCATCGAGCAGCAGATCAAGGACTACCTGTACAACCGCGCGGACGGCGCGCGCCCGCGCGTGCTCGGCAAGCACGATGCGGCGGGCGCATGCCTGCTGTCCGAGCTCGGCGAACTGCGTCCGTCGCGGATCCTGCCGGTGTTCGCCGACTGGCTCGCGCGCCACAAGCCCGCGCTCGATCGCCGCGAACGCGTCGTCGATCTCGTCGCGCCGCAAATCCTGTCGAACGAAGCGGACGCGGTGAAGCGCACGCCGTATTTCTGCTCGGGCTGTCCGCACAACACGTCGACGAAGGTGCCCGAAGGCTCGATCGCGCAGGCCGGCATCGGCTGCCACTTCATGGCGTCGTGGATGGAGCGCGACACCACCGGCCTGATCCAGATGGGCGGCGAAGGCGTCGACTGGGCCGCGCACGCGATGTTCACGAACACGAAGCACGTGTTCCAGAACCTCGGCGACGGCACCTACTTTCACTCGGGCATTCTCGCGATCCGGCAGGCGGTCGCCGCGAAGGCGAACATCACGTACAAGATCCTCTACAACGACGCCGTTGCGATGACGGGCGGGCAGCCGGTCGACGGCAGCATCTCGGTGCCGCAGATCGCGCGGCAGGTCGAAGCGGAAGGCGTGTCGCGCTTCGTCGTCGTGTCTGACGAACCGGAGAAGTACGACGGCCATCACGGGCAGTTCCCGGCCGGCACGACGTTCCATCACCGCAGCGAGCTCGACGCGGTGCAGCGCGAGCTGCGCGAGACGCCGGGCGTCACCGTGCTGATCTACGACCAGACCTGTGCGGCCGAGAAGCGGCGGCGGCGCAAGAAGGGCGAATTCCCCGACCCGGACAAGCGGCTGTTCATCAACGACGCGGTGTGCGAAGGCTGCGGCGACTGCGGCGTGCAGTCGAACTGCCTGTCGGTCGAGCCGCTCGAGACGCCGCTCGGCCGCAAGCGCCGCATCGACCAGTCGTCGTGCAACAAGGATTACTCGTGCGTGAACGGCTTCTGTCCGAGCTTTGTGACGGTGGAAGGGGCGGCGCTGAAGAAGGCGGCCGGCGTCGCGTTCGACGAAGCGGCGCTCGCCGCGCGCGTCGACGCGCTGACGGTGCCCGCGACGCATCTGGACGCGGCCCCGTACGACATGCTCGTGACGGGCGTCGGCGGCACGGGCGTCGTCACGGTCGGCGCGCTGATCAGCATGGCCGCGCACCTCGAAGGCAAGAGCGCGTCGGTGCTCGACTTCATGGGCTTCGCGCAGAAGGGCGGCTCGGTGCTGTCGTTCGTGCGGATCGCGTCGAGCGACCGGTGGCTGAACCAGGTACGCATCGACACACAGCAGGCCGACGTGCTGCTCGCCTGCGACATGGTGGTCGGCGCGAGCGCGGAGGCGCTGCAGACGGTGCGCCACGGGCGTTCGCGCATCGTCGTCAACACGCACCGGATCCCCAACGCGTCGTTCGTGCAGAATCCGGACGCGAGCCTGCACGCGGACGCGCTGCTGGAGAAGATGCGCCACGCGGCCGGCGACGGCTATCTGTCGAGCTGCGACGCGCAGGCGCTCGCCGCGAAATTCCTCGGCGACTCGATCGGCGCGAACATCCTGATGCTCGGCTACGCATGGCAGCTCGGCCTCGTGCCGGTGTCGCTCGCCGCGATGATGCGCGCGATCGAGCTGAACAACGTCGCGGTGCCGATGAACAAGCTCGCATTCTCGATCGGCCGCATGGCCGCGGGCGACGCCGCGGGCCTCGATGCGTTGTGGAATGCGCGTCACACGGCGACCGCTGCGCATGCGGCGCCGGAGACGCTCGCCGAGCTGATCGCCGACCGCGAGGCGCGCCTCGACGCGTACGGCGGCGCGCGTTACGTCGAGCGCTACCGCGCGCTGGTGAGCGCCGCGCGCGCGAAGGGCGACGATGCGCTGACGCGCGCGGTCGCGACGACCTTCTACCGGCTGCTCGCGGTGAAGGACGAATACGAGGTCGCGCGGCTGTACGCCGACGGCGCGTTCCGTGCTGCGCTCGAAGCGCAGTTCGACGGCGTGCCGGGGCAGGACTATCGCGTGAAGTTCAATCTGGCGCCGCCGACGGTCGCGAAGGCGGGCCGCGACGGCAGCGCGCCGAAAAAGCGCGTGTTCGGCCAGTGGATGTGGCCGGTACTCGGCACGCTCGCGCGGGTGCGCAGCCTGCGCGGCACGTGGCTCGATCCGTTCGGCCGCACGGCCGAGCGCAGGATGGAGCGCGCACTCGCGGACGACTACGAGACGACGCTCACGCGCGCGCTCGCCGCGATGACCGCGGAGAACGCGGCGCAGGTCGCGCAGCTGGCCGAGCTCCATGCGCGCGTGCGCGGCTTCGGTCACGTGAAGGTGCGCAACCTCGCCGGCGTGAAGCGTGCGGAGCGCGAACTCGCGCTGCAGCTCGGCATCGACGCGGCGACGAGCGCGGCCGTGCAGCACGCGCTCGACGACATGAAAGGGGCTGGCATGCTGAAGGGGATCCCGGTCGTCGTCGCGAAGTAACGCCAACGCGCGCGGGCGGATGTGCAAACGGCGACGCTCGCGCGTCGCCGTTTGTCATTCGGGAACCGTCATGCAGCCGGCAAGGACATTCGGCATCGCGCCGAGATGACCCGCCGCGGCGCGGTGTCCCTTCGTGGAGCCGTGCCGCGCAGCGCGGGGCCGCTTCGACATGCTGCTAGACGATCCCTTTCTTGCGCGTCGACAGCGCCGTCTCCGACAAATCGATCTCCCGAATCAGCTTCGTCAGCGTCTCGTCTGAAATCCTGCTTTCGCTGCGCAGCCGGTACAGCACCGAACGCTCCGCACGCACCGCCGCGATCCGCATCTGCAATTCCATCGTTTCCGCCTGCTTCGCTTGCGCACGCGGCGTCGGGCCGTCGTCGGCGAGCGCGGCGAGGCGGCGGCGATACTGGTCCATCACGCGCGCGGAGATGTCCGCGCAGCGCGCGGCGCCCGATTCGTCGAGATCGGCCGAGATCGCGTCGTGCGACGCATCGATCGCGCGAATCGCGGCCTGCGCGGCGGCCGCGCGCGCGCGGCGCTCCTCGTCGGCGAGCGGGTTGCGCGTCGAGCGCACGCCGCGCAGCAGCAGCGGCAGGCCGATCACGGCGACGATCAGCGAGCCGAGAATCACCGCCGACGCGACGAAGATCGCGGTGTCGCGCCCGGGCAGCGGCGTGCCGTCGGACAGCGCGACCGGGATCGACAGCACGCCCGCGAGCGTGACCGCGCCGCGCACGCCGCCGACCGTCATCACCGCGATCGTGCGCACGCCGGCCATTGTGCCCGCGAGGCCGTGGCGCGCCGCGCGGCGGCTCGCGATCCAGCGCAGCAGCCACACCCACAGGAAGCGGATCGCATAGAGCGCGAGCATCATCGCGCACACGTTGAAGATCATCCGGCCGACGAGCGCGTCGCTCGTATGATGCGCGTCGACGAGCGCGCGGCCGATGATGTGCGGCAACTGCAGCCCGAGCATGATGAACACCATGCCGTTGAACACGAACTCGATCATCGCCCACGTGCTTTCCGCGCGCACGCGCGATGCGACGGTGCTTTTACGCGAGAAGCTCGTGTAGTTCATCATCATTCCGGCCGATACGGCCGCGAGCACGCCGGACAGGCCGAGGTGCTCGGCGAACAGATACGCGGCAAAGGGCACGAGCAGCGTCATCACGATGCCTGGGGCCGGATCGCCTTCCTGCTCGGCGTTCAGGAAGCGCGTCGACAGCGCGCTGAACAGCCACGCGACGAGCGCGCCAGTCGCGAGTCCGCCGGCCGCGACGATCACGAACGTGAGCGACGCGTCGCGCAGCGAGAACACGCCGGTGAGCGCGGCCGCGATCGCGAATTTCAGCGCGACGAGGCCCGACGCGTCGTTCATCAGCGCTTCGCCTTCGAGAATGTGCATCAGCTGCGGCGGAATGCGCCCCTTGCCGGCGATGCCCGACAGCGCGACCGCGTCGGTCGGCGACAGCACGGCCGCGAGCGCGAACGCGATCGGCAGCGGCAACTCGGGTATCAGCCAATGCGCGAAGTAGCCGACCGCGAGTACCGTCATGAACACGAGCCCGAACGCGAGCATCAGGATCGCGCGGCGCTGCAGGTACAGCTCGCGTTTCGGAATCCGCCAGCCGTCCGCGAACAGCAGCGGCGGAATGAACAGCAGCATGAAGATTTCGGGATCGAACGTGACGTGCAGATCGAGCTTCGGCCACGCGAGCATCGCGCCGAACGCGATCTGCATCAGCGGCAACGGCAGCCGCAACGGCAGCACACGCGTGATCGCGCCCGACAGCGCGACGGTGAGCAGCAGGATCAGAACTGTGAAAACGATTTCCATCGATACGGCATTGGAGAGAATGAAACGATCGTCCGGAGTGTAGCGTGACGGCCGCACCGCTGCGCTCGAGTGCGCCGGTGCGCATGCACGCAGACGGTGCATGCGGCCCGCGCCACGCTGGTGCGGCGGCGGCGAACCCGCGCAGCGCGCCCGGGTTCAGCGCTTGCACGGACCTTGCTTGATGCTTGCGTACCGTCCGGCACTGCCGGACAACCGAGGAATTCACCATGACATTGCGCACGCCGTCCCGTTCACCCGCCGCGATCCGCGGCATCGCCCGGAGGGCACCATGACGATCGTGCAGCAAGAGCGTCCGGCCGCCGCGTCGCCGTACCGTTTCGAGCGGGAGATGAGCTCCGGCCTCGAACGCCTGGCCACGCAGCACCGCGACCTGACGCTCACGACCGTGTTCCAGCCGATCTTCAGCCTGTCGCACCAGCGCGCGGTCGGCTACGAGGCGCTGCTGCGCGCGCATGACGCACTCGACCGTGCGGTGTCGCCGCTCGACGTGTTCGGCGAGGCCGCGCGTCAGGGCGAGCTGCTGCAGCTCGACCGGCTCGCTCAGGCGCTGCATCTCGAGAACTTCACGCTGCTCGGCGCGGAGCGCGAGTGGCTGTTCCTCAACGTGCATCCGGGCGTGCTCACCGACCCGTTCCAGGCCGCCGCGCTGTTCGCGAACCTGAAGCGGCTCGGGATGCCGCCGCGCCGCATCGTGCTCGAAGTGCTCGAACAGCGCGCGGAGGACGTCGAACGCCTGGCCGACGCCGTGCGCGAATTCCGCGCGCAGGGTTTCCTGATCGCGCTCGACGATTTCGGCGCCGGGCACTCGAATCTCGAGCGCATCTGGCAGCTGAACCCGGACATCGTGAAGCTCGACCGGATCATGCTGTCGCACGCCGCGCACCGCACGGGGCTGACCGCGATCCTGCACGGGCTCGTCACGCTGCTGCACGAGGCCGGCAAGCTCGTGCTCGTCGAAGGAATCGAGACCGAGCACGACGCGCAGATCGCGCTGTCGTGCGAGGCCGACTTCGTGCAGGGTTATTATTTCGGCCGGCCGGCGCCGGGCCTGCCCGACAGTGCGACGGCCACTGGCTGCATTGGCGAGCTGACCGAGCGGTATCGCGAGCAGACGGAGGTCCGCGAGCGGCGCGACGCGCAGCGGCTCGCGCCGTACCTGCGCGCGTTCGAGCGCGCGGCCGAGCGGCTGGCGGCGGGCGAGCCGCTCGACGAGGTGTGCTGGAACTTTCTTGCGCTCGACGATGCGGCGCGCTGTTTCCTGCTCGATGCGCGGGGCCGCCAGGCCGGCCGCAACGTCGTGCTGCGCGCCGATCGCGCGCTCGCCGAGGCGCGCTTCTCGCCGCTCGCCGATGCGCAGGGCGCAAACTGGCTGCGCCGGCCGTATTTCCGCACGGCGATCGCGGAGCCCGGACGCGTGCAGGTGACGCGTCCGTACCTGTCGATCAACGAGGCGCAGCCGTGCGTGACGCTGTCGGTCGCCGTGCGCATCGGCGACGCGCTGCACGTGCTGTGCGGCGATATCGACTGGGCTGACGAGGACGCGGGCGGCGCATAGCGGCGGCGCGGCGCTGGCGCGGTTCCCGGCGCTCGGCTAGGATGCGCGAATTGTCCAGACGATTCGCGAGCCGCCGATGACCCGAACCGCTGCTTCCTCCGTCCTGCTCGAAGTGATCGCCACGACCGTCGGCGACGCGAAGGCCGCCGCCCGCGCGGGCGCCGACCGTCTCGAACTCGTGACCGCAATCACCGAGGGCGGCCTCACGCCGAGCGTCGGCCTGATCGAGGCGGTCGTCGCGGCCGTGCCGATTCCGGTCAACGTGATCGTGCGCCCGCATAGTCGCTCGTTCGTGTACGACGCCGACGACCTGCGCGTGATCGAGCGCGACGTGCGCGCGGCCGTCGCGGCCGGCGCGAACGGTGTTGTCTTCGGCGCGCTCGATGCGCGCGGCGATGTCGATCTCGCCGCGCTCGAGCGCGTCGCGGCCGCCGCCGACGGGCGCGACCTGACGTTCCATCGCGCATTCGACGTGTCGCGCGATCTCAATGCCGCGTTCGATGTGCTGCTACGCGTGCCGGCCGTTACGTCGGTGCTGACGTCGGGCGGCCATCCGTCGGTGCTCGACGCGGCGGCGACGATCACGCGGCTCGTGCGGCACGCGGCCGGTTCGACGTGCACCGTCCTCGCCGGCTCGGGGCTCACGATCGAGGCGGTCGGAGATTTCGTGCGCGCGACCGGCGTGCGCGCCGTGCATTTCGGCTCGGGCGTGCGGCCGCGCGGCGAAGTGCTGGCGCCCGTCGACGAACAGCGCGTCGAACGCGTGCGCGCGGCGCTCGACGGCGCGGCGGCGCACGTGTGACGGGCGCGTCGGAGTCACGCGCCCGCGCATGACGGTGCCGGATAGGGCTCGCTGCTCTGTCCGGTCACGCGTTTGACGATGAAGTCGACCTTTTGCTGACTCGTATGCGAATACTGGCGCTGCAGCGTCAACAGCGCTTCGCACGCCTGTGGCGAATCGGTCCGTGCGCGCTGGATCTGCGCGCCGAGCGCGGCAAGCCGGGCGTCATACTGCTGCGTCTCCGACGACGGGACCATTTGCATGACTTGCTTCAGCGCCGTGTCGAAGTCGACGTCGTCCCGTTCTCGAATGAATTCGACGGCGGTGCCCAGCTGTGCCGCAGTAGCTTGCCTGACGAGAGCCAGATCGTTGCGACCGTTCCGGTAGGACGGCGAGTCAGTGCAATCGGACGCAAGGCTCGTTGCGCATGTGCCGAGCATGATGCCGGTCACGGAGGCTTGCCGAAGCACGTTGCGCACTGTCGTCACTCGTAGCGGATCGCGAGATCTTTCAGGATGTCGACATTTCCCCATTTGAACGAGCAGCGCCGGCCGACCTCGATCGATTTGCCGTCCCGGCTTTCACTGACAGGCGCGCAGCCGCCCGAGATCTTCACGGTCGGCGTGCCTTGCTGCGAGAGCGGGAATTCGATGGCCGCATCCTTCGGGATCGTATGTGTCAATGCGACATCTTCGATGTAGTCGTCCGGCAGCACGAAGATCAGTGCGCGATCGACCCTGAGCGCGTAGTAGTCGTGCTGGAACGGCGCGCTGGTCACGCAGAGTTCGCTGGTGTGTCCGTTCAGCGTCTGCGTCGAACATTTCGGTTCTGCCGCATGCGCGGTCGTGGCAATCAGGCCGAGCAGCGTGAGTGCGGTCTTCGTCATCGTTCTTTCCCCGATCAAGTGGCTGGTTTCCAGCAGGACACGCAATGTTAGTGGGGACGAGATGCGTAGGCACGCGATCCGTCACATTCCTTTGCAAAGAATGAAAAAGCCGGGGCATGCCCCGGCTTTTTCGTCTGCAAGCCAAACGCGTTGTAGTCGCTTACGCGTTTTCCGCCAGCGCATCGGCCTGGCTCGCGCGAATCCCGAGCCGCTCGAACAGCGCGCGGTCGCGCTGCGTCTGCGGATTGCTCGTCGTCAGCAGCTGGTCGCCGTAGAACATCGAGTTCGCGCCGGCGAGGAAGCACAGCGCCTGCATCGCGTCGTCGAGCTGCTCGCGGCCGGCCGACAGGCGCACGACCGCCTTCGGCATCGTGATGCGCGCGACCGCGATCGTGCGCACGAACTCGAACGGATCGAGCGGCGCGGTGCCTTCGAGCGGCGTGCCTTCGATCGCGACCAGGTTGTTGATCGGCACCGATTCCGGATACGGGTTCAGGTTCGCGAGCTGCGAGATCAGGCCCGCGCGCTCCCGGCGCGATTCACCCATCCCGATGATGCCGCCGCAGCACACGTTGATACCCGCATCGCGCACGCGATCGAGCGTGTCGAGGCGATCCTGGTACGTGCGCGTCGAGATCACCTGGCCGTAGAACTCCGGCGACGTGTCGAGGTTGTGGTTGTAGTAGTCGAGGCCTGCGTCGGCGAGCTGCTGCGCCTGCTCGTCTTCCAGCATGCCGAGCGTCATGCAGGTCTCGAGGCCCAGCTCCTTCACCCCGCGCACCATCTCGGTCAGCGCGGGCATGTGACGCTCCTTCGGGTTGCGCCATGCGGCGCCCATGCAGAAGCGGCTCGCGCCGTTCGCCTTTGCCGCGCGCGCGGCGTCGAGCACCGCGTCGACGTCCATCAGCTTTTCGGCCTTCAGGCCCGTGTCGTGGTGTGCCGATTGCGAGCAGTAGCCGCAATCTTCCTCGCAGCCGCCGGTCTTGATCGACAGCAGCGTCGACAGCTGCACCGCGTTCGCGTCGAAGTGCTCGCGATGCACCTGCTGCGCGCGGAACATCAGGTCGTTGAACGGCAGCTCGAACAGCGCGACGACGTCGGCGACGCGCCAGCGCTGCGGCGCCGGAGCGGCCACGGGGATCGCGTCGGGTTGCACGGCGGCGGTCTGGGCTTGGGTCATGGTGGTTTTCCTTGTTGAATGCTGGGATCGGGGCGTCAACGCTGCGCGGCGCGCAGCGTGTCGACGAGCGCGGCGATGTCGAGCATCGCCGCGGCGGATTCGGGGGCGGCCGGATTCATGTGCGCGATGCGGCCGAGGAGCGGCGCGCGATGCTCGCGCGCGAGCCAGTCGCGGATCGTCGCCACGTTCTCGTCGGCGTACGACATCGCCGGATCGACGTGGTTCGCGACCCAGCCGGCGAGCGTCAGGCCGCGCGCGGCAATCGCATCGGCCGTGAGCAGCGCGTGGCTGATGCAGCCAAGCCGCACGCCGACGACGAGCACGACCGGCAGGCCGAGCGCGACCGCGAGATCGGCCGTGTCCTGCGTGTCGTTCAGCGGCACGCGAAAGCCGCCGACACCTTCGACGACGACCACGTCCGCGCGCGTCAGCGCTTCGCGATGGCTCGCGACGATCGTGCCGATGTCGAGCGTCACGCCTTCGTGGGCGGCGACGATGTGCGGTGCGGCGGGCGCCTTCAGCAGGAACGGCGTGCGCAGTTCGGGCGGCAGCACGACGTTCGCGGCCGCGTCGAGCTGATCGGCGTCCTCGTTGCGCCACACGCCGTCGCGCTCATACGCGCCGGCCGCGACGGGCTTCAGCGCGGCCGCGCGCAGCCCGTGGCGCGCGAAAGCGTGCAGCATCGCGGCCGATACGAACGTCTTGCCGATTTCGGTGTCGGTGCCCGTGACGAAGAGCGAAAGCGGCGCGTTCATGCGGCAGTCTCCCGCCGGGCCGCCGCAACGGGCGCTGCAGTGCCCTCCGGCGACAGCGAATGCGCGTCGGTATGAGACGGGCGCAGCCCTTCGCTGGCTTCGATCAGCGCGGTTTCGAGCCGCGCGAGATCGTCGAACGAATGCGCGGCCGACAGCGAGATCCGCAGCCGCGACGTGCCGGCCGGCACCGTCGGCGGCCGGATCGCGGGCACCCACAGGCCGTGCGCGTCGAGCGAGCGCATCGCCGCGAGCGTCGCGTCGTTGCTGCCGATCACGAGCGGCTGCACGGCCGTGTGCGAGTCGACCGGCTGCCAGCGCGTCGTGCGCAGCAGCGCGCGCGTGCGCTCGATCAGCGCGGCGAGATGTGCGCGTCGCGCGTCGCCTTCATCGCCGGCGATCACCTTCAGGCTTGCCGATACTGCGTGCGCGACCGCCGGCGGCGCGGCCGTCGTGAAGATGTAGCTGCGCGCGCGCTGGATCATCCATTCGATCACCGTCTCGTGCGCGACGACGAACGCACCCGCAACGCCGGCCGCCTTGCCGAGCGTGCCGACGTAGAGCAGGTTCGGCGAGCGCAGCGCGGCGGCCGCGAGCGCGCCGCGGCCCTGCGGGCCGAGCACGCCGAAGCCGTGCGCGTCGTCGACGACGAGCCACGCGCCGTGGCGCTCGGCCAGCGCGACGAGCTCGGCGAGCGGCGCGATGTCGCCGTCCATGCTGAACACCGTATCGCTGACGATCAGCTTCGTTTCGGCGCCCGACGCATCGAGCAGCGCGGCGAGCGCGGCCATGTCCGCGTGCGGATAGACCTGCACGTTCGCGCGCGACAGCCGGATCCCGTCGATCAGCGATGCATGGTTCAGCGCATCGGAGAAGATCGTCGCGTGCTTGCCCGTCAGCGCGGTCATCGCGGCGAGGTTCGCCATGTAGCCGGTGCTGAAGTACAGCGCGCGCGGCGCGTCGGAGAAGCCGCCAGCGAAGCCCGCGAGCTCGTCTTCGAGCGTTGCGTGCGCGCGCGAATGGCCGCCGAGCAGATGCGAGCCGCCGCTGCCGGAGCCGTAGCGCTGCGCACCTTCGGCGAATGCGGCGACGAGCGCCGGGTGCGCGGCGAGGCCAAGGTAATCGTTGCTCGCGAAGCCGACGATGTCGCGGCCGTCGACGCGCATGTGCGCATCGCACGCGGTGTCGGCGGTGCGGCGCACGCGGCGCAGGCCCTGCGCATCGAGTTCGGCGAGGCCGCGCTGCAGCGCGCCGAGGAGGGCGTTCGACGTCATGCGGCCTCCGCGAGCGTTGCATCGAGCGTGTCGCGCGTGCGCTGCGCGAGCCATGCGATGTCGTCGTCGTTCATCACGTACGGCGGCATCAGGTAGACGGTCGTGCCGATCGGGCGCAGCAGCAGTTCGCGTTCGAGCGCACGCTCGAAGAAGCGCCGCGAGAAGCCGCGCGCGGCGTCGCCGTCGAGCGCGAGGTCGAACGCGAACAGCGTGCCGCGCTCGCGCAGGTGGCGCACCTGCGGATGCGCGGCGAGCGGCGCAAGGGCGGCGCGCATCGCGTCCGACTTGCGCGCGTTCGCGGCGAGCACGTCGTCGCGCGCGAACAGGTCGAGCGTCGCGACCGCCGCGCGGCACGCGAGCGGATTGCCCGTGTACGAATGCGAGTGCAGGAAGCCGCGCGTCGTGTCGTCGTCATAGAACGACGCGAACACGTCGTCGCGGGTCAGCACCAGCGACAGCGGCAGGTAGCCGCCGCTGATGCCTTTCGACAGACACAGGAAGTCGGGCCAGACGCCGGCCTGCTCGCAGGCGAAGAACGTGCCGGTGCGGCCGCAGCCGACCGCGATCTCGTCGGCGATCAGGTGCACGCCGAATTCGTCGCACAGGGCGCGCAGCCCGCGCACGTACGACGGATCGTGCATCGCCATGCCGGCCGCGCACTGCACGAGCGGCTCGACGATCAGCGCGGCGATCCGGTCGGCGCGTTCGGCGAACAGGCGGCGCACGTCGGCGAGCGCGCGGCCGGCCGCGTCCGCGGCCGTCTCGCCCGGCAGCGCGCCGCGCGCGTCGGGCGATGCGACCACGTGCGCGTTGCGGATCAGCGGGTCGTACGCGTCCTTGAACAGCGCGACGTCGGTCACGCCGAGCGCGCCGATGGTCTCGCCGTGATAGCCGTTCGCGACGCACACGAATTCGCGCTTGTCCGCGCGGCCGCGGTTGCGCCACGCGTGGAAGCTCATCTTCAGCGCGATCTCGACCGCCGATGCGCCGTCCGACGCGAAGAACGCATGGCCGAGCGTGCGGCCGGTGAGCGCATGCAGCCGCTCGGCGAGCTCGATCGCCGGCTCGTGCGTGCAGCCGGCGAGCATCGCGTGTTCGAGCGTGTCGAGCTGGTTCTTCAACGCCGCGTTGATGTCCGGATTCGCATGGCCGAACAGGTTGACCCACCACGAGCTGATTGCATCGAAGTAGCGGCGGCCGTCGCGGTCGTACAGCCACACGCCCGCGCCGCGGGCGACGGGAATCAGCGGCAGGCGCTCGTGGTGTTTCATCTGGGTGCAGGGATGCCAGACCGCGCGCAGGCTGCGCGCGACCCAGTCATCGGTGGCTGGCGTACTCAAGGCAACTCCGGGGATCAAACGGCGGCGGGTATCGAAGCGGATACCACGCGGCGACAGACGGAAAACGCGCTGAGATTAGCGTGTTCCGCGGCGTGTTGCACTACCGGTTACAAACCGCGCAAAGCCTTGCCGGGCGGGAGTTCCGCGCAGTTCGGCGGTGCTCGGAACGGTACACGCCAGATGCAGCGAAATCGCAGCAGATGGCGACGTTCGAGTGACACCCCCCGACAGAAAAAAATCGGCGCAAAGGCGGCGCGGCAGGGGGGAAATAGGGGCCAGCAATATAAATCGGGCGCTGACGAGAGCGATGCTGGTGGCGACCGGCGACCGGCGACCGGCGAACAGTGACCGGGAACGGGAACGGGAACGCGAACGGGAACGGGAACGCGAACGGGAACGGGAACGCGAACGGGAGCGGGAGCGGGAGCGGCGAACGCCAAGGCCAAACGCCAAACGCCAAACGCCAAACGCCAAACGCCAAACGCCAAACGCCAAACGCCAAACGCCAAACGCCAAACGCCAAACGCCAAACGCCGAACGCCGAACGCCGAACGCCGAACGCCGAACGCCGAACGCCGAACGCCGCACGCCAAACGTCGAACGAGTCCGGGACTCAGCCGCGACACAAGGCCCGCGAAAGCGGGAGACGGGCGTAAGCAGACCTGCACGTAGGAACCGGGCCCGCGCATGCCGTCGCGGCGCGCCAAAGCGCTCAGGAAACAGGAAAATGAAGGAAAAGTCCGATGCGGAGCGCGTCACTCGACGCGCGCAACGCGCGGCGTCACCGTGAAGCCAGCGCGCGCGTATCGGCGTCGTTTTTGCGGGTATTGTCGTTGTCGGCCGTCTGCGTCGCGTTGCCGTTCCACACGACGCGGTCGTTCACCGCATACAGCCGGCAGGTGCCGGCGCCTTGCTTCGAGCAGTTGTCGAGCGCGAGCGCCATCGGATCGTCGCCGCCTTCGGCCCACGACCACGCACCTTCCGACGACACCGCAAACGCGCGGCTCGGATGCTGGCTCAGGAAGCGCCGATAACCTTCGCGGCCGGCCTCGTCGAGGAACGGCACCGCATCGACCGCGTCGATGGACGCGTAGCCGGTCGCATTCGGCTCATGCGGATTGGCAACCGCATAGCGGACCGACGTCGGCAGATTCAGATCCGAGAGGAACGCGTGCACGGCCGGCCACCACACGGGCACGCCGTCGCGATCGACGATCAGCCGATGCGCGTCATCTTTGTAGCGGCCGAAATCGATGAACTGCGCCTGCGTGCCGTGCGACACGTACGCGTTGTGCATCTGCGCGACGAGCGCGGGCGTCCACACCGAATCGTTGTCGCCGTACAGCCACAGCGAGCGTACGGCCGTGTGCGCGCCGTACTGGTCGAACGCGTCCACGAGGTTGCGCTGCCAGCCGTCGCAGAGATCCTGACGCAGTCCGCCGGAGAAGTTGATGATGCCGCGTACGCCGGGCGCTGCTTCGGTGCCGTACGCGACCGAAACGAGTCCGCCGTGCGACGTGCCCGCGACGACGATGCGCGATGCGTCGATGTACGGCTGATGCGACATGTAGCGCACGGTCGCCGCGACGTCGGCGGCCTGCGCGAGGCCGTTCTTGCCGACGTTGCAGCCTTCCTGCTGATACGTGCCGCCCGACCCGGCGAAACCCTGGCGGTTCGGCGCGATCACCGCGTAGCCGCGGCGCACGAATTCACGCGCGAACGCGAGCGGCCGGCTGCGCGGCTGCTGATGGAGATCGCCGGTGTTTTTGCCGTGATTGAAGACGACGAGCGGGAACGGGCCGGGGCCGTCCGGCTTGAACAGCGTGGCCTCGAGCATGACGGAGCCCGACGCATCCGCCGGAATGCTGACGATCTGCTCATTGAGGTTCGCGGCGACCTGCGGGAGGCCCGAGTCGCCGTAATCGAAGCGCTCGGCATGGGCGAGCGATCCGCCGGCTGCGGCCGCGCCGGCATTCGCGTTCGACAGCGTACCGGCCTGAGCGGCCGACAGCGCACAGGCCGCCATCCATCCCACCAATACCTTGCTGAACGCCATTCGTAAGCCCTGCCATGCAACATGACCAATCTGACGGCCATCGTAGCCCGACAAATTCCGGTTGTGCAATGCAGGAATTACCCGGCGTCTGACACAGCAACTATTTGTCAGCGTTCACTTACTTCGCCGTCCACATAGCGCCAGAAACCGTGTTCGTCGCGAGTGAAGCGACTCGTCTCGTGGAGCCGGTATGCGCGGCCTCCAACCTTGTAGCGCGCCACGAACTCGACTTCCGCGCGACGTTCGTCGAGCTGGTCGTGCCGTTTGACCGCCAGGCCGAGCCAGCGCGGCGCGTCACGCGCATTCGGGTCGGCATCGAGATCGGCCGGGCAAGTGCGCGCATCCCAGGTCGCGCGCAGGTAGTCGGTCGCGCCGAGCACGTAAGCGGTGTACCTGGAGCGCATCAACTCGAGCGCGGTGGGCGCCGCGGCGCCACCGTCGATGAAGCGTCCGCAACAGGCCGCGTAGCGCGGCGGCTGGGCTTTGCCGGCCGGGTTCGGGGACGCGCCGCCGCACGGGCACGCGTCAGGTCGGTTCAAAATCATGCGAATCGGGAATTAACGACGCCAGGTTCTGATGCGGGTTTACCAGCTGAGCTCGACGCCGTCGTACTGGAAGAAGCGGCCGTTGGCCTGCGGCACGTCCGCGGCGGCCTCGGCGATCACGCGGCGCATGCCGGTCACGCTCGTTTCCGGGTCGATCGCCGCCTGCGCGCCGCCCATGTCGGTGCGCACCCAGCCGGGATGCAGCGAAATGCATGCGGCGTGGCGCGTCTGCAGCGATGCGATGCGCAGCACGTCGTTCAGCGCAGCCTTGCTCGCGCGGTACAGCCAGCCGGTCGTGCCGGTTGCCTCCGCGATGCTGCCCATCCGGCTCGACACGACGGCCAGCACGCCCCGCGCGTCCTCGACGAGCGGCAGCAGGATCGGCAGCAATTGCATCGGTCCGCGCACGTTCGTATGCATGACCGCGTCGAAATCCTCCGCGGAAATCGTCTCGACGCCCTCGGTGCGCGGCCCGTACACGCCCGACACCAGCACGGCCGCGTCGAGCCGCTCGCCGTCGAGCTTCCAGCCGAGCGCCGCGATCTGTTCGGGCTGCGCGATGTCGAGCGCATGCGCTTGCGCGCCGAGGCTGCGCAGCGCCGCGAGCGACGCATCGTCGCGCGCTGTCGCGATCACGTTCCAGCCGTCGCGCCGGTATTGCCGGACGAATTCGCGTCCGAGGCCGCGCGATGCGCCGACGATCAGTACGGTTTTCATGTTCGCCGCTCCTTTGCGTTGCACCGCCGTCGCGGCAGTGTGTCGGTGTCAAATCGGTTCGAGGCCGCCGCGCGCGCGGTTACGGTGCGTATGCAGCCGCGTGACGTGACGGATGCGGCACGGCGGCAGGCACGGCGGTAGGCACGGCGGCAGGTGCGGCCCGCCGACTCGCGAGCGCGCATCGTGCTCGCCGTGCGTCCCCGCGCCGCCAATGGCGCCCGTTACTGCGCGTCGCTGCACGGCTTCAGCGTCTCGGCAACCGCCTGCGCGACGCCTTCGAGCCGCGCGGCGTCGGCCGCGACCATGTCGTTGTCCGGCGCATGCTGGCCGCGCGCGGTGAGCGCCGCGACGCAGCGCTTGTGGGTTGCATCGAGCGCGTCGAAGTTCGATACGGACATCCCCAGGTTGCGCATCCGGCCGTCGTGCACGCCGTACACGAGCCCGTGCACGGTCAGCGACTGGCCGCGCGCCCATGCATCGTTGACGATCGTCGTGCGGCACACGTTGACGACCTGCTCGATCGCGTTCAGCTCGATCAGGCGCCGATAGCGCGCCTCGCCGACCGGCCATTCGTCGAGCAGCGCCGCATGGCGTTCGCGCACGTCCTGCACGTGATGCAGCCAGTTGTCTGCGAGGCCGACGCGGCGGTTGTGCAGCGCCGCATTCACGCCGGAGCAGCCGTAATGGCCGACGACCATGATGTGCTTGACGCGCAGGATGTCGACTGCGAACTGGATCACCGACAGGCAATTCAGGTCGCTGTGCACGACGACGTTCGCGATGTTGCGATGGACGAACACTTCGCCCGGCGGCAGGCCGATGATCTGGTTCGCGGGCACGCGCGAATCCGAGCAGCCGATCCACAGATATTCCGGCGCCTGCTGGTCGGCAAGACGCGCGAAGAATTCGGGATCGTCGGCGAGCTGGCGCTTGACCCACGCGTCGTTGTTGTCGAACAGATGTGAAAGCGGATTGTCTGGCGTGTTCATCGGTGTGGATTCCGTTGGCGCAAAGCGCGGCGCTAAGGGTTTGGATCGGGTCGTATCGGCCGTGGATCACGCGGCACGCTGCGCGGCGGTGTCGCCGTCGCCGGCGTCTGCCGTCTCGTCGAAGCGCGCCGGGTAGCGCTCGCGAAAGCGCAGCGACACGTCGTAAGGGTAAAAATCGGGCAACTCGCCCTGCAGCAGCTTGTCCTTGCTGGCTTGCCACAGCGCGGGTTCGAAAAAATCCGCGTGATGCTTCATGAAGACCGCGCGCACGCGCGGATCGCCGAGCAGGAACGGGCCGTAGGTTTCGGGAAAGATGTCGTGCGGGCCGACGGTATACCACGGTTCGCCCGACAGTTCGTCTTCCTCGTTGCGCGGCGGCGGCACGCGCCGCACGTTGCAGTCGGTCAGATACTCGATCTCGTCGTAGTCGTAGAACACCACGCGGCCGTGGCGCGTGACGCCGAAGTTCTTGTACAGCATGTCGCCGGGGAAGATGTTGGCCTTCATCAATTCCTTCACCGCGTTGCCGTACTCCTTCACGCCGTGCTCGACCTCGGCGTCGGTGCCGTTCTGCAGGTACAGGTTCAGCGGCGTCATCCGGCGCTCGATGTACAGGTGCTTGATCACGAGATTGTCGTCCTCGTATTCGAGCAGCGACGGCACTTCCTTTTCCAGTTCGCGCACCAGCGCGTGGTCGAGCCGCGAGATCGGCAGCGCGACGCTCGAATACTCGAGCGTGTCGGCCATCCGGCCGAGCCGGTCGTGGCGCTTCACGAGCTGGTACTTCTCCATGATCTGCGCGCGCGTCGTTTCCTTCGGCGGCGGGAAGTGATCCTTGATGATCTTGAACACGTACGGGAACGACGGCAGCGTGAACACGAGCATCACGAGGCCCTTGATCCCGGGCGCGACGATGAAGCGGTCGCTCGAATGCGACAGATGGTGCAGCAGGTCGCGGTAGAACAGGTTCTTGCCCTGCTTCTGCAGGCCGACCGACGTATAGATCTCGGCCTTCGGCTTGCCCGGCATGATCGTGCAGAGGAAATCCACGTACGCGGACGGCACGCCCATGTCGACGAGGAAATACGAATGCGAGAAGCTGAAGATGATCTGCAGCTGTTCGCGGCGCAGCAGCACGGTGTCCAGCGCGAGGAGGCCCGGGCGCACGTGCCGGATCGGCACCGCGAACGGCAGCACGCGATCGCCGTTGATGATGCGGCCTACGATGTACGCGCTCTTGTTGCGGAAGAACAGCGACGACAGCACGTGGATCTGGAAATTCTGCGCTTCGTCGAACTGGCCGAATTCGTCGGCGATCGCCTGCATTACGCAGCCGGTGTCGCGCGCGAGATCCTCGAACGGCAGTTCGAGCTGGAAGTTCGTGACGATGCGCTCGAGCGTGGCCGCGAGCCCGTCGGTGGCCGGGTAGTACGCGCGATAGGTCGGCTTCGCGGCCGGCTCGTCGTTCTCCAGGTATTCGGTCGAGATCGCCGGCCGCACGAAAATGAAATCGTTGTTGAAATACGAGCGGTGCAGGATCGTGCAGCACACCGAATTGAAGAACGTTTCCGCGCACTCGGGCTGGCGGTGCGACGTGAGCAGGCCGATGTAGTGGAGCTTGATCTGCTGCCACACTTCGTCGTCGATGTCCTCCGCGTCGTATTCGTCCTGCAGTACCTCCACGCACTCCTTTACGCGATCGTCGTACGACGTGATGCGCTCGCGCGCCAGCCGCTGCAGCCCGTGCCAGTCGGCGCGCTCGTATAGCGTCTTCCCTTCGACGGCCGCTTCCCGGAAGATCCGGTAGTGGCGGTCGAAGTACTCGAGCATCGTCTGCGCGACGTCGAAACCGATCTGCGACGACAGCAATTTGGGGAAATGATTCATTGCGTGCAGGCTCGTTCGAGAGGGACTGTAAGCACTCGCCATTTTAGCGCCCAAGTCGGCGTTTCAATGACTTTCGGGGTCCGGCGCCAAGCGCCGACAATCGGCAGCTTATTCGCCGTTACGGGGCGTTCGGTGCATCTTCGCGTAAAGATGCGGGTACGGAACCCATTCTGGCACGAACTTTTTTGGCAGCGGCCGGCGGTGGTCGGACGCGCGTTTCGCGCGACGGCGATAGAATCGGCGCGTTGCCCGCCGCGGCGCCGCGCGTGCGCGCCTCCTCCGCATGCGCAGCCGCATCCGGCCAGATAACGACGAGACACCCCACCGATGAACGCACTGGAACACCAACTCGACTACCCCTTCGCCGACACGCTGCCCGCCGCGGGCGACACGTTCGAGGTCGCGCCCGGCGTGCGCTGGCTGCGCATGCCGCTGCCGTTTTCGCTCGACCACATCAACCTGTGGCTGCTGCGTGACGAGATCGACGGACAGGCCGGCTGGACGATCGTCGACTGCGGGATTTCGTCGGACGCGATCCGTACGCACTGGGAACATATTTTCGATACGCATCTCGACGGGCTGCCGGTGCTGCGCGTGCTGGTCACGCACTGCCATCCCGATCACTTCGGCCTCGCGAACTGGATCTGCGAAGGCGGCGACAAGGGCCGCTGGAAGGTGCGGCTGTGGATGACGCTCGGCGAATACCTGTTCGGCTGCCTGATGGCCGCGGGCAATGGCTCCAATGCAGGCGGCGCGGCCGCGGCCGATCACTTCGCGCGGCACGGGCTGACCGACCCGGTCGCGCTCGACAAGCTGCGCAACCGCCGCAGCTACTACTCCGATCTCGTGCCGGCCGTGCCGCCGCGCTATCGCCGCCTGCGCGACGGCGACGCGGTGACGATCGGCGCGCGCACGTGGCGCGTCGTGACCGGCTACGGCCATTCGCCCGAACATTGCGCACTCCACAGCGATGCGGATGGCGTGCTGATCTCCGGCGACATGGTGTTGCCGCGGATCTCGACCAACGTGTCGGTGTTCGATCTCGAACCGGAAGCGAACCCGCTCGCGCTGTACCTCGAATCGCTGGGCCGCTACGAGACGATGGCGCCCGACACGCTCGTGCTGCCGTCGCACGGCAAGCCGTTCCGCGGCGTGCGCACGCGCATCGCGCAACTGCGCGCGCACCACGACGCGCGGCTCGACGAAGTGCGCGTTGCGTGCGCGGAGCAGCCGGCCAGCGCGGCCGACATCGTGCCGATCATGTTCCGCCGCCGCGAACTCGACATCCATCAGATGACGTTCGCGCTCGGCGAGGCGCTCGCGCATCTGAACCTGCTGTGGCTCGCGGGCGAACTCGTGCGCGAGCAAGGCGACGACGGCGTGCTTCGCTTCCGCGCCGCGAGCTGAGCGCGCATCGTCACCGCTACGCGACGGGCTCGTAGCGCCACCCGTCGCGCTGCCATTGCATCGTGTGCGTCGGTTCGAGTGCCGCGAGAAACGCGGCGTCGTGCGACGCGACCACGATCGCGCCCGGAAAGCCGGCCAGCGCGGCTTCGATCGCGCGCACCGATTCGAGATCGAGGTGATTGGTCGGCTCGTCGAGCAGCAGCAACTGCGCGGGCGTGGCGCGCCACAATGCGCACGCGAGCGCGGCCTTCAACCGCTCGCCGCCGCTCAGGCGGCGCGCCGGCTGCGTCGCGCGTGCGGCATCGAGTTGCAGCAGCGCGAGGCGGCTGCGCAGATCGCCTTCGGCGAGCGGCGTGCCGAGGCGCCCCAATTGCTCGACGATCGAACGATCGGGATCGAGCAGCGCGAGCCGCTGGTCGAGATACGCGGCGCTCACGTGCGTCGTGCAAGCGCCCGCGCGTGGCGCGAGTTCGCCGGCGAGCATGCGCAGCAGCGTCGATTTTCCGCAGCCGTTCGGGCCCGTCAGCGCGATGCGCACGGGGCCGCTGGCCGACCACGTGAGCGCGTCCGCGCGACCCGCGGCGGCCCATGGCAATTGCGCGCGTTCGAGCGTGAACAACTGGCGGTGCGCGCTGACCTCGGTGCCCGGCAACGACACGAGTACCGGTGCATCGGCGTCGACGCGTGCGGCTGCGTCGTGCACGCGCGCGTCGAGTGCCGCCTTGGATTCCGTCTGCTGACGCCGGACCGGTCCCATGATGCTGCGCGCGGCGCCCTTGCGCCTCTGGCGCGCCATCGATGACAAGTTGACCGTTTTCGCGTCGCGCAGCGAGCCGGCCGCGTGGCGCTGGATCGAGTCGTGTTCCTGTTCGAGCCGGCGCCGCACGCGCCCGCGCTCCGCGCGCGCATGATCGAGCGCGGCCTGCGCGGCATCCTGCTGCGCGTCGCGCTGCGCGCGGTACAGCGCATAGTTGCCGCCGTACGTGCGCAGGCCGTGCGGCGTCAGTTCGACGATGCGCTCGACTTGCGCGAGCAGCGCGCGATCATGGCTGACGAGCACGACCCCGCCGCGCCAGCCGTCGAGCGCCGTGCGCAGCCACGCGCGGCCCGGCGCATCGAGATGGTTCGTCGGTTCGTCGAGCACCAGCAGTCCGGCATCCGACAGCAACGCACCAATCAGCGCGACGCGCGCCAATTGCCCGCCGCTCAATGCGTCTGCGCGCATGTCGGCGTGCACGTCGTGCAGGCCCGCAGCGTCGAGCGCGGCGCGCAACCGCTCGGCCAGATCCCAGCGATCGCCGATCAGGTCGAAATCGTGCTGGCTCGCGCGGCCGTTCGCAAGACGCGCGAGCGCCGCGAGCGGTGCATCGAGCGCGGCGATCTGGGCGACGGTCCGCAGGCCGCCGGCCAGCGTGTCGTCATGCTGCTGCGCGACGTACACGACCGGCGTGTTGCGCTCGATCGTGCCCGCGCTCGGCGTGCGCCGGCCCGCGATCAATTGCGCGAGCAGGCTCTTGCCGGCGCCGTTGCGGCCGACGATGCCTGTCGGCGTGCGGTCGATCGAAAGGTCGAGCGAATCGAACAGCGTGACGCCGTCGTCGAAGCGGAAGGAAACGTGATGAAGCGCGACGAGCGCGCCGGTCGGCGTGGCAGCAGCCATAAGCACCTCCGAAAATGTGTGAAACCCTTCGCGCGGCGTGCGTGGCACGGCGGCGAAAACATTTTTGGGAAGGCTTAGTTGTTCACTTTGGCTGGCGTCCGGTATGAGGAATGAGCGCGCAGTGTAGCAAGCGCGGCGCGAGGCGCGCAAGCGAGCGGCACGTGCGCCGTCGCTTGCGCCCCACGCGCGGTTATTGCACGGACACCGCCGCGAAGTTCTGCCGTCCGAACGGGCTCACGCGATAGCCGCTCACGTTCGGGCGCGTGAGCGCGGCGGCGGTCGGATAGCCGAGCGGAATCCACAGCGCCTGGTCGTGGATGATCTTCTGCGCCGATTCGTACAGCTTCGCACGCTTGGCCTGATCGGCCGTCGACTTGCCGTCCGCGATCAGCTTGTCGAGCTGCGCGTCGCAGAAGCGCGCGAAGTTGATGCCCGACTTGACGGCGTTGCAACTGAACAACGGCGACAGATAGTTGTCCGGATCGCCGTTGTCGCCGGCCCAGCCCATGAACAGCATGTCATGCTGGCCGAGCTTCGCCTGCTTGATCAGCTCGCCCCATTCGATCACCTTCACTTCGGCCTTCACGCCGATCTTCGCGAGGTCGGCCTGCAGGAGTTCGGCGCCCGCCTTCGGATTCGGGTTCAGCACGCTGCCGGTCGGGCGCGTCCAGATCGTCGTCGAGAAGCCGTTCGGGAAGCCGGCCTGCGCGAGCAACTGCTTCGCCTTCGCCGGATCGTACGCGTACGGCGCGATGTCCTTCGCGTAGCTCCACGTGTTGGGCGGATACGGGTTGTTCGCGGGTGTGGCCGTGTTGTCGAACACCACCTTCAGGTAGGTCGAGCGATCGAACGCGAGGTTCAGCGCCTCGCGCACCTTGTCGTTGTCGAGCGGCTTCTTCTGCGTGTTCAGCGCGACGAACGCGGTCATGAACGCCGGCGTCTGCACGACCTTCAGCGCGCTTTCGCCCTTCGCGGCGAGCACGTCCTGCGGCTTCGGCGACAGCGCGATCTGGCATTCGCCGGCCTTCACCTTCTGCATGCGCACCGACGGGTCGGGCGTGATCGCGTAGATCAGCCGGTCGACTTTCGGTTTCGCGCCCCAGTACGACGGGTTCACGTCGTAGCGGATCAGCGCGTCCTTCGTGTAGCTCTTCAGCACGAACGGGCCGGTGCCGATCGGCTTCGCATTCAGGTCGGCCTGCTTGCCGGCCTTCAGCAGCTGGTCCGCGTATTCGGCCGAGTAGATCGACGCGAAGCCCATCGTCAGGATCGGCACGAACGTCGCGTTCGGCTCGTTCAGCGTGAACTTCACCGTGTTGTCGTCGACTTTGGCGACCGCCTTCACGAGCTTCACGAGGCCCATGGATTGCGCGTGCGGAAAGCCGCTCGCGCCGGCGACCTTGTGCCACGGGTTCGCGTCGTCGAGCATCCGCGAGAACGTAAACACGACGTCGTCCGCGTTCAGCGGCCGGCTCGGCTTGAAGTAGTCGGTCGTCTGGAACGCGACGTTCGGACGCAGGTGGAACGTGTACGTGAGGCCGTCGGCGCTTGCTTCCCACTTGTCGGCGAGCGCGGGTACGACCTTCTTCGCGGCTTCGTCGTACGACACGAGCGTGTTGAAGATCACGTCGGCCGATGCATTGGTCGTGACGAGCGAGTTGTACTGGACGACGTCGAAGCCGTCCGGGCTCGATTCCGTGCACACGGTGAGCGGCTTGGCGACGGCGAGGCCCGGGGCGGCGAGAGCGGCGGCGAGCGCGGCCGCGGCGAACAGCTTGACCTGCATAGGTTCTCCCATGTGATTTCTGATTTTTTGCCGGTTGCCGGAATGCGGGCGCGGCCCGGCGGAGGACGGACCGGCGCGGTTGCCGGATAGCATACCGTCAAAGCGCGTGCGGCGTGGGAAAAGGCGTCGGAACGCGGCGAATTAGGCGAAAAACGGCTGCGTTCGCGACGGAATGCGTGTTGTGGCGGCGGGGAAGGCGGCGCGGGCGTCGCGCGCGACGACGGCGCGGGGGCGGGACAAAGCCGGATAGCCGGCGACCCGGCGCAATACATGCGCCGGCTCCACGCTGCACTTAGTGTGCGCCGGCCTTGGGCTTGCGCGGCGCTTTCTCGAACAGGCGATCGTAAAGCCAGCGCGGCAGCACGTGCAGTATCTTCGCGACGACGCCCATCTGCCATGGAATCACGCGAAACGCGTGCTGCCGCGCGATCGCACGTGCGGCGCGGGCCGCGAAGCGGTCGGCGTCCATCAGGAACGGCATCCGGTACGGGTTGTGCGCGGTCATCGGCGTGCGGATATAGCCGGGGGCGATCGTGACCACGCCGACACCGGCCGGGCGCAGCTCGACGCGCAGCGCCTCCAGATACTTGATCGCCGCCGACTTCGACGCGCTGTACGCGCCGGAGCCGGGCAGCCCGCGCACGCCGGCGACGCTCGCGACGCCGACCAGCGTGCCGTGGCGCGCGGCCGTCATCGGCCCCACGAACGGCTCGAACGTCGCGACCATGCCGTAGTAGTTGATGTCCATCACGTCGCGGAACGTCGCGAGATCGCCCTGGCCCGTGACGGCGCCCTGGCTGATGCCTGCGTTTGCGATCACGACGTCGGGGCAGCCGTGCGCGGCGATGAACGACGCGGCTGCGGCGGCGAGCGCATCGGCGTCGCGCACGTCGGCGGAATAGACGGAAACGGACAACTTGGGGAAGCGCCGCGCGAACGCATCGAGCGCATCGGTGCGGCGCGCGACGAGGGCGAGCGTGGCGCCCTGGCGCGCGTATTCGTCGGCCAGTGCGAGGCCGAGGCCGCTCGACGCGCCGGTGATGAAGACCTTCAGCGGAGTAGTCATGCCGGCGCGCGGGCGGGGATCAGAGCTTCTTGTCCTGAACCTGCTTCACGAGGTAGTCGAGCACCTGCGCGGTGCCCGGGATGCTGTTCGTGTAAGCCGGGCCCGTCTTGTACTTGCCCTGGACGACGACCGTCGGCACGCCGTCGATCGCGTAGTTCTTCAGCAGCTCGGCCGACTGCTTGACCTGGCCCTGCACGCTGAACGAGTTGTACGCATCCATGAACTGCTTCTTGTCGACGCCTTGCGTCGCGAGGAAGTCGGCCTGCGCCTGCGGCGTCAGCAGGTAGTTCTTCTGCTTGTGGATCGCGTTGAAGATCGCCGGCGTGACCTTCTCCGAGATGCCGAGCGCGGACACCGCGTAGAACAGCTTCGAGTGCGGGATGAAATCGTCACGGAATGCGACCGGCACGCGCTTGAAGTCGATGTTGTTGCCTTGCTTCTTCACCCACGCCTCGATCGTCGGCTCGAATTCGTAGCAGTGCGGGCAGCCATACCAAAAGAATTCGATGACCTCGACCTTGCCGGCCGGTGCGGACACCGGTTGCGGCGACTTCATCACCTCGAAGTCCTTGCCGGCGGCCGGTGCGGCCGGCGATGCCTGCGCGAAGCCCGCGGCGGCGAGGCCCAGGGACAGAAGGAGCGTGCTAAGCAGTTTTTTCATGTTGTGAACGTCGAATCAGTTGCTCGGGGTTACGAAACGTAACGGAATCTGCGTGGGGCGCGGCCGGTTGCTTACTGCTTGGTGAAACGGATCACCGCCGTGTCGACACCTGCATCGGACAGGCGCTGACGGGCCGAGTTCATATCCTCGAATTTGGAGAACGGGCCGACGCGCACGCGGAAGTACGTCACGCCGCTGACGTCGCGCTTCGACACCTTCGATTCGAAGCCCTGGAAGCCCAGCCGAGCGCGCTGCTGCTCTGCGTCGCTTTCCGTCTTGTACGCGCCGACCTGCAGGAAGTAACCGGTGTTCGCGTCATTCGCGGTCGGCGGCTTCGCTGCCGCGGCGGGCGCCGCCGACGACGTCGGTTTCGGCGTGTTGTTCGCCAGTTGCTGTTGCTGCTGCTTCTGCGCGGCCGCCTGCTGCGCCTGCTTCTGTGCGGCGAAGCGCGCGAGGTCGTCCTCGCCGCCTTGCTGTTGTTGCTGCGCCTGCTGCGTTTTCTTCGGCGGCGTGTTGTCGGCCGGCTTCGGCGCGACGGCGACACCGTTGCCCGACGACGCGTTATTCGAAGCGGTGCTGTTGTTCGAGCCGCTGGAGCCGTTCGTGTTGCCCGACGGCGGCACCTCGACGATCTGCGGCTCGGGCAGCAAGCCGCCCTGGGTCTGATTCGCGGCCTGGCCGGGCGCGGTATTGGGGGGCGCGGATTGCGCGGCCTGCGGCACCGGCTGGCCGGGCGTCTTGCCTTGCAGCGCGCGGTTCGGGTCGAACTGCTGCGGCTGGCTCGCGCCGTTGTCGGCCGGCGGCGGCGCGACCTTCGACACGAACGGCGACGGCGAACGCGTGATGTAGAGCGCCACGACCACCGCGATCGCGAGGCCGACGATCAGGCCCAGCACGATTCCAAGAAATGTCCCTCCGGCTTGTTTCGATTGCTTCGACGTGCGGCGTGGTTGTGCCATTGCTTGAGTCACCTGCAAAAAGAATCGTGAAAAGGCCGCGGCGGGCATCTGCCGTCGGGGCAATCCGACGGCGGCGCTGCCGCAGCCATTCGCGGCCCGGTTCGGGCCGCGCTGACATCCTTACATCTTCGCGGGCGCGGACACGCCGAGCACCGTCAGGCCGTTCTCGAGCACCTGGCGGGTTGCGGCGAGCAGCGCGGCGCGCGCGTTGCGCGGCGCTTCGTCGTCGACCAGCACGCGCTCCGCATTGTAGAACGAGTGGAATTCACCAGCGAGATCGCGCAGGTAGAACGCGACCGCGTGCGGCGCCAGCTCGTTCGCCGCGTGCGTGAGCATGTCCGGATACTCGGCGAGCTTTTGCATCAGCGACACGGCCTGCGCGCTCGTGAGCTGCGACAGATCGGCGCCCGGAAGCTGCGCGACGTCGACGTTGTAGCGGGCCTTCAGTTCGTTGAGCACCGAGCAGATCCGCGCATGCGCGTACTGGACGTAATAGACCGGATTCTCGTCGTTCTGTTTCAGTGCAAGGTCGATGTCGAACACGAACTCGGTGTCGGCCTTGCGCGAGATCAGGAAGAAGCGCACCGCGTCGCGGCCGCGCGTGATGGTCGCCTCGTCGATCAGGTCGGGAGCCGCCTCCTGGCCCGGCGCTGCGCCGCCCGACCATTCGATCAGGTCGCGCACCGTCACGTAGCTGCCCGCGCGCTTCGACAGCTTCACTTCCTGGCCGTCGCGCATCACGGTCACCATCTTGTGCAGCACGTAGTCGGGATAGCCCTTCGGGATGCCGATGTGCAGCCCCTGCAGGCCGGCGCGCACGCGCGCGATCGTGCCGTGGTGGTCCGAACCCTGGATGTTGATCACCTTCGTGAAGCCGCGCTCCCATTTCGTCACGTGGTACGCGACGTCCGGCACGAAGTACGTGTACGTGCCGTCCGACTTGCGCATCACGCGATCCTTGTCGTCGCCTTCATCGGTCGTGCGCAGCCACAGTGCGCCGTCCTGCTCGTAGGTCATGCCGGCCTTGATCAGCGCGTCGACCGTCTTCTCGACCCGGCCTTCGCTGTACAGCGACGACTCGAGATAGTACTGATCGAATTTCACGCCGAACGCCTGCAGGTCCATGTCCTGCTCGTGACGCAGATACGCGACCGCGAACTTGCGGATCGCATCGAGATCGTCGATGTCGCCCGCGCCCGTGACCGGCTCGCCGTCCTTCGCCGCGACCGTCTCGCGGTTCAGGTAGTCGCGCGCGATGTCGGCGATGTATTCGCCGTTGTACGCGGCTTCCGGCCAGCCCGCGTCGCCCGGCTTCAGGCCGCGTGCGCGCGCCTGCGTCGAGATCGCGAGGTTGGCGATCTGCACGCCGGCGTCGTTGTAGTAGAACTCGCGGTGGACCGCATAGCCCTGGCTCGCGATCACGTTCGCGAGCACGTCGCCGAGCGCCGCCTGGCGGCCATGGCCGACGTGCAGCGGGCCGGTCGGGTTCGCGGACACGAATTCGAGCAGCACCTGCTTGCCCTTTTCGCGCTCCGACGTGCCGAACGCGCGACCCTGCGCGAACACGGCGGCGATCACCGCCTGCTTCGCGGCGGCGCTCAGGCGCAGGTTGATGAAGCCGGGGCCCGCGATTTCGGCCGCGTCGACGAGCCCTTGCGCGGCCGGGTGCGCCGTCAGCGCGGCGACGATCTTCTCGGCGAGCTGGCGCGGGTTCGTGCCGAGCGGCTTGGCGAGTTGCATCGCGACGTTGCACGCGACGTCGCCATGCGCGGCGACCTTCGGGCGCTCCAGCGTGATGGCGGGGGCGACGAACGCCACGTCGGCGTTTGCCGCGTCGGCGCCTTTCAGCGCGTGTGCGACCTGCGTGACGCTATCCGCGAGCAGGGCTTCGAGGGTCTGTTTGTGTGCTGGCAGCATGCTGGTAGAAGGCTTCGTTGGTGGCGGCCGGAACGCCGGCCGGCCGGCGCGCTTTTTAAGCGCGCGTTTCAGGGATCGCAGAATTTTAACAGGTGCTAATATGCCGCTCAGGCGCCCCGCGTCCGCGAGGCCGGACGCCGGCCTGCCGGCGTCCCCCCAACCGCGCCGCGCGGGCACAACAAGATGAAAAGGGAATTGTCATGATTACGTTCAAGAGCAAGGCGGCACAGGATCTCGACGTGCTGAAGGATTTCGCCGTATACGTGCTGGGCCTCGTCGGCAAGCAGCTGGGCGAACGCGGCGTGATTACGCACGACGAACTGGATCACGCGATCGCGAAGCTGGAAGGCGCGGTCGCGCAGGCGAAGCAGGAGCGCGCCGAGCACGCAGGTCATTTCCACGAAGACGATGCGGACCACGCGCACCACGAAGTGCCGCCGAGCCTCGCGCAGCGCGTCGCGCCGTTTCTCACGATGCTTCGCGAAGCGAAGGCCGGGCAGGCCGACGTGCACTGGGGCTTCTGAGCGTCGTCGCGCGACTGACGCGGTTTGCAAGCCTGCAAAGGCAGTGAAGGGGCCCGCTCGCAGCGGGCCGTTTCTTTTTGTCTGATGAACTCGCGCTCGCGCGCCTGGCGGCCTGCGTGTCGCCGTCCGGCGCTCCCGTCAGCGTTCGCGGCGGCGCGTGACATCGCGAACGCAGCGGTCCCATTTGAAGCGGCGCGTAAAGCGGCGGCCCGAGAACCGCACCCGAGCCGTCGCGCCGAATGTCGAGATCGGCGAGGGTGCGTGACAGGACTGCTGCGCCATGCGGCCGTCGACCGGCGCGCGCGGCGGCGGCAGCGGCGACGCCGCTGCGGTTACAGTTGCGGCGCCAGCGCGCGGCGTGCGTCGTCGAGCGACAGCGCCATCCGCCGCGCATAGTCGTCCAGCTGATCCTGCCCGATTTTTCCGACGGAGAAGTAGCGGCTGTCCGGATGCGCGAGATAGAAGCCCGACACGCTCGCCGCCGGCAGCATCGCGAGCGAATCGGTCACGCTCATCCCGATTTCGTCCGCATGCAGCGCGGCGAACATGTCGCGCTTCACGAGGTGATCGGGGCACGCCGGGTAACCGGGCGCGGGACGGATGCCCGTGTACTTCTCGGCGATCAGCGCATCGTTGTCGAGCGTCTCGCCGCTCGCATACCCCCACAGCTCGCGGCGCACGCGCGCATGCATCGCTTCGGCGAACGCTTCCGCGAAACGGTCGGCCAGCGCCTTCAGCATGATCGCGCTGTAGTCGTCGTGGTCGGCTTCGAACTGCTTTTCCTTCACGTCGACGCCGAGGCCGGCCGTCACCGCGAACATCCCGATGTAGTCGGCGACGCCCGATTCCTTCGGCGCGATGAAGTCGGCAAGCGAGCGGTTCGGGCGCATCACGCCGTCGACCACCGGGCGCACGCTCTGCTGGCGCAGGTTGCGCCACGTGAGCAGCACTTCAGAGCGCGATTCGTCGGTGTAGATCTCGATGTCGTCGTCATTCACGGTGTTCGCCGGCAGCAGCGCAATCACGCCGTTCGCGGTCAGCCAGCGGCCCTGGATCAGACGCGCAAGCATCGACTTCGCATCGGAGAACACGCGCCGCGCCGATTCGCCGACGATCTCGTCGTTCAGGATCGCCGGGTACGGGCCCGCGAGATCCCAGGTCTGGAAGAACGGGCCCCAGTCGATGTAGTTCGCGAGCTCGTTCAGGTCGTAGTTCTTGAACACGCGCCGCCCGATGAACTTCGGCTTCACCGGCGTGTAGTTCGCCCAGTCAACCTTGGTCTTGTTCGCGCGCGCCTGCTCGAGCGTGACCATCGGCTGCGCCTTGCGGTTCGCGTGCTGGTCGCGGATCCGTTCGTAATCGGACTTCAGTTCGTCGAGGTACTTCGCCGCACCTTCGTCCGACAGCAGATTCGACGCGACCGACACCGAGCGCGATGCGTCGGGCACGTAGACGACCGGGCCTTCGTAATGCGGCGCGATCTTCACGGCCGTGTGCACGCGCGACGTGGTCGCGCCGCCGATCAGCAGCGGAATCTTCTTCACGCGGAAGTAGTCGTCGCGCTGCATCTCCGACGCAACGTACGCCATTTCCTCGAGGCTCGGCGTGATCAGGCCCGACAGGCCGATGATGTCCGCGCCCTCGACCTTCGCCTTCGCGAGGATCTCGTTGCACGGCACCATCACGCCCATGTTGACGACTTCGAAGTTGTTGCACTGGAGCACGACCGACACGATGTTCTTGCCGATGTCGTGCACGTCGCCCTTCACGGTCGCGATCACGATCTTGCCCTTCGCGCGCACGTCGCCGCCCGCTTCCGCGAGCAGCCGCTTTTCTTCCTCGATGAACGGAATCAGGTGCGCGACCGCCTGCTTCATCACGCGAGCGGACTTCACGACTTGCGGCAGGAACATCTTGCCCTGGCCGAACAGGTCGCCGACGATGTTCATCCCGTCCATCAGCGGGCCTTCGATCACGTTGATCGGGCGGCCGCCGGCCGCGGCGATCTTCGCGCGCACTTCCTCGGTATCCTCGACGATGAACGTCGTGATCCCGTGCACCAGCGCATGCGAGAGCCGCTTCTCGACCGGCTGGTTGCGCCACTCGAGGTTCTCTTCCTTCTTCGCGCCGCCCGCCTTGAACTTGTCGGCGATCTCGAGCAGGCGGTCGGTGGAATCCGCGCGCCGGTTCAGGATCACGTCCTCGACGTGCTCGCGCAGCTCCGGATCGAGATCGGCGTACACGCCGAGCTGGCCCGCGTTCACGATGCCCATGTCCATCCCCGCCTGGATCGCGTGGTACAGGAACACGGTGTGGATCGCCTCGCGCACCGGGTCGTTGCCGCGGAACGAGAACGACACGTTCGACACGCCGCCGCTCACCTTCGCATGCGGCAGGTTCTGCTTGATCCAGCGCGTCGCCTCGATGAAGTCGACCGCGTAATTATTGTGTTCCTCGATGCCCGTCGCGACTGCGAAGATGTTCGGATCGAAGATGATGTCTTCCGGCGGGAAGCCGACTTCGTTCACGAGGAAGTCGTACGAGCGCTTGCAGATGTCGATCTTGCGCTGGTAGGTATCGGCCTGGCCCGTCTCGTCGAACGCCATCACCACCGCGGCCGCGCCGTAGCGGCGGATCAGCTTCGCATGATGGCGGAACGCGTCCTCGCCTTCCTTCAGCGAGATCGAGTTCACGATCGCCTTGCCCTGCACGCACTTGAGGCCGGCCTCGATCACTTCCCACTTCGACGAGTCGATCATGATCGGCACGCGCGCGATGTCCGGCTCCGATGCGATCAGGTTCAGGAAGCGCACCATCGCCGCCTTCGAATCGAGCATCGCCTCGTCCATGTTGACGTCGATCACCTGCGCGCCGTTCTCGACCTGCTGGCGCGCGACGGCGAGCGCCTCGTCGAACTGGCCGTTGAGGATCATTCGCGCGAACGCCTTCGAGCCGGTGACGTTGGTGCGTTCGCCGACGTTGATGAAGAGCGTCCCGGACGTGACGTTGAACGGCTCGAGGCCGGCAAGGCGCATCATGTGATCGGTCATGGCGGTGCGAATTCGTGTGATGTAGGGCGTGGGGGCTGTCGGTCAGGCGGCGTCGCTGTACTGGCTCGGCCAGCGGCGCGGTTTTACGTCGGCGAGCGCCTTCGCGATCTCGGCGATGTGTTCGGGCGTCGTGCCGCAGCAGCCGCCGGCGAGGTTCACGAGCCCGGCCTGCGCGAATTCCTTCAAGAGGCCCGACGTGACGTCCGGCGTCTCGTCGAAACCGGTGTCGCTCATCGGGTTCGGCAGGCCCGCGTTCGGGTAGCACGACACGTAGGTGTCGCACAGCTTCGCGAGCTCGGCGATGTACGGGCGCATCAGCGCCGCGCCGAGCGCGCAGTTCAGGCCGAACGTGAGCGGCTTCGCATGACGCAGCGAGTTCCAGAACGCCTCGACCGTCTGGCCCGACAGGATGCGGCCCGACGCGTCGGTCACGGTGCCCGAGATCATGATCGGCAGGCGCTCGCCGGTGTCCTCGAACAGTTCGTCGAGCGCGAACAGCGCGGCCTTCGCGTTCAGCGTGTCGAAGATCGTCTCGACGAGGAACAGGTCGACGCCGCCGTCGAGCAGCGCCTTCGCCTGCTGGTAGTACGCGTCGCGCAGCTCGTCGAACGTGACGTTGCGCGCGCCCGGATCGTTCACGTCCGGCGAGATGCTCGCCGTTTTCGGCGTCGGCCCGATCGCGCCGGCGACGAAGCGCGGCTTGTCCGGCGTCGCGTACCTGGCCGCGGACGCGCGCGCGAGCCGCGCCGACTCGACGTTCATCTCGACGACGAGGTCTTCCATCCCGTAGTCGGCCTGCGCGACCGTCGTCGCGCCGAACGTGTTGGTTTCGACGATGTCCGCGCCGGCCGCGAAGTACTTGTCGTGGATCTCGCTGATGATCTGCGGCTGCGTGAGCGACAGCAGTTCGTTGTTGCCCTTGATGTCGCGCGGGAAGTCCTTGAAGCGCTCGCCGCGATATGCGGCCTCGTCGAGCTTGTAGCGCTGGATCATCGTGCCCATCGCGCCGTCGAGGATCAGGATGCGCGATTTCAGTAGCGCGGGCAGTTCGGCGCCGCGCGTGTAGCGCGCGTCGAGCGGGGCGGAAGCGGCGAGAGGAGTCGCAGACATGGCGGAAGACGGGCGAAGACGGGAAAACCGTCATTGTAGCCGGTGCGCCCATGCGCCGCCCGGCCTCGCGCGACGCGGCGCGGCCGGGCGCGCGACAGGCGGATTGCGCGCGACCGCAGGTGCGGCGGCCATGCCGTCGAAGCATGCGGCCTGGCGTTGCCCGCGCAACGAACGCGTGCGGGCGCAAACCAAACGAAAACCCCCGCCCGGCGAACCGGGGCGGGGGCTTGGATCGGAGTGCTCGCGACGCCGCGCAAGTGCACGGCGAGCGGCCCGGCGTTCGGCCGGGCCTTGGGCGTCGGTTAATGCAGCACGACGGGCATCATCATCAGACTGTCGAATTGCCCGAGGAATTCGTCCACTTCGTCAAGCGACGGCTCATCCTCGATCAACTGCTTCACGTGCGCGCGGAATCGCTCGGCGAGCTCGCCGTCGATGAAGATTTCGCGCTGCGCGTTCTTGTCGACGATTTCATATCCGCCGGCATTCATCAGATGGTGGCCGGCCTGCGGCGCAAATTCGACGACGCAGTAATTGGGGCTGTTGTAGATCATTTGCATGGCGGCACTCCTCTTCGCAGTGGCATCTGGCCTTGTTGTCCCGTAGGTGGGGCGGGCCGTGCCGGTTTCAAGGGGCTTGCGCTGCACACCCCGTTCTCCCGTTTGCGTGGGGTGTATCGGTTAGAAGCCGATGTCTATCAAACGTTCCTATTGTGATCCGGTGCACTGAAATAGTTGTTAAAGAGTGTCATCGGCCGTTTCCGCCCGTTCTTTAATCGGTCGAAATTGCCGATTCGTCGATTTCACCGTGCGGCGGACGCCGGCGCGGGCGCTTCCACTGCCGGCTGCTGCACGGGTTGCGCGGGCGCGGCGGCCGGCGCCGGCGCCGCCGCAGGCGACGATGCTGCGGCGGGCGCATACGCCGTTCCTCCTGACGGCGCGGCATCGGCAGGTGCGCGCGGCGGCGCGAGCGGGCCGTGCCACAGCAGCTCGATTTGCGCGCCGTTCGGCTCCGATTGTACGAGCCTCGCGGGCAGCCAGCCGAGCGACGGCGCGAGCCACATGTCGATGCGCCGCGTGTCGCCTTCGCGGCGCGGCAGCCGCATGAAGTGACGCGCGCGCACGATGCCTGCTTGCGTCTGCACGTCCTCGTCGCCGATCACCGTGATCGGCCAGGTCTCGCCGTTGTTGTTGTCGATCACGAAGAACTGCTGCGTGACGCCCGGCTTGTACGCGGACGGATTGCCGCGCACGAGCCCCGACAACTGCATCAGCATGCTGAAGCGGTCCTGCACGCCGTCGGGCAGCGGCGCGTTGTTCGGCGTGCGCGTGAACACGACCTGGCGAATCTCGCGATTGAAGATCGCGATGTCCTCGGGCCGCTTGCCGCGCTTTTCGACGTAACGGTCGGGCGCGACGCCGAATGCATCGATGCGGCCTTCGCTGCGGTACGCGAACGGACCCACGAACGGCACGGGCATCGACACCGACAGATCGTACGCGTGACCGTCGGTGCGCCAGTGGATCGTGCCGATCATGTTCTGCATCCCGTTGTAGAACGTGTCGTACTGCAGATCGCCGGACGGCGGCGCCGCGAACTTCACGCCGTTCGTCGCGGGGCCGGGGGGCGCGGCGCTACCGGCGCCGGCCGCGGATGCCGCCGGCGTGTCCGACGCGCCGGCCGTGGCGCTTGCAGCGGACGCGCCGGACGCGGCCGGCGGCGGTTCGCCGTGCTCGGCCGTCTGCGTCGACGTGAGCACGGGCTCCTGCGCGGGCGCGGGCTTCGGTGCGGCGCGAGCCGGCTTCGCGGGCGCGGGCTCGGCAGGACGGTCGGCCGGCTTCGGGGCGGGTTGGCGCTCGATCGGCCGCGGCTTCAGCAGCTCGATCTGCACCGGGATCTCGGCGGGCGCGGGCGGCGTGAACGCATCGCGATTGCGCGTCAGCCACAACGCTGCGAGCGCGTGCAGCACGAGCACGACGACGACCGCGATGCCCGCGCGCAGCCAGTGGCGGGGCAGGTCGTGACGAGGGCGGGTGTCGGCAGGCGGCATCGGCGAAACGGGACAGGGTTGGGGCGGTCGTGGCGCGGCGCGCGCAATGCGTCACAGCAATCGGACCGCCGGACGCGCCGCGCGTTCGCAGTGCATCGCACGGATGCGCCGCGACTGCGGCACGCGCGGGGCGCGGAGATGACGCGCCCCGCGGGTCATGCGGATCACGCGTCGCGCGCGCCCGGACTATAGCCGAGTTCGTAGGACAGTTTCTGCGCGCATGCCCGCAGCGCGGTATCCATCTCGCCGCCCCACGCGATGTCGAACATGCCTTCCTGGCCGAGCGCGACGATCGCGAGCGCGAGTTCGCCAACCGAATCGAACACCGGCATGCAGAACGCGTGGATCGTCGGCAGCAGCATCCCCTCGACGCGCGCGGCCTGATGCGCGCGCACGTCGGCGAGCACCGCCTCCACTTCATCGAGCGTGCGCGGGCCGCCGTGATGCGGCGAGCGGCGCGTGTCGGCGAGCTCGCGCTCGAGCATCGCGGCGGTCTTGCTGCGCGGCAGGTAGGCGGCGAACAGCAGGCCGGTCGCGGAGCCGAGCAGCGGCATGACGTCGCCGAGCTTCAGCGACGCCTTCGCGGGATGGCTCGATTCCATCCAGTGCACGATCGTCGGCCCCTGATTGCCCCACACCGCGATGCCGACGGTCTGGTCGACGCGGTCGCGCAACTCGGTCAGCGCGATCCGCGCGAGCTTTACGCCGTCGACGCGCGCGAGCCGCGCGAGCCCCATCTGCAGCGCGAAGCCGCCGAGCTCGTAGCGGCCCGACACCGGATCCTGCGACACCACGCCGAGCCGCAGGAAACTGACCAGATAGCGGTGCGCCTTCGCCGGGCTCATGCCCGCACGCTGCGCGAGGTCGCGCAGCATCATCGCGCGCGGTTCGCTCGTCAGCACGTCGAGCAGGCGAAAGCCGACCTCGATCGACTGGATGCCGGAGCGGACCTTCTCGCCGCCTTCGCCGTGCTCGCCGGAGCCGGCGTCGTCGGTATCGGAATCGGCGAGATCGTCGTCGGGAAGCGGGCTGGCGGGCATGGGCAACGGGGCGCGACTGGGCGGCAAGGTCGGGACGGAAGCGGCATGCGCGATCGTGGCGCGCCGCACGGATTCACCATCGTAAAATAGATTCCCTCCATCGTCACTACAACGGCAGATACCCCATGAAACTTGCATCGCTGAAGGACGGCACGCGCGACGGCCAGCTGATCGTCGTGTCGCGCGACCTGCACACCGCGGCAATCGCCGACGCGATCGCGCCGACGCTGCAGCGCGTCCTCGACGACTGGGCGTTCTACGCGCCGCAACTGCGCGACCTGTACGAAGCGCTGAACCACGGACGCGCACGCAACGCATTCGCGTTCGATCCGGCGAACTGCATGGCGCCGCTGCCGCGCGCGTTCCAGTGGGCCGACGGCTCCGCATACGTGAACCACGTCGAGCTGGTGCGCCGTGCGCGCGGTGCGGAGATGCCGCCGGAGTTCTGGACCGATCCGCTGATGTATCAGGGCGGCAGCGACGATTTCCTCGGTGCGCGCGACGACATCGTGTGCCCGTCCGAGGAGTGGGGCATCGACTTCGAGGCCGAGGTCGCGGTGATCACCGGCGACGTGCCGATGAGCGCATCGCCCGACGACGCGCTGAAATCGGTGCGGCTCATCACGCTTGCGAACGACGTGTCGCTGCGCAATCTGATTCCGGCGGAACTCGCGAAGGGCTTCGGCTTCTTCCAGAGCAAGCCGGCGACCGCGTTCGCGCCGGTGGCGGTGACGCCCGACGAGCTCGACGAAGCGTGGCGCGAAGGCCGCGTGCACCGGCCGATGATCGTCCACTGGAACGGCAAGAAAGTCGGGCAGCCCGATGCGGGCACCGACATGGTGTTCCACTTCGGCCAGTTGATCGCGCACGCGGCGAAGACGCGCAACCTGCGTGCCGGCTCGATCGTGGGCTCGGGCACCGTGTCGAACAAGGACGTGAAGCGCGGCTACTGCTGCATCGCCGAGAAGCGTTGCCTCGAGACGATCGAGCACGGTGCGCCGCAGACCGAATTCATGCGCTACGGCGACACCGTGCGCATCGAGATGTTCGACGCGGCCGGCAAGTCGATCTTCGGTGCGATCGAGCAGGCGGTCGCGCCGCCGGACGGCGCGGCCTGACGGTGGCGCGATTGCGCGCGACGCCGGGGCGCGGGGCGCACGCTGGGTTTCGCCCGATGTTTGCTCGCGCGGGCTTCGCTACACTCGATTCAAGCGTTTCAAACGTTCAACGCGTTTCCCGAACCCGGAGCCGAGCATGGCCGATCTCGCCGCATACAGCGGTTACGAAGCATTGAAGGTGACACGCCGCGAGCATGGCGTGCTCGACATCGTGATGAGCGGCGAGGGCGCGAACCGCAGCGGCCTCGCCACCGCGAACGAGCGCATGCATCGTGAGCTCGCCGACATCTGGCGCGACGTCGATCGCGATCCCGACACGCGCGTCGCGGTGATCCGCGGCGAGGGCAAGGGCTTCTCGGCGGGGGGCGATCTCGCGCTCGTCGAGTCGATGGCGAACGACTTCGACGTGCGCGCCCGCGTATGGCGGGAAGCGCGCGACCTCGTCTACAACGTGATCAACTGCAGCAAGCCGATCGTGTCCGCGATGCACGGGCCGGCCGTCGGCGCGGGGCTCGTCGCCGGGTTGCTCGCCGACATCTCGATCGCCGCGAAGGACGCCCGCATCATCGATGGCCATACGCGGCTCGGCGTCGCGGCCGGCGATCATGCGGCGATCGTCTGGCCACTGTTGTGCGGAATGGCGAAGGCGAAGTACTACCTGCTGCTGTGCGAACCCGTGAGCGGCGACGAGGCCGAGCGGATCGGCCTCGTGTCGCTCGCGGTGGAGCCGGCCGAGCTGCTGCCGAAGGCGTACGAGGTCGCGCAGCGGCTCGCGCACGGATCGCAGACGGCGGTCCGCTGGACCAAGTACGCGCTGAACAACTGGCTGCGCAGCGCGGGGCCGACGTTCGATGCGTCGCTCGCGCTCGAATTCATGGGCTTCTCGGGGCCCGACGTGCAGGAAGGCATTCGTTCGCTGCGCGAGCGGCGCGCACCGGACTTCCCCGGCGGCGCACTGTTCTGACGACGCGCTATCATCGAATCAAAGGCGGCTGCACGCGCGCGTCGGCCGCTTCGCCCACCCAGTCAACCCAGGACGCCCGTATGACGACCGATGCCTCCGGCTCCAACCCTTTTGCCGGCTTTGCCGGTTTCAAGCCTGCCGACATGCTCGACCGGATGTGGGACATGATGCGGATGTCGCCGTTCGGCGGAATGGCGTCGTTTCCGGGCGCTGCGTCGGGGCTGCCGCCGTCGCTGTCGACCATGTCCGACATGATGGCGCCGCTCACGAGCGTCGAGGAGCTCGACAAGCGGATCACCGATCTGCGTGCGGTCGAGCAATGGCTGAAGCTCAACCTCGGCATGCTGCAGTCCGCGATCCAGGCGCTCGAGGTCCAGCGTGCGACGCTGGCGACGTTGCGCGCATTCGGCGCGTTCGCGCAAAGCTCGATGTCGGCAGCGGAAGAAGCGGCGGTCGCTGCCGCGCAAGCCGCTTCGGCACCGCCCGCCGATACGCAGCCGGCGCCGGATGCTGCGGCAGCCGGCGCGCCAGCCGATGCGCCGCCAGCCCCCGACGCCGCGCAGCAAGCGTTCGATCCGTCGGGCTGGTGGAACCTGCTGCAGGCGCAGTTCAACCAGCTCGCGAGCCTCGCGATGGCGCAGCCGGGCATGCAGCCCGGGGCGCCGGCCGATGCGCCGCCCGAGCAACCCGCGTCGTCTACCCGCAAAGACGCGCCCGCACCGGCCGCCGCCGCGCCCCGCAAGCCGGCCGCGAAGCGCGCGAAGCCGGCCGGCTCGGCCGCCGCGCGCGCAGCCGCCGCTTCGTCGCCGGAAACCCGGCCGCCGAAGCGCTCGACGTGACGCGAACCGGTTAGCAGGTCGATCATGCGGCTCGCGCTCGTTCTGATGGGGGGCGGCGCACGCGCCGCCTACCAGGTCGGCGTGCTGAAGGCGCTGGCCGAGATCTCGCGCGAGGCCGATCCGCATCGGCATACGGTGCCGTTTACGGTCGTGTGCGGATCGTCGGCCGGCGCGATCAATGCGACGTCGATCGCAAGCCATGCGGACGATTTCTCGCACGGCGTGCGGCGCCTGCTCGAATTCTGGGAGCCGCTGCGCGCCGACTACGTGTATCGCACCGACTGGCTCGGCATCGCGGCGGCGGGCGCGCGCTGGCTCGCTACGATGACCTTCGGCTGGGCGGCACGCCGTTCGCCGCGCGGGCTGCTCGACAACGCGCCGCTCGCGCACCTGCTGCAGCGCGAGTTGAGTTTTCACCGGATCGAGCAGATGCTCGAAGCCCGGCTGCTGCATGCGCTGTCTGTCACCGCGCTCAGCTATTCGAGCGGCCGGCACCTGACCTTCTATCAGGCGGCCGAGCCGATCCAGGCCTGGCGGCGCGCGCAGCGCACCGCGCGGCTCGTCGACCTGTCGGCGTCGCACCTGCTTGCGTCGTCGGCCATTCCGTTCGTGTTCCCTGCCGTGCCGCTGGTGCTCGACGGGCAGATCGAGTATTTCGGCGACGGCTCGATCCGGCAGGTCGCGCCGTTGTCGCCGGCGATCCACTTCGGCGCGGACCGGATCGTCGTGATCGGCGCGGCCGATCCGCGGCCGGAGATCCCCGCCGCGAACGGCTCGGGGCGGGCACGCGGCTACCCGTCGCTCGCGCAGATCGGCCAGCAGGTGCTCGCAAGCGTGTTTCTCGACTCGATCGGCTCGGACATCGAACGGATCGAGCACATCAACCGGATGATCGAGCATCTGCCGCACCAGATCGAAGTGGATAGCGGCTGGCGGCACGTGGACGTGCTCGCGATCGCGCCGTCCGAGCGCATCGAGCTGATCGCCGCGAAGCACCTGAAGCAGATGCCGGCGACGATGCGCGGGCTGCTCGGCGCGGTGGGCGGCAGCCAGCCCGCCGGCGCGTCGTTCGCGAGCTATCTGCTGTTCGAGGAGGCGTTCACGCGCGAGCTGATCGAGCTCGGCTACCGCGACGGTCGCGCGCAGCGCGACACGCTCGCCGACTGGATCGCACGGGCCGACGGCAGCAGCGCGCCGGCGGCCGGCACGCCGCCGGAAGGCGGGCTGGCGGCGGGGGAAATGCGGGTCTGATCGCCCTTGGGACGCCAGAATGTGCGGCAGCTTACATATCGGTTGCATTTTCGCGACGCGTCCCGCGACCGATCGCCGCACCGCAGATGGCGGCGCGGGACCGGGCCGCCGTCTCGGAACCGTCATGCACGCGTGCTATCATGGCCGCCGCCGTATACACCATATCGAGCAGTCCGCCGGGCAAGCCGCGGCGCGGAATTCCTTCCAGGAGCCGCGTGGCGCCGGGGCGGGCTCGCCACCGAGCCGGCTTGCGCCGGCCCCCACATCAGGCACGCGCGGTCGGTTCCGTTCGGCGGAGCGGGGCTGCGGCGTGCAACACGGCGGCGGCGCGGCCGCCCGGCTGCCGGACGCGGAATCTGCGTCCGGGGGCCGGATTCACGCGTAAAATTAGAGTCTTGGCTGCAAAAAAGCGCGCTCGCGCGCCCACGCGGCAACAGTCACGTTTAGAGAAGTCGCATTGCGCAGAACAGGGGTGGGACCATCATGAACACCATGCTTTATCCGGAACTTTACAGGTCGCTCGAAGCCGTCCGCTGGGACATGGAGAAGGACATTCCGTGGGACAAGTTCGACGCTTCGCTGCTCACCGACGAGCAGGCGAAGACGATCAAGATGAACGCAATCACCGAGTGGTCGGCGCTGCCCGCGACGGAAATGTTTCTGCGCGACAACCAGCACGACAGCGATTTTTCCGCGTTCATGAGCGTATGGTTCTTCGAGGAGCAGAAGCATTCGCTCGTGCTGATGGAATACCTGCGCCGCTTCCGGCCGGAAATGGTGCCGACCGAAGAGGAGCTGCACGCAGTGCGCTTCGAGTTCGATCCGGCGCCGCCGCTCGAGACGCTGATGCTGCACTTCTGCGGCGAAATCCGCCTGAATCACTGGTATCGCTGCGCGGCCGACTGGCACACCGAGCCGGTCATCAAGCACATCTACGAAACGATCTCGCGCGATGAAGCGCGCCATGGCGGCGCGTACCTGCGCTACATGAAGAAGGCGCTGAACAACTGCGGCGACGTCGCACGCGCGGCGTTCGCGAAGATCGGCGTGCTGATGGCGTCGGCGCGCCGCACCGAGAAGCCGTTGCACCCGACCAACCTGCACGTGAACCAGGCGCTGTTCCCGCGCGACACCGTGCAGTCGCGGCTGCCCGATCCGGAATGGCTCGAGCGCTGGCTCGACGAACAGATCCGCTTCGACGGCGAATGGGAAAAGAAGGTCGTCGAACGGATCCTGCACAACCTGTCGATCCTGTTCGAGCGTACGTTCGCGACCGCGCAGGAGCTGAACCGCTATCGCAAGGAAGTCACCAGCCGCCTGCAGTCCGAAAGCGGTCCGTCGTCGGCCGCGCAACCGGCCTGACGCGCGCAGCGCGGCGCAGCCGGCGCGACATGACGCCGGCCGCGGCCCCGCCGCCGCGTAACCGAAGCACGAAGCCCGCCCGATCGTCCGGCGGGCTTTTTATCTGGCGCCGCCAGTTCCAACGCGACGCGCACCGCGCGCCGCTCACGCCATCCGACATACATATGCCCGCTACCTTTGAGCGCAAGCTGATTACCCGCGACGCCCTGGTCGCCCTGCGAGCGTCGCTGCCTTCGCCGGTCGTGTTCACGAACGGCGTGTTCGACATCCTGCACCGTGGCCACGTCACGTATCTCGCCGACGCGAAGGCGCTCGGCGCATGCCTGATCGTCGGCGTGAACAGCGACGCGTCGGTGCGCATGCTCGGCAAGGGCGACGACCGCCCGATCAACCGCGAGGAAGACCGGATGGCGCTGCTCGCGGCGCTGGAAAGCGTCGACTGGGTTGTGAAGTTCGAGGAAAAGACGCCGGTGTCGCTGATCGAGGCGGTCCGTCCGGACATCCTCGTGAAGGGCGGCGACTACGATATGGACACGCTGCCGGAGTCGGCGATCGTCCGCGGCTGGGGCGGTCGTGCGCTGGCGATTCCGTTCGAGCACGACCGCTCGACCACCGCACTGCTGAAGAAGGTGCGCGGTTAGAGTGTCGTGAGATTCTGTATCGTGTCGGACATCGCCTATTGATAAGGGTTTTGGCACGGCGACGGTGCCATATGGAGCGCCAAAGTGTCATTCAATCCCCAATTTTTCCGGGTACTTTTTCGGGTAGATTTGGGGGTGTTTCGGCATGGCAGAGTGCCTGCTTCGCGATGTTCAGTGCCGCGCGGCCAAGCCGCGCGAGCGCGTTTATCGACTCAGTGATGGTGGCGGCCTCGCGCTACTGGTCAGGCCGACCGGCCATAAGTACTGGCAATTCCGCTAGTCGAAGCCTGACGGTCGTGAGGGCTTGATCCAGATTGGCCCGTATCCCCGTGTGACCGTTGAGGCAGCGCGACCCGCTCGCAATGCGCATCGCGAGGTCGTGTGGCGGGGCGATGATCCCGCGGTCCTGCGCAAACAGGAGAAGGCGGAGCGCAAGGCGAAGATTGTTTCGGCGCTGACTTTCAAGCAATGCGCACTCGCTTATGTTGAGGCGCGTAGCGTCGAATGGAGAAGTGACAAGTATCGACAGCTCTGGGTCCGCTCGCTGGCCGCTTACGCTTATCCCGTCATCGGTGCGTTGCGTCCGGCCGATGTAACGACGGACTTGGTGTTGCGCGTGCTGGAGCCAATCTGGTTGAGCAAGAACGAGACTGCATCCCGACTGCGTGCCCGTATCGAAACCATCCTGGATTGGGCGAAGGTTCGCGGATTGCGCAGCGGCGAGAATCCGGCGCGATGGACGAGGCACCTTGAACAGCTTTTGGCATCGCCCCGCAAGGTCAAACAGGTGCAGCATTACGCGGCATTGCCGTATGCGGACATCGGCGCGTTTATGGTCGAGTTGCGCGCGGTGTCCGGTTTTTATTGTGTCCATTCTTGTTGCCATCGGAATCGCAACGCTGAAAGCTTCGGAGCTAAGTGATTGGGTCAAGCGATGCAAATTTAGCGTGGGAGAGCATTACAGTACGCTCGATGACGAGCTCAAAGCGTTCAACTCAGCAATTGGAGGTTAAGCGTGGACGAAAGATTGATGAAGAAGTGCATAGGTAAGCCGGTCCCTGAATGGGACATGGCGCATCGACTGCACATTGATCAACCTGTCGGCCCGAACGCACAAGATTTTGGAACAATATTCAAAATTAACAGCGTATACATGGACGTAATCGAGCCGTCTTTTCTAGAAAAGCAATGGTCCGCTGCGGCTATGCCGATCGGTATTGCTGGAATTTGTATTGGGCCATACTTGTATTGGCTCACGGAAATTCGGTACCCATATTCTGGAAGCGTAATGGGTGATCTCATTGCCTTGCTGATCTCATTGATTTTCGCGTTTATTGTGTGGAAATTTGGTCAAGGTTTGTTCTTTGGACTTCGTCGCCGTCCGATACGCTTTCACCGAGGTGAGCGCAAGCTGTACGCTATCCGGAAGCGTCGGCACTTCGCCAAGTCCAGCGAGGGAGACATCGTATGGGAGGTGCCATGGTCAAAGGAGTCGATTTTTTGCCTGCATCGCGAGATGTCGACCTTCGGCGAGTTGTTTCATATCCGTCATTACACGGTTAACGACCAAGGCAACGTCACGCGAGTCTTCTCGATCGGCCGCGAGTGGATGCCTGCCGCCGAGGTCGAAATGGCGCTTGCACAGTGGAACTACTGGTGCAAGTACATGAGCGACGGCCCGCACGGCTTGCCGAAGCCAATGCTGTTCCACACGGAAGACGAAACACCACGCGAATCATTCCTGTTTTCGCTGTACGGTTTTGGCATGCAGGCCCCCGTGCTCTGGCGCATCATCATGATGCCATTCATACTCGCCTTTACCGCGATGCGCATCCTAGCTAATTCGACTAGTCGCGACCCGATCTGGCCTTCCGAAATTGCGAAGATTAGCGAGGTCGATCCGAACGACCCTTATGCACAGCCGCGTTCAGGTACGCCGGTTGGATGGGGGGATACTGTGCTGGCCCAGCAGCGCGGAGACTATCCCAACGAAGCAAAAGCTAAGACCGAGGGCTGGGTCGGCGAACCGGATGGCAAACGCTTCGCGATGGCGTGGCTCGAGAACCCGGCGGTTGCTGGCTCGTACGTCGGAACGCGAGGTTGATGATGAAAGACGAGAACGGACGCGGCGTGATCCGCTTGCATGACAAGACGACCCACGGCGGCGAAGTGATCACTGCGAGCGATGATCTGACGGCGCTGGGCGTTCCGGTTGCGCTGAAAGACCACCTGACATGGTGCCCGAAGTGCGGCGGCCAGTTCAGGATCATTCCGCTAGACGGCGCGCGCAATCATCACGGTACGCCGGTCGCATTTCACGATGATCTGACGGAGTGCGGCGCACGATTGATTTCGTCCCTTGAGTAAATTGCATTGCGTACGAGGGAATCGACGGATCGGATGAAGGAAGCCGTATTGACCGGCGCATCGCCGCGTAATACCGCTTTGGTATCTGAGGTCCAGCGTCAGGCAATACGGGCCGACATTCGTCAGCGGCTCGTTACCGCGTTGGTGCGCTCGGGCGACGCAATCTCCGATCCGACGCTCGCGCGCTTGCCTGGACCGGTGCGCTATCGGGTCACAGGTGCGCTCCTCGCGTGGGACTCGTTGTGAGCCGCGACCGATCGCGTGGCGTCGCCGACGCTGACCGAAATGCTGCGCTCGCATGGCATCCTGCGTTTGACGCGCTATTTCGATCGCTTCACGCGGGATCTCGTGCCGCACGGCGCTGAAGGTCGCTCTGCGGACGCACTCGCCGGGGGCGCTCAGTACAGCGCCATGTGGCTGGCATTTGAGGTACGGAAAGGGGTGTTTTTTACGAGCCGACGCCACCGCTGCACCGCCTGCTCGATGCCGGCTATATCGCGGAAGATGTGCCGATCGGCATGCTCAAGATGCCGACCGATACGCTCTGCATTATTCCCGGACCTACTCGTTGGAGACAAGCAGGCAACATCGAGGCGATCACGATTTTCAAGAATGAACGGTCGATCGGGTTTGCAACATGGCTTATGGCCGGCGGTCCTGATGACGGCGCGGCGATGGACTCGATTACGCTGCCGCTGGAAGACCCTGACAAGACGATCCGTGAATTGGTGGACGACTTGTTCCAGCGGCCTGCGGCTGACGGAATGCCCGATCCGCCTGACGCTCAGCGGTTCTGGCGCGACGCGTTGGACTACGCGATCAAGATGTTGCCGTACCTCAACGCACGCGATGCCCAAGTAGTCCATGACCTGAAGAAGGTGCGCGCGCAGCAGCCCTGATACGCGCGCGGCGCCGTCACGGCGCCGAGCCCGGCAGCGGCTCCGCCGTCACGCCCGGCGCGGAGATCGGCGCGCCGACCACGGGCTGGTCGGTCGCCTGCATGAGCGGCATCGCATGCAGCGCGGCCGGCTGCACTTGCCGCGACAGAATGCCCGGCTCGCGCGGGCCGGCGGCCGGCGCCGGGCCGAACACGCCGCGCACGGCCACGAATGCGAGCAGGTTCGCGAGAAAGAGAACAGCGATCAGCCAGCGCAGCATCGTCGAAACTCCTCGTCGTTTCAGTCGTTCGTTCAGTCAGGCCGGCCCGCATGGGCCGGCGTGATCGATTCAGTGCCCCGTTCGGCCGGCTGTCGGCATGGGCGCACGCGGCGGCGCCGTGTTCCACTCTCGATACCCTGACCAGGCCCGCAACGGGCTTGCGTCGACGCCGCCGGCACGATGCCGGTCGGCACTTCGTCAATCCTGCGCCGCCGCCTCCGCCGCGATAAGCGCGAGTCCCGACAGGATCAGCGCATCGTGTCGCGTATGCGGGAGCGTCAGCGCGCGTGCGACGTCGTCCGCCGCACCGCCTGCGAGCACGAGCCGCACCGGCGCCTGCCATGCGTCGGCAAGATCGCGCCACGCACGTTCGATCAGCCCCGCCTGCGCATACAGGCACCCGGCCGACAGCGAGCGCGGCGTATCGACCTGGAACGGCTCCGGGTGCGCGCCTGCGAGCAGGCCGCTCGCGATGTCGGTGGTCAGCGTCGGCAATTGCGCGGTATGCGTGCCGAGCGCGCGCATCATCAGCGCCCAGCCCGGTGCGATCAGCCCGCCGGTGAAACGGCCGTCCGCACGCAGCGCTTCCAGCGTCGTCGCCGTGCCGAACGTCGCGATCAGCAGATGCTCGCCCGGAAACGCCGCACGCGCGCCGATCAGTCCGGCCCAACGATCGCTGCCGAGTTGCTCGGGCGTCGTGTAGCCGTTCGTCACGCCGCATTGCGCGGACCGCGAGCGGATCGTCGTGCGCGGCAGGCCCGGCCAGTGCGCATCGATCAGCGCGTGGAGCCGCGCGGCGACGTCGGGGCCTGCGACGTTCGAGATCCACGCATCGCGCGGGCGCGGCAGCGCCGACCAATCGGGATCGGCACCGCCATCTCGCGTGTGGCCGAACGCGCCAGTGTCCGCGAGCGTGCGTTGCGCGTCGGCGAGCGCCCACTTGATCCGGCTGTTGCCGGCGTCGATCAGCAGATGTGCTTCGCTCATTGCGCTTCGCGCAGCGACACGTCGCCGGCCGCGATCGCCCGTACGCCGTCCGGCGTGTCGAGCAGCAGCTGGCCGGTCGCATCGATGCCCGTCGCGATGCCGCGCGCGCGTTCGACGCCCTGTTCGAGCAGCACAACCTCGCGCCCCGCATACGCGTGCAGCGCATGCCAGCGCGGCAGGAACGGCGCGAGTCCGTCGGTGCCGAATTGCGCGAGTGCGGGCGTGAGTGCGTTCAGCGCTGCGGCGAGCGTGTCGGTGAGATTGGCCGACGCGCATGCGCTCGACAGCGCGGCCGGCGGCAGCCCGCTTGCGAGCGCGGCTTCGCGGGCGCGCAGTGCGTCGACCTGCGCGGCAACGGCTTCCGCGCCGCGCACGTTGATGCCGAAGCCGATCACGACCGCGGTCGCGCTGGCGGTGGTCCATACGGTTTCGATCAAGATCCCGGCGAGTTTGCCGACGATGCGCGGCGTGCCGGCGTCGGTTACCGTCAGCAGCAGGTCGTTCGGCCATTTGAGCGCCACGCGTGCGCGGGCATCGAGCGGCAGCGTCGCGAGCCCTTCCGCAAGCGCGACGCCGATCGCAATGCTCAGGCCGCCGAGTGCATCGACTGCGCGCGGCACGATGCAGCCGACCGAGCACAGCAGCGCATTGCCGGGTTGCGCGAACCACGGGCGGCCTTGCCGGCCGCGACCGGTCGTCTGCTCGAACGCGACGCGCACGAGCGGCGCGGGCAGGGCGTTCGCCGCGCGCGGCAGCGCCTTCAGGCGCGCCGCGACGTCGGCGTTGGTCGAGCCGGTGGCGGCGACGATATCGAGCGGCCACGCGCGCGGCGCGGCATCCAGGTGCGCCTCGAGCCGGCTGCGGGCGATGTGCGCGTCGCCGGAATCGGGCGTGTCGGAGGAGGTGGGGGCGTTCATGGCGCCTATTGTAGCGACAGGGGACGTTGGCGCGTGCCGGGCGATGCGCGCGGCGGGCGGGCGTACCGCGGCGGCCTGCGCACGAACTGCGCCGGCCCGCCCGCCGGCCCTACTTCAGGTCGCTCAGTGCTGCTCCAGTTGCTCGAGTGCCTTGATGTCTTCATCGCTCGTCATTTCGCAGGCGAGCAGCGTGCGGCCCTTGAGCGCCGGACCCTGGCGGGCCGACACGAGGATCAGCGCACCGCCGGGGCCGCGCACGTTCAGTCGGCGCGAATAGCCGATGGACGACGCGCCCAGCAGGTGGTCTTGCTCGCGGGTGAGCTCGTAGCGTTTGGCGAGCTGCTCGGCGACTTCCCCTTCCACGAGCACGCCGATGCCGGTGGCGACGAACACGACGTGCTGCGTCGTGAAGCCGTCCCGGCGGATCCGCTCGGGCAGGCGATAGACCGCGGCGCCCAGCATCGAGCTGTCGGGTTTCGGATCGGCCGCCTTCGCGGCGTTGTAGATCGCGTCCATCAGGTTCGACGTGAACGGCGGCTTGCACAGCGCGGCGTTGAAGATGTCGGGAGACGCGGACGGCGCGGCGGCCAAGACGAGCGGAACGGCGGCGACAGCGGCGACAGCGGCGGCGATGGCGGCGATGGCGGCGATGGCGGCGCGCAGGCCGGACAGGCGATGCGACATGGACCGGTCCTCTCGGGTCTTGTTGTGAATGCGACGCGGCCTGTTAAGGCATTGCCACCCGCGTATCGAGCTGTATGGACCGACAGGACGGGCGGCACGACGACCTGCGCACCGCGCGTCGCGCGCCGGTGCGTGCGTTCGACGCCCGACGCGCGGGATCACCCGCGTCGCGCAGGCCGGCGTTCCGCCGCCGTGCGGTGGTGCGTGCGCTGCCGCCGTGCGATCACGGCGCAACCACCGGATGCTTCAACGCATGTGCGGTCTCGATCCACTGCACGTGGAATTCGTCCGCGTCGGGCTTGAGTCCCAGTTCGCCGTTGCGATACGCCATCGCGAGCGTCTGCACGGCTTCCGGCAGCTCGTGCTCCGCCGCACGGCGATACAGCGCGAGCGCGCGCGCTTCGTCGCGCGGCACGCCGCTGCCGTCGCGATACGCGTTCGCGAGCATGAAGTCCGCGGCCGGGATGCCGGCGCGCGATGCGAGCGCGAACCAGTGCGCGGCCTGCGCCGGATCCGCGGCGATGCCGTAGCCGCTGCGATAGATCAGCCCGAGGTAGTAAGCGGCGGCGGGGTCGCCGTGTGCGGCAGCGGCACCGAGCAGCTCGCGGGCGCGTGCATAGTCCTTCGGGATGTCGCCGCTGCCGAGCAGCAGCGCCTTGCCGAGCGCGAGCTGCGCGCGCCGCGCCGCCGGCGCGTCGACGTTCGCATCGGCCTGCGCGGCGGTTTCGAGCCAGCGGCGGCCCTCGTCGCGCAGTCCCGGCTCGTGCGCATCGACGAGCGCGATGCCGAGCGCCGCCTGCGCGTCGCCGGAGCCGCGCCGTGCGAGCGTGCGCAACCGTGCGAGCGCGTGCGGCTCGACTGCCTGCGCGACCATTGCCTGCCACTCGTCGATCTGCGCGGCGTTCGGCGCGGGTCCCGCTGCGCGCCAGCCCGTTGCCGCGGCCGCTGCGGCAATCGTCACGGCCACCGCCGCCAGCAGCGCGGCCGGCGGCAGCTTCGCGCGCAGCACGCGCCGCGCCGCGGCGCCGAAGCCGGCCTCCGCCGGCCGCATCGTCCGGATCGGTTGCATCGCGGGTCTCGTGGTCATTGCGTGAGGTCGAGCTCGTAGATCGCGAGGTTCTTGCCCGAGCCGTCGTCGGCCGCGACCTGCGTGACGCCGGTCAGGCCGGCCGCCGTCGCGTCGCCGAGCCGGTTCGGCGCGGACGTGAACCGCACGTGCGCGACCGAGCTCGCGAGCTTCGTGAAGCGCCAGCTGCGCTGCGCGCCGTCGGCCGCGCGCGTGATCGCGCCGCGCTTCTTGATGAACGCGATCAGCACGTCGCGATTTGCATCGGGCGACGCGAAGATCGTCTTGCTGCCGTCGAGGCCCGGGAAGTTGCCGCCGCCGCTCGCGCGGTAGTTGTTGGTCGCAACGATGAACTGCGCGTTCGGGTCGATCGGCGCGCCCTTGTACGCGAGGTTCCTGATCCGGCTGCCGACGGGCTGCGTGACGTCGATCTCGTACGTGAGATCGGCGGACGTGAACATGTCGAAGTTGTAGCCGGGGAAGCTGCTGACGAGCGGCTGCACGGTCGCCTGGGTCGGATCGATCGTGTTGAAGCGTTTCGCGGCCGTCTCCAGCCAGTTCTTCACGTCGCTGCCGCTCACCTTCACCGCGTACACGGTGTTCGGATACAGGTACAGGTCCGCCGCGTTGTTGATCGCGAGCGCGCCCGGCGCGACGTCGGTGTAGTCGCTGCCGCCGCCGAAGCCGCTCTTGAACGGCGCGCTCACCGACAGCACCGGCAGCGACGCGTATTGCGGCAGGTTCGCCTGCACGTAAGTCTTCACGTAGTCGGCCTGCGCCTCGTTGACGATCTGGATTGCGCCCGGATCGCCGACGTCCGCGAAGTACGAGTTCATCCGGTAGTCGGTCGAGCCGATCGGCGTCTTCACGTAGTCGATGGTCGCCTGATGCTCGGCTGCGATCGCGGCGGACACCGACGGGTCGGCGGCGACGTAGCTCTTGTCGGCGTTCTGGATCGGGCGAGCCTCGACGGTCGTCAGCGACTTGTCGACGTTCCAGGTCTTGCCGTCGAACTTCAGGCCGAGCTTGATCACGCCGAGATGCTTGCCCCAATAGTTGGCCATCACGGTCGGCACGCCGTTGACGGTGCCCTTGACCTTGTCGACGCCCGGCAGATTGAACTGCGGCACGGTGCTGTTCGCGTCCGGGAACACCTGGTGCGAGTGGCCGATCAGCATCGCGTCGATGCCGGGCACCTTCGACAGCCACCAGCTGCCGTTTTCCATCGTCGGCGAATACGCGGCATTGTCGAGCCCGCCGTGCGAGATCGCGACGACGAGATCGGCGCCCTTCGCGCGCATTTCGGGAACGTACTTCTCGGCCGCTTCCTTCAGCCCGGTCGTGTAGACCTTGCCGTCGAGCCAGCGCTTGTCCCAGTTCATGATCGCGGGCGGCGTGAAGCCGATGATGCCGACCTTCAACGGCGCGCTGACCGTCTTGCCGTCGGGCGTGACGGCCGTCACCGTGCGTGTGAGGATCGTGTACGGCGTGAACAGCGGCGCGTTCGTCTTCGCGCTGATCACGTTCGCGAGCACCTGCGGGAAGTTCGGGCCCGCGCACTTCTTCTGCTGCGCGGGCGCCGGCAATCCGTCGACGTCGAACGTGTTGCCGGTCACCTGCGACAGGTACGGCAGCCCGTAGTTGAACTCGTGGTTGCCGATTCCGCCGCCGTCGAACTTCGCGGCGTTCATCACCTTGTAGATCGCGAGCGTCTGGTCGCAGCCGACCGGCTTCACGAGCGCCTCGTAGTCCGCCAGCGCGGTGCCCTGAATCGTGTCGCCGTTGTCGAGCAGCAGCGTGTTCGGATACTGCGCACGCGCCTGCGCGATCAGGGTCGACACGCGCTCGAAGCCGAGCGAATTGTCGGCGGCGAGCTTGAAATAGTCATACGACAGCACGTTGGTGTGCAGGTCGGTCGTTTCGAGCAGCGCGAGCGTGGCCGTCGTGCCGGCCGGCGCCTGGGCCTGCGACGACGGCGGTGCGGTGACGTCGTCGCCGCCGCAACCGGCGAGGACGAACGCGAGGCTGGCGAGCGCGGCGGCGCCGGTCGCGCGGCGGCGGGAAAGCGGGGGGAGACGCATCGATTGTCCTGTTCAGGGTTCTGTTCTATGAGTCGCGACGTGCGCGGCGGGATGGCGGCGCGGCTGCCGACGGCCTGATGTGCGGCGCGTGAGAGTATCGAAAGGAAAGATGACGGAAGAATGAAAGGTCGCACGCCGACGCAGGCGTCCGGCCGGGGAATGGCGGCACCCGCTGCATCGGCGTGCCGGAAAATCGTCACGTCGCGGCGCCGGGCGGTTCGCTACAATGGCCGCTGTCATCCTTTTGCAAACAATCCGCCCTTGGACTTCGAGACTCCTCCCGGCCTGTCGGTCGACGCCGGCAGTCAGGGCCAGACGGTGCGCCTGTACGGCCAGTGGACGGCGCTCGCGCTCGCGCGCAACCGCGGCGCGGTCGCGCGCCGCGTCGCGGGCATCGCGTCCGGGCGCGTGAGCGAATGGGATCTGTCCGGCATCGAACGGCTCGACCACGTCGGCGGCCAGGCGCTGTGGCGCGTGTGGGGCCGCAAGCTGCCGTCCGGCGTCGCGCTGAGCGACACGCAGCGCACGATCTTCGAGCGGATCGAACGCCTCGACAGCCAGCGCGAGGCGCCCGAGCGCGTCGTGCGGTTCGATCCCGTCACGCGGCTCGGCCAGGCAATCTTCGCATTCGGCGAACATCTGCAGGGCGGCATCGCGATGTTCGGCCGCGTGATTCTCGACGCGCTGTCGGTGCTGCGCCGTCCGCAGACGATGCCGTGGAAGGAAACCTCGGCGAACATCTACAGCGCCGGCACGCAGGCGCTGCCGATCACCGCGCTGGTCGCGTTCCTGATCGGCATCGTGCTCAGCTACCTGTCCGCGCAGCAGCTGCAGATGTTCGGCGCAAATCGCTACATCGTGAACATCCTCGGGCTGTCGGTGATCCGCGAGCTCGGGCCTGTGCTGTCGGCAATCCTCGTCGCGGGCCGCTCGGGATCGGCGATCACCGCGCAGATCGGCGTGATGCGCGTGACCGAAGAACTCGACGCGATGCGCGTGATGGGCATTCCGCACGGATTGCGGCTGATCCTGCCGCGCGTACTCGCGCTCGGCGTCGCGATGCCGCTGCTCGTGATGTGGACCAACATCATCGCGCTCACGGGCGGCGCGCTCGCCGCGAAGCTGGTGCTCGGGATCGACGTCAACTATTTCGTGCGCTCGCTGCCGGGCGTCGTACCGATCGCGAACCTGTACATCGGCATCGGCAAGGGTGTCGTGTTCGGGATGCTGATCGCGCTGGTCGCGTGCCACTTCGGCTTCCGGATCAAGGCGAATTCGCAGAGCCTCGGCGAAGGCACGACGACGTCGGTCGTCACGTCGATCACGGTCGTAATCCTCGCGGATGCGGTGTTCGCGATCCTGTTCCAGAACGTGGGGCTCGGATGAGCGCATCGAACGGAACCCCCGCACACGGCGCGGCTGCGGGCCGCCCGCTGTCGGCCGCAGCCGGCGACGACCTCGTGATCGAGGTGCGCAACCTGACGAAGCGCTACGGGCGCAACATCGTTCACCAGAAGCTCGACTTCGACGTACGGCGCGGCGAAATCGTGTCGATCGTCGGCGGCTCGGGCTCCGGCAAGACGACGCTCGTGCGGCAGATCCTCGGCCTCGAGCGACCGACGTCGGGCACGATCAAGGTATTCGGCGAAGATACGTCGAAGATCGACGATGCAACCGCGCGCATGATGCGCACGCGCTCGGGGATGCTGTTCCAGCAGGGCGCGCTGTTCTCGTCGATGACGGTGTTCGACAACGTCGCGCAGCCGCTGCGCGAGCTCGGCCGCGTGCCGCCCGACCTGCTGAACGACATTGTGATGCTGAAGCTCGAGATGGTCGGGCTGCCGTGCAAGCATGCATCGAAGATGCCGGCCGCGCTGTCGGGCGGGATGGTGAAGCGGGTCGGCATCGCGCGCGCAATCGCGCTCGAGCCCGAATTGCTGTTCCTCGACGAACCCACCGCCGGCCTCGATCCGCAGGCGTCGGACGAATTCGTCGAGCTGATCGCGACGCTGCATCGCACGCTCGGGCTGACGGTCGTGATGGTCACGCACGATCTCGACACGATGGTCGCGCTGTCGACGCGCGTCGCGGTGCTGGCCGACCGCAAGGTGCTGGTCGCTGCGCCGGTCGAAGAGGCCGCGAACGTCGACCACCCGTTCATCCACGAATATTTCCTGGGGCTGCGCGGGCGCCGCGCGCTGCAGGCGCTGCCGCCGGAGCGGCGCGCAAAGCTGCCGAAGGCGGCCCTCGAACCGGCGCTGTCGAGCGTCGAGTTGTAAGCCTCGCAAGAAGCAAGGAACCCGCGAATGGAAAACAAATCACATGCGTTCTGGGCCGGCCTGTTCACGATCGCGCTGACGCTGGCGATCGCGGGCACCGTGTTCTGGTTCAACGTCGATCGCACGGTGCGCGTGCCGTACGACCTGCTCGCGCGCACCAACGTCACCGGCCTGTTTCCCGATGCGGCGGTGCGCTTTCGCGGTCTCGACGTCGGCAAAGTGCAGTCGATCGGCTTCGACCGCACGCATCCGGGCCAGATCCGGATCCGGATTCTCGTCGACCACGACGCGCCGATCACGCAATCGACGTACGGCAGCCTCGGATTCCAGGGCGTGACGGGGATCGCGTTCGTGCAGCTCGAGGATACCGGCCGCGACCTGGCGCCGCTGCCGTCGTCGCCGCGGGCGATCGCGCAGATTCCGATGCGCCCGAGCCTGTTCGATCAGATCCAGGAGCGGGGCGACGTGCTGCTGCGGCAGCTCGAGCAGGCGGCTAAGAGCGCGAACGCGCTGATGTCGCCGGACATGCGCGAGCAGCTGCGTGCGACGGCCGAAAGCCTGCAGCACGCGGCCGACGGCGCGGCGACGCTGTCGAAGCAGCTCGCGCCGGCGGTGGCGGCGCTGCCGGAGACGATGCACCAGGTCGATCGAGCAATGGCGTCGGCGAACACGCTGCTGCAGCCGAACGGGCCGCTGGTGGCGAACCTGAACAAGGCGGGCGCCGCAGCGGAGCAGGTCGGCGTCGCGCTGAACGATCTGAACGCGCGGGTCCAGTACGACACGCTGCCGCGTTTCAACTCGCTGGCGGCCGACGTCGGCGATGCGTCGCGGCAATTGAAGGACGTCGCCGGTGAACTCGGGCGCAACCCGCGGAGTCTGTTGTTCGGTTCGCCCGGTTCCGCGCCAGGCCCCGGCGAAGCAGGCTTCGTGTGGCCGGGCGCCGGTGCGGCGGCCGGTCGTTGACGCGGCTCGCCCGCGAACCGGCCGCGCGGCCCGCGACGTGTGCGGGCCGTCACGCGATCGAAACTGCCAACATCATCCAGGAACATTCCATGCCACGAATCCTTGATCGCGCGCTGCGGCCGGCCGCGGCCACGCTCGCGATACTCGCGCTCGTGTTCGCCGCCGGCTGCGCAAGCGACAGCGCAGCGCTGTCGAACATTCGCTACGACCTCGGGCCCGCCGCGCCGGTCGCGACGGCCGGCACGGGCCCCGCGTTGAAGGTGCTCGACGTCGGCTCTCCCGATGCGCTCAATACCGACAAATTCGTCTACCGCCTCGCGTATGCGGATGCGCAGCGCATGGCCGTGTATCGCGACAGCCGCTGGACCGCGCCGCCCGCGCAACTGCTCACCCAGCGGCTGCGCGGCGCGCTGTCGGCGCGCGGCGCGGTGCTCGAAGGCTCCGACGGCGTGCGCGCGCCGACGCTGAAAGTCGACCTGAACGAGTTCGAGCAGGTGTTCGACGGCCAGTCGCAGAGCCACGGCGCCGTCACCGCGCGCGCAACGCTGATGCAGGACGGCAAGGTGCTCGGCCAGCGCACGTTCGTCGCGCGCGCGCCGTCGAGCACGCCCGATGCGGCCGGCGGTGCGCGGGCGCTCGCTGCGGCGAGCGACGAACTCGTGTCGCAGATCGCCGCGTGGGCCGGCGTGCAGGCGTACGCGGGCACCCCATGACGCGCCGCGCGCAGCCACGATGAGCGCGCCGGGCACGCCGCGCGCGTCGTCGCTTGCGCGGCAGGCATTCGCCGCGTACGCGGCACTCATCGTCTACGCGTCGCTGTATCCGTTCCACGGGTGGATGTCGCTCGGCATCGGCCCGTTCGACTACCTGTTCGCGCCGATGCAGCGCTATGTGACCGCGTTCGACGTGGTCACCAACGTGCTCGGCTATATGCCGTTCGGCGCGCTCGGTGTGCTTGCGTTGCATCCGCGCCAGCGCGGCGTCGCCGCGACCCTGATCGTGTGCGGCCTCGGCATATTGCTGTCCGGATCGATGGAAGCGTTGCAAACCTACCTGCCGACGCGCGTTGCGTCGAATCTCGATCTCGGCGCCAACGCGCTCGGTGCGCTGCTCGGCGCGGCGCTGGCTGCACCGGCGGCCGGCGCGCTGCTCGATCGCGGCGCGCTGCGGCGGCTGCGCTTCGCGTGGTTCGAAACCGATGGTGCGACGCCGCTGCTGCTCGCCGCGCTGTGGCCGTTCGCGATCCTGTTTCCGTCCCCGTTCCTGTTCGGCATCGGCGACTGGCCGGCCGCGCTGTGGGAGCGCGCCGACGGTTCGATGCAGGATGCGCTGCTCGCGTGGCTGCCGGCCGCCTGGCACGTCAGCGAATGGCCCGAGCGTGTTGACGGGTGGCTGTCCGACTCCGCGTGGGAGGCCGTGCTCGGCGGCCTGATGCTGTTCGCCGCGCTGGCGATCGCTTCGCTCGCGATGCGCGGGAGCGCGCCGCGCGTGCGCCTGCTGATCGCGTTCGTCGCGGCCACGCTCGCGCTAAAGGCGGGCGCGACCTTCATGCAGTCGAGCACCGGGCTGGTCGTCGTGTGGGCGACGCCCGGCGCGCGGCTCGGCATCGAACTCGGCTTCGCGGCGGCGCTGGTCGCGCTGCGCGTGCCGGCGCCGGCGCGCGCGCTGCTCGCGGCCGCCGCGATGCTGGCCGGCGTCGCGCTCGTCAACCTGCTGCCGGTCAATCCGTTCTTCGACTTCACGCTGTCCGGCTGGCGCCAGGGCCGCTACGTGCACTTCAACAGCATCGCGCGCTGGCTTGCGTGGATCTGGCCGTACGCGGCGCTGATCTGGCTGGGCCAGCGGGTCGAGCATGCGTGGCTGCCGCGCCGGCTGCAGCGCTGACGGCGGCCGCACGCCCGCAGCGCTGACAGCACCGGCAGCACCGGCAGCACCGGCAGCACCGGCAGCACCGGCAGCACCGGCAGCACCGGCAGCACCGACAGCACCGACAGCACCGACAGCACCGACAGCACCGACAGCACCGACAGCACCGACAGCACCGACAGCACCGACAGCACCGACAGTACCGACAGCACCGACAGTACCGACAGTACCGACAGTACCGACAGTACCGGCAGCGCGGCCGCGGTGCGTTCGCCGGCAGCGGTGCGTTCGCCGGCAGCGGCGCGCGCCGGTCGTTATAATCGTCCGCACCTCCGTTGCCGCGTGCGACGGCAATCGCCTCTCTTTACGTCCGGCCGCGTGCCGGGCCGCTCGTCACCATCATGGATTCCTATTACCAGCACCACGTCTTCTTCTGCCTGAACCAGCGCGAACCGGGCGCCGAGCGTCCGAGCTGCGCACGTTGCGATGCGCAGACCATGCAGGAATACGCGAAAAAACGCGTGAAGGAGCTCGGCCTCGCGGGCCCGGGCAAGGTGCGCATCAACAAGGCCGGCTGTCTCGACCGCTGCGAGGAGGGGCCGGTGATGGTCGTGTATCCGGAAGGCACCTGGTACACGTACGTCGACCAGGCCGACATCGACGAGATCGTCGAAACGCACCTGCGCGACGGCAAGGTCGTCGATCGCCTGAAGATCTGAGCGGGCGGCCGAATGAACGTTCATACGCAGAAGTCGCTGATCGCGGGCCCGGTCGGGCAGATCGAAATCGCGGTCGACGTGCCGGACGCCGTGCGTGAAGGCAGCGCCGCGCCGCGCGGGATCGCGCTCGTCGCGCACCCGCATCCGCTGTTCGGCGGCACGATGGACAACAAGGTCGCGCAAACGCTCGCGCGCACGCTGGTCCAGCTCAACTACGTGGTGTACCGGTCGAACTTCCGCGGCGTCGGCGCGACCGAAGGCGTGCACGACAACGGCATCGGCGAGGCCGACGACCTGCTCGCGGTGCTCGCGCACATGCGCGCGCAGCCCGCGTATGCGGGCCTTCCGCTCGTGCTGGCGGGCTTCTCGTTCGGCACGTTCGTGCTGTCGCATGTCGCGAAGCGGCTGCGCGACGCGGGCGACACGATCGAGCGGATGGTGTTCGTCGGCACGGCCGCGAGCCGCTGGCAAGTCGCCGACGTGCCCGAGAACACGCTCGTGATCCACGGCGAAACCGACGACACGGTGCCGATCGGATCGGTGTACGACTGGGCGCGGCCGCAGGAGCTGCCGGTCGTCGTGATCCCGGGCGCCGAGCATTTTTTCCATCGCAAGCTGCACGTGCTCAAGCGCATCATCGTCGACGCGTGGCGTTGATGCGCCGCTCGTGTGGTGCGGCGCTGCCGCCGCACCACAGCGACTGCGATTGCGCGCGCTCGCGCGACATCGCGCCGCACCGGCCATCTTCTTCCAGACGCAACGGATGCCGGGTTTCAAGGCATTCCGTCGCGACGCCGCATCGTGTCGAATACGATCTGCGATGCACCGCGCGGCACGGCGCAACCTGACTTGCACGGCGCCTGCGCGCGCCTTTCGGGCGGCTTCGACCGCGATTGCCTGCAACGAAGCCGCGCTATCCTCTCGAAGCCCGCATGCGGCCGTCGCGCGCCCGGTTCGCGAAAACGCCGTTCGCGGCCACGTATAATGGCCGCATTTCGCGTCGCCCGCGGCCCGGCTGGCCCATGCGGCGCTCGTTTCGCCGCCTGTCCGCCCGCTCGCGACGGCCGCGAACCGAACGCGTCCGCACGAGTCCAACCGGCGCGTTTCGCGCCGTCCGACGCAGTCGGATGCATGCCGGAACGCCCGCCGCCTTGCCGTTCAACCCTGCGCGTTTCGCGCCGCACTTTCTGCCATCAGCCTGAATCGATCATGCGTCTGTCTTCCCAAGGCCTCAAGTCCCTCGCTTCTTCCATCGCCTTCGGCACCGCCGCGCGCAACGTCGCGCTGGGCGTGATGCTGCCTGTCGCGCTCGCGTCCACGATCGTCGTCGCCGAGGCGAAGCCCGCCGCCAAGGCCAAGGCCGCGCATGCGGCGCCGGCCGCCGCCGAGCAGTCCACCGGCGCACCTGCGACCTTCATGCCGGGCGCGGTGCCGCCGCCGGGCGTGAACGCACGCTCGTGGGTGCTCGTCGATGCGACGAGCAATACGGTGCTCGCATCGGGCAACGCGGACGAACGTGTCGAGCCCGCGTCGCTGACGAAGCTGATGACGGCGTACCTGGTGTTCGAGGCGCTCGACAAGAAGAAGATCTCGATGGAGCAGATCGTCACGCCGAGCGAGGCCGTGCGCCGCGTCGGCCGCGACGAATCGCGCATGTTCATCGAGGCGAACAAGCCGGTGTCGGTGCATGACCTCGTCTACGGGATGATCATCCAGTCGGGCAACGACGCCGCGATCGCGCTGGCCGAACTCGTCGGCGGCAGCGAAGGGCAGTTCGTCACGATGATGAACGACGAGGCGCAGCGCCTCGGCATGAAGGGCACGCACTTCGCCGACGTGAACGGCATGCCCGACCCGAACCACTACACGACGGCCGGCGACCTCGCGAAGCTGTCCGCGCACCTGATTCGCGATTTTCCGCAGTACTACGGGATCTTCTCGGAGAAGGAGTTCAAGTACAACAACATCCGTCAGGGCAACCGCAACCGGCTGCTGTGGCTGGATCCGACGGTGGACGGCCTGAAGACCGGGCATACGCAGGCGGCGGGCTTCTGCCTGATCGCATCGGCGAAGCGCGCGATCCCGGGTGTCGACGGCCAGCGTCGCCTCGTGTCGGTGATGATGGGCGAGCAGAAGGAAAACGACCGCACGCAGGACAGCATGAAGATGCTGAACTACGGCTACAGCGCGTTCGACGCGGTGCGCCTGTTCAAGGGCGGCCAGGCGATGTCGACGCCGCGCGTGTACAAGGGCAAGGAGAACACCGTGCAGGTCGGCGTGAAGGGCGACCAGTGGGTGACGGTGCCGCGCGGCCTCGGCGACAAGGTCAAGACCGAAGTCGACGTCAACGCGCCGCTGATCGCGCCGCTCGCGGAAGGCCAGCAGGTCGGCACCGTGAAGATCGTCGCCGACGGCAAGACGCTGTCGGAGTTCCCGGTCGTCGCGCTGCAGGCAGTGCCGGAAGCGGGTATCTTCGGACGTATCTGGGACTCGATCCTGCTGATGTTCAGCAAGAAGAAGTAAGCGCGACGGGCCTTTGTTTTCACGACTTCATCCCCATCTGGTATAGCCATGAGCCAAGCCGAATTCGAACCGATCGTCTACCTCAGCGTGTCGTCGCAGGAGGAACTGGTGCCGCTGTCGCAAGCCCGTGTGCCGGTGCTCGACCGCGGGTTCATCTTCGGCGATGGGGTGTATGAAGTTGTCCCCGTTTATGCGCACGACGGTGCGCACGTGCCGTTCCGGATCGAACAGCATCTGGACCGGCTCGCGCGCAGCCTGAAGAAGATCGGCATCACCGACCCGCACGATGCGGCCGGCTGGCGCGCGCTGATCGAGCGCGTGGTAGCCGCGAACGCGGAAGGTCTTGCGGGCGGCCACGCGCTCGTCTATCTGCAGGTGACACGCGGCGTCGCGAAGCGTGGTCACGCGTTTCCGGCGAACGCGGTGCCGACGGTGTTCGCGATGACGAGCCCGCTGCGGCTGCCGTCGGCGGACGAGCGCGCCAAGGGCGTGCGCTGCGTGACGGCCGAGGATCGCCGCTGGCTGCATTGCGACATCAAGTCGATCTCGCTGCTCGGCAACGTGCTGATGGCGCAGCATGCGGCCGAACGCGATGCGTTCGAGACGATCCAGCTGCGCGACGGCAACGTGACCGAAGGGTCGTCGTCGAACGTGTGGGTCGTGAAGAACGGCGAACTGTTCGCGCCGCCGCGCAGCAACAGGATTCTCGAAGGGATCCGCTACGCGCTGGTCGAGCAGCTGGCCGACGAATGCGGCATTCCGTTCGTCGCGCGCGAGATCGGCGAGGTCGAGCTGCGCGCTGCGGACGAGATCATGATCACGTCGGCCACGAAGGAAATTCTTCCGGTCACGTCGCTCGACGATCTGCCCGTGCAGGGCGGCAAGCCGGGCCCCGTGTTCGCGGCGTTGTACGACGCGTACCAGCGTGCGAAGGCACGCGAGTTTGAACAGTTTGACCTAACCCGGAGAAAGTGATGAGCGAACCGACCAAAACCATCGAGGTCACCGGCGCGGTCGATGCCCGGAAGGAGTCGCTGCTGGAGTTTCCGTGCGATTTCCCGATCAAGATCATGGGCAAGGCGCACCCGGAGTTCAAGGACACGATCTTCAAGGTCGTGGCCGTCCACGACAACGAGATCGACGTCGAGAAGATCGAAGAACGCGCATCGAGCGGCGGCAACTACACCGGCCTCACGATCACCGTGCGCGCGACGAGCCAGGAACAGCTCGACGACATCTATCGTGCACTGACCGGCCATCCGATGGTCAAGGTCGTGCTGTAACGGGCCGTTGCGGCTGTCCGGGGATCAGCGCAAACGGCCGCTGATCCCTTTCCATCCTCCGTCCAGCGCGCACTCGGCCGGGCATTTCCCCGCCGCGCGTCGCGCATCCAGTTCGTCGCAGAGCTTCTTGAACTCCGCGACTTCCTCGAGAATCCACGTCCTGAACGCCTGCACGCGCGGCGTATCGAGCAGCGGCGGCGGGCACACGAAAAAATAGTGCCACGGGCTCTGCCCGTCGATGTCGAACAGGCGCACGAGGCGCCCGTCGAGCAGGTCGTGCACCGCGAGCGAGCGACGTACCAGCGCGATACCCTGGCCTTCGATCGCGGCCAGCAGCAGGTTCGACGAATCCTGATACAGAATTCCCCGTTTCGGCTCGGTCAGCGTATCGACCCCGGCTGCGTCGAACCACGGGCGCCACAGCTCGTCGTCAGAGCGCAGCAGGTTGTAGTGGACGAGATCGGCGGGCGTTTGCGGCAGCTTGCCGCCGTTCAGCGCCGGCGAACACGCCGGAAAAAACACCTCGTCGAACAGCGGCTCGACGTGCAGCCCCGGATAGCTGCCGGAACCGAAGCGGATCGCGAGGTCGACGTCGTCGCGCGCGAAATCGGTCAGCGAGTTGGTGGACTGCAGTTCGACGTCGATTTCCGGATGCCGCTCGATGAACGTGCCGATGCGCGGCGTGATGAAGCGCGCGGCGAACGACGACAGCATCGACACCACGAGCCGCCGTCCGCGGTCGCTCGCGCGCACGTCGCGTGTCGCGTCGGCAATCACCATCAGCGCGGTGCGGATCTGCTGCGCGTAGCGCATGCCGGCGTCGGTCAGGCATAGCCGCTTGCCGTTGCGCGTGAACAGCTGCACACCCAGTTCCTCCTCGAGCGCGCGCACCTGGTGGCTGACCGCGCCGTGCGTGACGTAGAGCTCGTCGGCGGCGCGAGAGAAGTTCTCGTGCCGCGCGGCGGCTTCGAATGCGCGAATGGCGTTGAGCGCAGGCAGCTGGCGGAGGTCCATTTGCTAATTTTCCTCACATCGACGTGAAAAATGGTCGTTTGGTCGGATGCCTTGGGGTGACTACGATTGTAGCCATCGAAGCACGTATTGGCGGAGTCGATCATGCAAGAAATTTCCTCAAGCATCACGTTCGAAATCCCCGCAGGCGAAACCGTACCGATGAAGGTCCAGCACAGCACGCGCCTGACTGTGCAGTGCGGGCCGGTGTGGGCGACGCGCAGCAACGACGTCGAAGACTACTTCCTCGTCGACGGCGAGACGCTGAAGCTGCGCCGCGGCGAGCGGCTGTGGCTCAGTGCGGAAAGCGGGCGGGGCGCGCACGTCGCGTTCTCGGTGTCGCGACCGGCTCGGGACGTCGCACGCGGTGCGCTCGCGCGGCTGCGCGAGCGCGTGAATGCGCTGCTTCACGACGGCTGGCGCACCGTCTGACGCGGCTTTCGTCCGACGGATGCCTGCCATCCGTCCCTTTTCCCTGCCCGGCGAGACCGATGGGTTTTCGGTAAACTGACGGCCATGTCCGTCTCGCCGGTTGCCATCGTGTCCACGCCTGTCGCTGTTTCCGCATCGCCCGCCGGGGCTCCGGTCGAGTCCGTCGTGCCGGTGACCGTGCGCTGGCGCGGCAGCGAGGCCTACCAGGCGAGCTTTGACGCGATGCGCGCGTTCACCGACACGCGCACGGCCGACACCGGCGACGAAATCTGGGTCGTCGAGCATCCCCCCGTCTACACGCTCGGCCAGGCCGGCGACCCGGCTCACCTGCTGGTGGCCGACAGCGGCGTGCCGCTCGTGAAGGTCGACCGCGGCGGACAAATCACCTATCACGGCCCCGGCCAGATCGTCGTCTACCTGCTGCTGGACTTGCGCCGCCGCAAGCTGATGGTGCGCACGCTCGTGACGAAGATCGAGGAGGCCGTGATCGAAACCCTCGCGGCGTATAATCTCGCTTCGGTCCGCAAGGCGGGCGCGCCCGGTATCTACGTGGCGTCCGGCGCGCACGAAGGCGCGAAGATCGCGGCCCTCGGCCTGAAGATCCGCAACGGCTGCAGCTATCACGGGCTGAGCCTGAACGTGAAGATGGATCTGCGCCCGTTTCTCGCGATCAACCCGTGCGGCTACGCCGGACTGGAAACCGTCGACATGGCGAGCCTCGAGGTTGCCGCCGACTGGAACGACGTCGCCCGCACGCTCGTGGGGCGCCTGATTGCCAACCTCGATGGCGCATCCGCGGCCGCCGACAAGCCGCAGGCACTGGAACATTCGAATGACTGACGTTACCGCTTCTCCCGCACCGGCCGATTCGGCCGCGACCGCTGCCTACGATCCGACCGCCAAGCAGAAGGCGCAGGCGAAGACGGCGCGCATTCCGATCAAGGTCATTCCGATCGAGAAGCTGAAAAAGCCGGAGTGGATCCGCGTGAAGGCGGCCACCGGCAGCTCGCGCTTCAACGAGATCAAGACCATCCTGCGCGAGCACAACCTGCACACCGTGTGCGAGGAAGCGAGCTGCCCGAACATCGGCGAGTGCTTCGGCAAGGGCACTGCGACGTTCATGATCATGGGCGACAAGTGCACGCGCCGCTGCCCGTTCTGCGACGTCGGCCACGGCCGCCCCGATCCGCTCGACGCGGACGAACCGAAGAATCTCGCGCGCACGATCGCCGCGCTGAAGCTCAAGTATGTCGTGATCACGAGCGTCGATCGCGACGATCTGCGCGACGGCGGTGCTGCTCACTTCGTCGAGTGCATTCGCGAAGTGCGCGAACAGTCGCCGGACACGCGCATCGAGATCCTGACGCCGGACTTCCGCGGCCGTCTCGACCGTGCGCTGTCGATCCTGACCGCGGCGCCGCCGGACGTGATGAACCACAACCTCGAAACGGTGCCGCGCCTGTACAAGGAAGCGCGCCCGGGTTCGGACTACGCGCATTCGCTGAAGCTGCTGAAGGACTTCAAGGCGCTGCATCCGGACGTCGCGACGAAGTCGGGGCTGATGGTCGGCCTTGGCGAAACGGAAGAGGAAATCCTGCAGGTGATGCGCGACCTGCGCGCGCACGACGTCGACATGCTGACGATCGGCCAGTACCTGCAGCCGTCCGAGCACCATCTGCCGGTGCGCGCGTACGTGCATCCGGATACGTTCAAGATGTACGAGGAAGAGGCGTACAAGATGGGCTTCACGCACGCGGCCGTCGGCGCGATGGTGCGCTCGAGCTATCACGCCGATCTGCAGGCGCATGGGGCGGGGGTGGTCTGATTGCTCGCTGAGTTGAACGCACAAAAACCCGCGGCGCGGTATTTTGTTCGTTTTTTCCGATATCCCGCGAAATCGCGGTTTCTCGCGGCTCAAATAATCAGGTACGAGAAGATGTCACGCGTTTCACGAACGCGCCAGAAATGCTTTGACCCGATTCATTGCCTCGGAGCAGTCCTTTTCTCTAAACAAGCGCGACGCCATTTGGGCTGGGTCACCGAAGAAGAAGCGTTCATATAGGATTTGGCGCCCGCCAAATGCCGAGATCGCCGTGTCCCATGCCAACCGGTACAGCGCGATCCGATCATAGGCATCCATGCGGGCTACCTCGTAATAGCGTCTAATGTCTGCAGCAAGCGGTCCAGTGAGAGATATCGTGGCCGGCATCGAAACGAGGCCGCTGGCTCCGAGTTGCTGAATGATCTCGACCATTCTGGGATAGAGACGAGGATACAGATTTCTAGCGGCGTCGAGCGGGTCCCAGGCCGGAACGAGCATCCCGAAGGCATTGTTATGGGCGCCGGCTTCGGCTGCATGTCTGAAGGCCTTCAAGGTTTCAAGATTGACCCAGACTTCCGCCATTTTTTCATGAACGTGCTGAAATTTTTCCAGCCCGGATCCTTCTATCATCAGGGAGACCAGGCCGAGGAGAAACTCGGTCTTGACGATATTCTTGCAAACTACTTGGTAAGCCATGTGTGCGGTTGCACCGGTGGCCATATAGGCCATATTGCAAATATCGATGTCTCGATAGCAAAAGACGCGTTCCCACGGAACAAACACATCATCAAAGATCGCGACCGCGTCCATTTCTTCGAATCGGGCGCTAAGCGGGTGATCCGCCGCGCCGAATCCGTAATCTACCGAGTCGCGGCAGACGAAGCGCAGGCCGGGCGTCGCGGTCGGGAGTGCACAGCCAAATGCGTATGACTTTGATCGATCAGAATGATCCATCAAGCGCGCGGGAAAGAGTGCAATCTCGTCGGCGAATGGCAGAGTCGCAAGCAGACGTGCGCCGCGTATTACGATACCGTCATCCCGTTCCTCGCACACGTGAGTGGCAACCGCCGCATCAACCTGGAGCGCTGGGCCAACCAAGCGGTCAGGGCGTGGATTGAGCAGTGTGTGAGTCAACGATAGGTCGTTTTCACGAATGAAATCGTGGTATCGAATAGCATTTGCGCCATATGCTCGATCGGAAGTGCTGAACAAGGCTGCACTTCCCGAGAAAGAGGATATTGCACGATTCAGATACGCGGGCTCGCGCCCGAGCATCCCCATACTGTATTGGGCGCTATGCTGAAGAGCGTTGCCAAGCGAAACGAGGTCTGAGGGGGTGCGGGGAATACCGAATGAGCGATTGACCACCGTTCCCCGGGGACCCTTCTCGAGCAGGATATCCTCAGCGTTCCATTGGTAATCGTAGAGCCCGGCCAAGGTTGCCACTCCATTCTTGAATGCCGGATCGGTGGTAACGTCGGCGATCCGCGCACCACGATGCCAGATTTCTGCAGGATGCCTACGCAAGCGCTCGATAACATCGGCACTATGTCGAGCACCGGTGAATTGGTGGTTTGTCGTTAGAGAATCATTCATGTTTATCAAGAGTAGTGATAAATTGATTGCAGGAAGTCTGAACGCATGGCTATTCGTGATTCGGTTGATCCGCCGTTATTCCACTTTCTCGATGCTTTTCGTCATAGCAAAGCGCTGCTATCTGCCACCGATCGTCGCAGATTAGCCACAGCTCTAGAAAATCAAACATGGTAAGTATTCTTCCATCGCGTCGCATCGAGCCGGTGCCGGAAAACGACGCCCATTGCTGTTTTTCAGAGATTTTCGTGATTTCGTCGTGGACGTACATACCGAAATTACACCAACTCTGCTCGAGCAGATGTCGTTGTATATAGGATATTTGTTGGGATTTCGTCGATATTCTGCCTCCTCGCTTTACGAAGAAATGAGGGCTTTCGACGAAATTAAGTTGATCGACGTCCCCATTCATATAGGCGTCGATCCAGACGTCTCTCATTTGCAATAGACTGTATCTTGGCTTCATGAGATTTTGGTGAATTGAATATTTTATGGTGTTTATCGATATTTTGTGCTGATTTGGTAATTGGGCAGGGTAAACGCCGGGCGTCGTTTTTTGTGAATTGTGATGACGTTTTTCATGCATTCTTCTATGTCAATCTCTCGGATTGCATTAATTATATTCTCTCTAAAAATATAAAAATCAGCTGAGTCTGGGTCGAAATTGATGGTGCCGCGAAAAATTTCGCTAAGTCCAAGTTGATTGGCTATGGCGTGAATGATATCCAATTTTCTCGGAAAATCGAGGCCAAATGTTATGTGCAACGAGTGGGCTGAGATGGTTTGGACGTTGTGCCAGTAGCCGGAAGGGAGATATAGGCTGGATCCTGTTCGCAGGTTTTCAAGGAGATCAGGTGAGCCGGTTGGCGGATCGAGATAGAAGCTCTTGTCTCGTCTGTTTGGTGAAATATATGTCGGATTATAGATGTGCCAACGCTTTTCACCGGACAGCTGCACTGAAATGATGTCGTGGTCGTCAAAATGGCACCCGAAACTAGTCCCGGATTGAGCGGAGATATAGAGGTTCGCCCACGACTGGCATTTCAGGATGTGTTCGATTTCAGTAGTCAATGCTAAGACAGGTGGAAAGTAATCCTGGCATCCGTCGATGATAATGGTGCAACCATCATCCAGCGCGCGATACAGAAGGTCAGGCATAATTGTCGCGAACCTGCCGCCGCGTGGATTCGAGCTGTATCTTAGAAATCCGCAGTATCCGCGCGGATATTCCGTGTCAGCGCTACTAATTCTGATTCTGGGGTAGTCGAGCAACCCACTTTCTAGTAGAGCGTTTACGGTGCTCCAATTAGGTAGATTTTGGCGCATCACGGGACCAAGCAGATGTGGGTGCATGTGTAGCACATGCTTGGTGAAGAATTCGAGATCGAAGTTCGAGAAGAGGGAGTTAGTCACGAATAATCTCCAGCGTTTTCAGATCGGAATTCGCCGCGAGGACGAAGGCATTGAGCGGAGTGCTCGAGGTGTCGAATAATTGGCGAGGATCCTGATGCAGAATGAGGAGGACGTAGACGCGATTCGACAAATCCGCAATTAACGAGGCCAAGCTGATCACGCCGGCAGTGTCCAACCCGGCAAACGGCTCGTCGAGAATAATCAGGTCAGCATTTTGCAAGAGCGCTCTGGCGACTCCTAGTCGCTGCCGTTCGCCTCCGGATAATAGCCCCCCTTTTTCACCGACGACAAAATCCAGACCATCTGCGGTGCAAAATTTACTCAACCCGACTGACGATAGCGTTGAAATCAATTCGCTATCGTGGGCATCGGGATTGCCGTAGAGAAGATTGTTGCGGATGGATTCATTGAAAATGATACTTTCTTGCGATGTGGAGGAAATCGACTGGAGCAAGGAGTCGCGCTCGACAGACGACATGTCGATGCCGCATAGAAATATCTTCGAGGTAGGAGGAGTGATTTCGCCTCTCATGATACGCGCGAGCGTGCTTTTGCCGATCCCGCTGTCCCCTCTCATCGAATTGATGTGACCTTTTAGAATGACGATATCACCCGTAACGGGGTAGGATTGCCTGTCTTGATGGTCAAATAAAATGAGATTATCAATTTTGTAGTGGATATTTTCAGTTGTTCGGATATTAATCGTGATCAGCTCTCGTTGAGCTACATTCGCTTGAGTGAGTGCGTCCGATATTCGCTCAATATCGATTTTGGCGCGCAGGATGTTTCTGTAATTGAATCCGAGTGAATTGATCTGTGAAATCATATGGGCTAATCCAGTGGAGAGCATGATCGTGGTACCTATGCTTCCAATTTTGTCGCCGTCGAACCACGAGAGCGCGACGTACGCCATACCCCCGCAAAGTACGGCTGCCCAGATGCTGTCTTTCAGGAGCTCCTTTGAGTGATAAAACCGTTTTTTTGCCAACGTCGTCAAGAGCAGTGCATGTTTCCGAGCGCGCACCGAGATTGCCTCGGATGAAATCGGTCCGGCGTTGATGAAACTGTCATGCATGAAGGCAGAGCACGCCGCATCTGCTTCGGAGATGTTTCGAATGAGCGGCACGCGAGTGCGAGTAACCTTGATAATATAGATTGAATAAATCACACCGCATAGTACGAGCGCCAGACTCGCACTTGGTCCGATCAAGAAGAGCGTAAACGCAATGATCGAAATAAATTCGAGAGTGATGGATAGCGTGGAGCGCAATGTGTTGTTCAGAAACGAGCGGACGGACCCGATGGCGTCTTGAAGTCTCTTCTGCAACTCTCCGGAGTTTTTTTGTCTTGACGAACTTGAGTCCAGATTGATGACGTGTTTGTACCATGCGTCTCTGATGTCATTTTCCAACCTCACCGCAAGGATGTTGGACGAGAATGTCGAGATTCCGCCGCAAACGGGAAGCAGCAGACGTTGAATCGAGAAAAACAGTACGAATAAGTAGATGCCGTGTGCGCTGTTGCTCTGAATGCTTTCCGTTAACCATTTCAAAAGTGCACCCAATGAGGTATTGAGTGCCGAAGTGGCGGCAGATGCGATGAAAATGACGAAAAGCAGGCCACGATATCGATTTATCAACAATGGCAGGCGAGACGCATTTTTATGTTTCTTTTCAAGATAGGTGCAATGAGAAGGATTGCCGGTCGGGGGAGGCGCCATGAACGAGACACGGCACCATGCGGTCGTGCTGACGGGCAATGAGTGGAGCCGTCGCTTACGACTTGCTAGAACCGAACGGTTTGTCCATGACGCGCATTGAAATCGTGATCGACGATTCGTCGATCAGGAATACAAACTCTTGTTCGAGTTGCATGAGCAATAGACGCCGCAACCGTGCCCACCACAGTACATGGACGGATTCTGTCGCTGGATGATTCCTTCGATCAATTCAGTCGGCGTTAAGGATCTTGCTGCTTCGGGATCCATTGGCGAGCCGATGTGAACGAGATCTTCGTGGTAAACCGGGCGCTGGAGGGCGTTGAGTTTTTGTAGCGAATAGGAATTGCCGAACTCGACATACCATTTTCTTACGGTTTCGATGCCGAAGGTCTCGTGGATGATATCGATTTGCTGCTGAAGCCGAATCCTCTTGTATTCGGATAGGGTGATTCCGTGAGACGAGAGATCTCTGATTTTTTCGATTAGATGCGCTCTGCAGAAGGGAGTGTGATGTAGCATCCTCCCAAAAAATGCATCGCAGAACTCGGAGTATTCTTTGGTGAAAAGAATAAAGGTGTGCCACATCTTATCGATGATGAGAACGGACTCGTCGATTTCGAAGGTGATGCAGTGCCTCTGTGCATGATCCGCTAGGAAAACGAATTTCTTGGTTTCCTCGAAGATGTCGCTGGCGGCTTGCTCGCTTACACTCCATTTGTCCCGAAATTTCTTGATGACGCCATCGTTTCGGTATTTGATGAGTTCTGTTGGGAGGCAGAAAGGCGTACTGTTTGGATTGGACGCTGAAGTGGATTGATACATCTGAGTTGCATTTTTCATGGTTCCTCGCGATGTTGAGGTGCATGCATCTTTTTAAGTGACTTTTATCGAACCGAGTGTCAAACGATTCTTCGTTTGATATGGAAAGCTAACGTTTACTTTGTCGAATTGATATGGGACGTGTACGAAATTTTTTCTGGCGAGAATGGCGTGTTTTCTGGCGATATGCGAAATGGATCGGTGGGCCATCTAAGTCATTCGATCTGAAAAATCGGAGCTTTGGCGAGAATCGGAAATCTAGTCTAAATTTTTGTTTTGATGGCCCCGCGGAGAATTTACATTCTGGTCTGTCTCGCTTGTCACCGCTTAGACCCGGTGGCCCCCTGCATGGGGCGACACTCGCGGTCGGTCGACGCGATACAAAGGACGTACGGCATCAGTATCCACACGCGTCTGAGAGAGTTGCCGAGACACCAGCGATTGTTTCTGTCGTCGCGTCGAAGGCGAACTGCGATCGCATGTCTCCACGCACTGATCGCCGCTCAATCGACGATCACATGCAATAAAGCATGAAAAGCAAAGCCGAAACGGCATCGATAGCTTCGCACGATAAGTTCGCTCCCGCCGCAAGCAAAGCTCGTAAAGTCGGCTCTCCGCTTGCAACACCCGCATTCCGAAGGAGAGCCGCATGTCCCGTTTCAGCTTCATCCGCCGCGCGCTCGTCGCGCTGACCGCCTTTGCCGCGCTCGGCGCAGCACACGCCGAATCGCGCGAAGTCGTGATCGCGTATCAGGACATGGTCGTGCCGTGGCGCTACGCGCAGGCAAGCGGTGAAGTCGAGAAGGCAACCGGCTACAAGGTCACGTTCCGCAAGCTCGACAGCGGCGCCGACGTGATCCGCGCGCTCGCGTCGGGCTCCGTGCAGCTCGGCGAGGCCGGCTCCAGCCCGATCGCGGCCGGCCTGTCGCAGGGCCTCGACATCTCGCTGTTCTGGGTGCTCGACAACATCAACGACGCCGAGGCGCTCGTCGCGCGCAACGGCTCCGGGGTGACCAGCGTCGCCGGGTTGAAGGGCAAGAAGATCGGCGTGCCGTTCGTGTCCACGTCGCACTTCCATACGCTCGTCGCGCTGCAGGCCGCCGGCGTCAATCCGAACGACGTGAAGATCGTCAACCTGCGTCCGCCCGAAGTCGCGGCCGCATGGACGCGCGGCGACATCGATGCGACCTATATCTGGGATCCGGTGCTCGCGAAGGTCAAGCAGTCGGGCACCGTGCTGACGACGTCCGGCCGGGTTGCGAAGGAAAGTGGCAAATCGACGTTCGACGGCTTCGTTGTCAGCCGCAAGTTCGCGCGCGAGAACCCCGAGTTCGTCACGCGCTTCGTGAAGGTTCTCGCGTCGGCAGACGCCGACTATCGCGCGCATGCGGCGGCCTGGAAGGTCGGCTCGCCGCAGGTTGCGGCGGTCGCGAAGGTGTCCGGCGCGAACGCGCAGGACGTGCCGGCCAGCCTCGCGCTCTACGCGTTTCCGACGGTGGCCGAACAGGCTTCGCCGACGTGGCTCGGCGGCGGCGCGCAATCGGGCGCCGCGAAGTCGCTCGCGGCCACCGCTGCATTCCTCAAGTCGCAGGGCACCATCCAGACGGTGCTCGCCGATTATTCGGCCGGCGTCGATCCGCAGTTCGTGCAGAAGGCCGCGCGCTGAGCCCGACCATTCAGCCCACTCGTCGCGGAGCCCTTCGATCATGAGCACGCTGGAAGTCCGTCACGTATCGGTCGCGTATCCGGGGGAGCGCGGCAGACCGACGACGCAGGCGCTCGCGCGCGTCGACCTGCGCATCGATTCCGGTGAATTCGTCGTCGCGCTCGGCGCCTCCGGGTGCGGGAAGACGACGCTGCTGAACTGCATGGCCGGCTTCGTCGCGCCGACGACCGGCGACGTGCGCATCGACGGCGTGCCGGTCACCGGCCCCGGCGCCGATCGCGGCGTCGTGTTCCAGAAATACGCGCTGTTGCCGTGGCTCGACGTGCTCGACAACGTCGCGCTCGGGCTGCGCTTCGCGCGCGTGTCGAAAGCCGAACGCGAAGCGCGCGCGACAGAGATGCTCGCGCTCGTCGGCCTCGAGCGCCATGCGCATGCGCGCGTGTATGAACTTTCCGGCGGAATGCAGCAGCGCGTCGGCATCGCGCGTGCGCTCGCGAGCGATCCCCGCGTGCTGCTGATGGACGAGCCGATGGGGGCGCTCGATGCGATGACGCGCGGCACGATGCAGTCGCTCGTGCTTAACGTGTGGGCGCGCACCGGCAAGACGGTGTTCTTCATCACGCACGACGTCGAGGAGGCGCTGTTCCTCGCCACGCGTCTCGTCGTGATGACGCCGGGCCCCGGCCGGATCGCGGAAACCTTCGAGCTGCCGTTCGCGCGGCGTTACGTCGCTTCCCGCGATGCGCGAGCGGCGAAGTCGTCGCCGGAATTCATTGCGTGGCGCGAGCGGCTGATCGCATATCTGCATCGCGACGACGCGGCCGCGGAGGCCGCGTGATGCATGAGTTCGCGCGGCACGGCGCATCCGTAGGACGCGGGCGGATCAGTACTTTGGACAAGCAGGGCGACATGAGCACGCAGGATTCTTTGGCGGCCGAGCGCGCGGCCGCGCCGTCCGCGCAGGACGATCACGCCGTACGACGACGCGACGCAGCCCGTCGGGCCCGTGCGTCGCATCGCTACCGCTTGCCGGGGCAGGGGACGACGGCCGCGCTCAGCGTAGCGACGGCCGGGGCGCTGGCCGTGCTGTGGTGGGTCGCGACGCATCTGCAGTGGCTGCCGCCGCTGTTCCTGCCCGCACCTGAAGCGGTGTGGATCGCGTTCGTCGACGCATGGCACGGCCGTATCCAGGGCGGGCTGCCGTTGTCCGAACACCTGCTGTGGAGCGCAGCGCGCGTGTTCGGCGCGTTCGTGTTCGCGACGGCGATCGGCGTGCCGGCCGGCATTCTGATGGGCGTGAGCCGCATCGCGCGCGGCGTGCTCGATCCGCTGCTCGAGTTCTACCGGCCGCTGCCGCCGCTCGCGTACCTGCCGCTCGTCGTGATCTGGTTCGGCATCGACGAAACGGCGAAGCTCGTCGTGATCTTCCTCGCATGCTTCGCGCCGATCGCGATGGCCGCACGCGCCGGCGTGCGCGCGGCGACGGTCGAGCAGATCAACGCCGCGTATTCGCTCGGCGGCAGCTTCGCGCAAATCGTGCGGCACGTGGTGCTGCCGGCCGCGCTGCCGGAAATCCTCACCGGGCTGCGGATCGCGATCGGGTTCGGCTGGACGACGCTCGTCGCGGCCGAGATGGTCGCCGCGACGGCCGGGCTCGGGCAAATGGTGCTCAACGCGTCGAGCTTCCTGCGTACCGATATCGTGGTGATGGGGATTTTGATCATCGGCGCGATCGCGTGGCTGTTCGATCTCGCGATGCGGTGGGTCGAGCGGCGGCTGGTGCCGTGGAAGGGGCGCGGGTGATGCGGCACGGGCACGCGCGAATGCTTCGCGCGGCCGTTCACTCGCCCATCGCCACTCCTTCCCGCCGCGGATCCGCGCCACCGAACCACACCGTCTGCCCCTGCACGTTCAGCCGCTGGATCCCCTGCACGCCCGAGTTCATCTCGACGACCTTCACGTCGTGCCCGCGCCCCTTCAATCCGTCGACGAGCGCATTCGACACGCGCCCGCGTTCGAGCTGCGTCGGCCCGTTCATCGATCCGAAGTTCGGCAGCGCGATCGCCTGCTGCATCGTCATCCCCCAGTCCAGCACGCCGATCATCGTCTTCGCGACGTGGTTGATGATCGCGGGCCCGCCGGCCGAGCCGACGATCATCGTCACCTGCTTCGTCTTCTGGTCGAACACGAGCTCCGGCGACATCGCGGAGCGCGGCCGCTTGCCGGGCTGAACGCGATTCGCGACCGGCCGCCCGTTCTCGCTCGACACGAATGAGAAGTCGGTCAGCTGGTTGTTCAGCATGAACCCGCGCACCATCAGCCGCGAACCAAACGCGTCCTCGACGCTGGTCGTCATCGACAGCGCCTGGCCGTAGCGGTCGATGATCGCGAGGTCGGACGTCGAAGGCAATTCGGGGCTGCGGTCGTCGGCGAACGCGAGCGTCGCGCCCTGCGGCGTGCCGGCCTGCGCGACGCCCATGCTCGTGTCGCCGATCAGCCGTGCGCGCTGCGCGAGATACGACTTGTCGGTGAGGCTCGCCCAGTTGCCGCCGGGCAGCGGCACGAAATCGGGATCGGCGACGTAGCGCGCGCGGTCCGCATACGCGAGGCGTCCGGCCTCGCTGAACAGGTGTGCGGCGAACGGCGTCGGCTCGTAGCCGACGTCGTTGCGCACCGGCTTCTGCGCGCCGATCTGCTGCCAGTCCGGCATCGCCTCGAGGATGCCGAGCATCTGCGCGATCGCGAGGCCGCCCGACGACGGCGGCGGCATCCCGCACACGACCGAACGCCGGTAGTCGGTGCATAGCGGCGCGCGCACC